>NZ_JBSFVU010000029.1:0-85707 GCF_053592475.1 Streptomyces sp. NPDC002671
TCAAGAGCCCGATCGACTACGAACACAGCTACCAGGCCAGCCTCACCGAGGAACTGGCTGCATAGGAAGGTCTCCACAGATCGGGGGGATTGACAGGTCGGCTATGCCGAGGCGCTGGCCCGACTCCACGCAGCCACGAGTCCTGACGACATCGGCCTTCTCCCAACCTGGTCCGGTCCCACCCGAGATGACATCGACTCCTTCCTCGGACTTGCTCAGCAACTCGGCAGCACGGTCCCATCCGCGGTGCGGACCGAACTGGACGACCTCGTGAACCGCCTGACCTACGCGTCCGGGCATGCCCTGCTGCACGGCGATCCCTGCCCCGGCAACGACATGCACACCAGCAGCGGAGTCAGGTTCATCGACTTCGAACAGGCCGCGCTCGGCAATGGGCTCGTGGAACTCGCCTACCTTCGCGTCGGCTTCCCGACCTGCTGGTGTGTCACAGCCCCGGCTCAGCCGTTACTGGACGCGGCGGAGGCCGCCTACCGCACGGCCTGGCGCCATGCGACAGGCGCCGATGTCCAGGGCGATCTCACCGACGCGTGCGCGGGCTGGCTGCTTCGAGGCGATGCGCTGGTTGAGCGGGCTTACCGGGGGACCGCCGACCACCTGTCCAAGGTCCCCAACAGAGACTGGCGGTGGGACACCGCGACGGCTCGGCAGCGGCTCGTCCATCGCCTTAGGACCATCAGCCAGATGGCCACACGCGGCAGCGAGCTCGAGAATCTAGGGCAGCTCACCATGGCCATGCGCGACGCAATGCTCACCCGCTGGCCCACGCTGCAACCACTTCCCTCGCAGCGGCCTTAGGGGCGGACAGAGCCGCGAACTCCCGATCCACAGGTGGTCTTGACAATTCCTCCGCGCTGCGCACTGCGCACTGCGACGAGGGCCTTCCCGGAGCCGGTCGCCATCACCACTTGTGTCCGGAGTCCGCGCTCGGGCAGCACGGTCGTTCGATCCTGGACCGGTTCCTGGCAGATCCGCATCTCAGTGTCACTCGGCCAGGCGTGGCTGGGTTGATGGTGTGGGCGTACCCGCGGACCGGAAGGCACCGCCCGTACTCCGCTGCCGGCCGCCTTGGATGCGGCGGCCGGGCCGGCGTACGTGGGGCGGGCCCGGCCGGTCGTCCTGCCCTTCCGGGTCGAGTTGGTCCGGGCGGACCCGCCGGAACCGGACGCGGAGCCGGCCCCCGATCCCTGTGGTCCCGTGTGGGCCGCGGGTCCGCGTCGTCAGGAGATGCGGATGTTCGACCAGTTCGTGGTCTTGCCGACCTGCGACCGGCTGTCGAAGCCGCCGTGGCCGTTGCCCCGGTTCAGCCAGGCGTGGCCGTCCTTGTCGAGCGAAATCAGGTCGGCCCGGCCGTCACCGGACAGGTCGAGCCCGCCGACCACGTCCTTGTAGGTGGTGCCCCAGTCCTTGAACACCAGCGACCGGGGCTTGAAGGTGCCGGCGCCGGTCCCGCCGAACCGCCAGAGCTCGTTCGACGCGTCGAGGGCCAGCAGGTCGTTCTTGCCGTCGCCGTCGAGGTCCCCGGCGGCGATCAGCTTCTTGTAGCTGCCGAAGCCGGACCCGGCGAGCGTGCGGGCCTTGAAGCCGCCCGTGCCGTTGCTCGCGTACACGTACAGCTTCCCGGTCGAGGCGGACCGGGCCAGCAGGTCGGCCCGGCCGTCGCCCGTCACGTCGCCGGGCGAGACGACCGCGTCGTACCCGCTCCAGTCGGAGGACACCTTGACGTGGAACGACGACTGGTCGGGCAGCCCGCCGCAGATCGTCGGGTAGACGTCGGCCTCGCCCTTCGGGTAGCGGACGAACACGTCGTTGCAGCCATCGCCGTCGAGGTCACCGAACGGCACCACCAGCGTGCCCGTCGGCCAGCTGCTCGCGCGCTGCCCCGCGGACAGCTTCGTCATGTCGCCCGCGTACACCTTCAGGCCGCTGCTGTCCCGGCCGAACAGGTCGGCCTTGCCGTCGTCCGTGTAGTCACGCCACTTGGGCAGCGCGCGGCTGGTGGTGGTTGCCTGGTAGACGCCGTCCAGGGCGTAGACGTTCGTCTCGGTCGTCATGTACTCGTCCCACAGCACGACAGGGCGGCCGAGCGCATCGGCGGCCACCTTGGGCACACCGGCGAACTGGGCGCTCGTCGCGCTCAGCCGCCGCGCGGCGGACCAGGTGCCGCCCTTGAAGACGGAGGCCATCGCGTATTCCTGGCCCAAGTAGCCCTCCCGCCACGTCACCGTGACCGTGCCGCCCGAGGTAGCGGTCGCGGCGACCGCGCGCACCTTCTTGTGCGTGGAGAAGGTCTGCGTGTACGTCTGCCAGACACCGGTGGCGGCCGAGCGCACCGCGTACCAGGGGCCGGTCGCGTAGCCGGGCGAGCCGGCGACGAAGAGATCGCCGTTGGGCAGGTACACGGGCGCCGACATCCCGTACGTGCTGCCATAGTCGGCGGCGGACCGGGGGGTGCTCCACTCCGTGGCGCCGGCGGCCCGGCGCGTGTGCATGAGGTGCGCGAGGTCGTCGTAGAACACGTCGAAGCCGCCCTGCGGATTGGCGAACACCTTCGGGCGCGCCAGGTCCACGCCCGGGACCGGGAAGTCCTTGACCGCGGTCCAGGAGGTCGCGCCGGGAGCCTTCTCGAGGGCGACGACGGCCTTGCTCGCCTGCCACTGCCACACCAGCAGGGCGGTGCCGTCCTTGGCGACCGCCAGTTCCATGCCCGAGATGGTCCGGCTGCCGGACGGCGGCTGCTCGTTGAGGTCGGCCGGAGCGGTCCACGCGGCCTCCGGGCCGGCCTTCTCGGCGACCTTCACGACGCCGTAGACCGACCACACGGCGATCAGTCGACCGTCGGGGGCCGCCGCCAGGTGGTAGTAGGCGTGCTCGGGGACCTCGGCGACATACTCGGGCTCGGAGAAGGCGGTCGCGCCGGGCGCGAGGGTGGCCACCTTCAGCCAGTAGTTGTAGTGGTCGTCGGCGCGCTTTTCCGCCCAGACCAGGCGTACCGAGCCGTCGCCGAGCGAGACCAGCTCGGTGTTGAACCCGCCGGCGTCCGGCCAGGACTGCGGGGCGAGCCAGCTGGTGCTGCCGGCCGGCCGGATCCGGGTGAAACGGGAGTGCCCGTCGGTGAGAGAGACGAGGGCGCCGTTCCCGGCCGACACCAGGGCGACCACCCCGCCCGAGACGGAGCCGGGGTCGGGGTTCGAGGCGTGCAGGGTGCGGGTGCCCCACGGGCCCGGCGCACGCGTCCCGACGGCGGCCGGGGCAGTGCCGGCGGCCGTGGCGGTGGTGCCGGTAGCCGCTGCCGTGGCGGTGGTGTGGGCGGCTGCCGGGGCCGTGGCCGCCAGGGCGAGGACGGGAGTGAGCGCGATGCCGAGCACCGCGCGGGACTGCGCAGTCATGGGAATGCCCCCCCGGGCAGGGCGTATCCGGTGGCACGGATTCGCCGAACTGTTCGAACAAGTCAGGCGCAGCGTATATCAACCAAGATCGCCCCGCGGGGGAGGTAGAGGATCCGCCGGCCTGCAAGCCGTACCGCAAGGGCACGGTGGAGGCTCGGAACGGCGCGGTGGAGGAGATGTTCCTGGTCTGCCTTCCGGGGCTACACCCGCCGGGCCCGCCTGGTGGGCGCTCGCCGAGCCAGTGACCAGGTCATCCACGGTGTGTTGGATGCCGATGCGCGGGCCAGTACCATCGGCGCAGTCCCGTCAATCTGGGAGGGCTCTGCATGGCGGACTCGGATACCCGAAGATCTGTCAGCAAAGAGGCATGGGGCGCCATTGGCGTCATTGTGGCGGCACTGATCACCGGCGGGGTGACGCTGTTAGTGCGGGTGCTGCCGGCCAGCCCGGGTCAGCCCGCGGCCAACTCGACGGCGCCGTCCACCGGCACCACTGCGCCGACCAGTGCGGGGAACCGGGGCGCAAGCACGATCGCGGCCATGGTCGGCCACTGGCGCGGCACCGCGCGCGATGAGAACGGCAAAACTTTCACGATCACTTTGACCATCACCAACGGCTGCGCGGTGGACCGGTTGTGCGGCACCATCGGGGTGTCCCATGTGCCGTGCTACGGGGAGATCTCCCTGTTCCGGGTGGTGAGCCGCGACGCGGAGTTCAATGTGGACAACTTCGACGAACGTAGCGACCCCAAGGTGTGCATGCCGGGCGCCGGGGAGCACTTCCAGCTGACCTCCGCGGGTCGACTGGCGTACCGCACCGACTATCATCCGTTGGCTCTAGGCACGCTGGACCGCACCTGATATCAGCGGGTCTCGACCAGGATGCCGCGCTCGGTCAGCCGCTTGAGCCCGGGGCGGACCGCGGGCAGGCGGAACAGCTGCTCAGGTCGGGCGCGGAAGGACTCCACACCTGCCGCGGAACTCGACTCGGTCAGCTCCGACCACCACCACCGAGTCCTGCTCGCCCTGCGTCACCTGGCCGCGCTCGGCCACGACGCGGTCACCCTCGCGGCCCGCTGCGACATCTGGACGGTGATGATGGTGCGCAGCGGTTACGCCGAAGGCTGTGCGGCCCTCGGCCTGACCCCGCAGCCGGTGATCGACGATCGTCATCGACGACCCCGCCACGGCCCCCGAGCGGGCGGCCGGCCGACTCGCCGAGGCCGTCGAGAAGGGGGTCCGAGCGGCGCTCGTACACAACGACCAGGACGCCATCCAGCTCCCGGCGTTGCTGCGCGCGCGGGGCCTGTCCGTGCCCGAGGACTTGGCACTGATCAGCTACGACGACGTCTTCGCGGCGCTCGGCCACCGCCGTTGACCGCAGTGGCCCCGCCCAAGCGGGCCGTCGGCTCGGCCGCCGTCGACCTGCTGCTGCACGGCTGCGGCGCGGCTCGACCCTCCCGGTCCACAGGGTCGAACTGCTCCCCGAACTGAAGGTGCGGCCGTCCTGCCCCGTCGGCGGCTCCCACTGCCTCTCTGCGGGCCTTGCGCCGGTCATTGAGAAGCGAAAAGACAACGGCGGCGAAATAGAGCACCAAGATCGGCGCGGCCAGCGCCAGCATGGTCAGCGGGTCCGTGCTCGGCGTCGCCACAGCCGAAAAGACCGTGATCCCCAGCGTCATGCCGCGCCACCAGCGGAGCATCCGCCGGCCGGACAGCACCCCGGTGAGGTTCAGCATCACGAGCAGCAGCGGCATCTCGAAGGAGAGACCAAAGACGACCACCATGCGGGTGACGAGGTCGAGTAGATCGTCCAGCGGCAGCAGGTTGTCCACCCCGTGCGGGGTGAAGTCGATCAACACCTTCGCGGTCGTGGGCAGCACCTTGTAGGCGAAGAAGGCGCCGCCGAAGAACAGCGGGACGCCCGCGCCGACGAACGCGTAGGCGTACTTCCGCTCGTGCTTGTGCAGGCCGGGGGCAACGAACGCCCACAGCTGGTACAGCCATATCGGTGAGGCCAGCACGACGCCAGCCATCAGGGACACCTTCAGCGCCAGGGTGAACGGCGCGAGCAGACCGTTGATCGTGATACGCGCGCAGGTGGTGTGCGCGGTCTGCTTGGCCAGATCGGCGAAGGACGTCGGGCATCCGACCGAGTCCAGCACCGGCCTGGTGAAGAAGTTGATGATGTCCTTGTAGGAGAAGGCCGTGGCGATCGTGACGACCAGGATGGCCAAGGCGGCCTTGGCAAGCCGCTTGCGGAGTTCACGAAGGTGCTCTGCGAGCGGCATCCGCCCCTCGGGATCCTTCTCCTTGTTGCGGACCGACTGGGGCACGCCACGTCCTCATCTCGTGCGGCAGACCGGAGACCCACCGGCCCTGCGTCAGTGGCTGGTCGTGCTGTCCGTGGGCACGGTGCGGGCGGTGGCGGTGTCTCCGGGAGCGCCCGAGATCGTCCGCGGTGCCGGTGCCGGTGCCGGTGCCGGTGCAGGCTCAGGTTCGGGGTGTGCTTCGTGTGAGGCGCCGTCGTCCTTCATGGCCCTGGTCTCGCTCTTGAGGATCCGTACGGACTTGCCCAGCGCCCGGGCGGTGTCGGGCAGTTTCTTCGAGCCGAAGACCAAAACCACGACCGCGACCAGGAGCAGCAGGTGCCAGGGCTCCAGCGCATTGCGGAACATCGTCACACCACCTCTCCGAACGCACGCTTGCTACCGTGCGTAGCTGTACAGCACTGCCGAAGAGGCCGCTGCCCAGTACCCGCCGGGCCCCTGCGACGGCTTTCATACCTGCCTCGGGTATCCGTGCCGCCTGGTCCTGCGTGGCAGCGGTGGGAGCGGGAGCGCCCGCGGCGCATCGTGACTTGCCCCCCGAGCATGCCCCCATCGCTCTCCGGCGGGCGCGTCCAGCACGGTTGCCCGTCCGCCGATACGGCGAAGAGTTCCCCTTCCGCGTCCCGGCCGCACTCGGCCGGGACATCACGCTGCTGGACGCGGTTGATGTCCACGACCCGGCAGGGCTCTCCACCGACGGATGCCTGGCACTCGTCGTCGCAGAAGGGGATCCGCAGCAGGTGGCCGGGCAGCCCGGCGTGCGTGCCCGCGCCCGCGGTCTCGTGCGCGGGCGACTGGGAGGCGGCTTCCCGGTGCACTTGGCACGGCGGTTTCACAGGTGTCCGCCGCCCGCGGCATCGGGAGATTCCCACGGCGTCGTCCAGCCCGGCCTCACAAGTGACTTCGTCGCCCGTCGCCGCCGCAACCGCGGGCAGCTCGAACGGCAACAGGCTTACGGCAAGGCGCAGTTCGCAGCCTGTGACCTGCAGGGCCACCTGCGCTGGCTGCCCGGCCCGCGGAATGCGCGGGGGTGCTTGGGCCGGATGGACGCCCAACTGCTTCCCCTGGGAGCAACCACGTTCGGGCACCTGGAACAGCCGATGGGTCCTCGCGTTCGGCCACGGTGCATTCATCGGCCTTCCCCCGCGTGACCGCTTCTGCCGTCGGCCGGCGCGACGTTCACGCATGGCTGTCGGGCGTGAAAGGCGAGGCAAGTGGAATTGGCCGGTTGCTGCGAGGGCGTGCCGGGTGTCGATGTCCTTGCGGGTCATGTGTCCTTCTTCCCGTCGGGTCGGGGTCGATTCAGATTCCGGGGTGCCCGGCGGCCGTCCAGGCGGCGTACTCCTGACGGACGTAGAGGCGACGGCTGGGGGCGAGTGTGATCGCGTCGGGGTGGTGCGGGCCGACCACCAGGTCGGGATGGCGGCGGTCGTGCAGGACGAGTTGTTCGGCGGTTTCTGCGGCGGCTGCGGCCGGGCCGGGGCCGGGGTTGTCGAGGGCCATCCGGTCCATGAGGGCGGCCCGGCGTAGCAGCCAGGCGCGTTCGGCGGCCGTCGCATTGACCGGGGGGCCGGTGACGGGCCTGGCCTGGCGGCCGTCGCGTTCGGCCCCGAGGGCGAGCACTTGGTGCATCTCGCGGCGCAGGTCTGGCGCATTCGCGTACGCCTCGTGCGGGGGCGGGGCGCCGATGCCCTCGCCGCTGTTCGGGGTGACGTCCACATTCACACCTTGGCCGGTACGCGGGGTCGGCGCCGCAGCGTTGACACAGCACCGTGTCGTGGTCGGGGTCGCTGTGATCAAGGGCCGATGGGTGTGCCGCTGACCGCATGCGCACCCGGGCCGGACCGGGCAGCCGTCGATGGGGCACGGCTTGTGGGTCGCGAAGGCCCACTCGGCGGGGTCGTCGGGTGACCCGGCGCCGCAGCCGCCCCCGGTGACCCGTTGCTGTGCCGCAGTGCCGGCCCCGGCAGGGGGTCGCAGCTCGTGCGGCATGTCCGGGCCGGTCATGGCGAGCACCTCAGGCAGGCGCGGACTTCGCGGCCGCTGCGTGTCTGGTGGACCTCGGTCGACTGGGCGAGGTACTGGACGATGCCGGTGCCGCGGCCGTGTTCGTCGGGGGCGATGTCGGGGCGCTGGCGTTCCACGGTCGTGCCGGAGTCAGTGACCACAATGTGCAGAGTGCCGTGGTCGAGGACGAGCAGCAGGGTCATGCGCTCGCGGCCGTACTGGGCGGCGTTGGCAGCGAGTTCGTCGACGATGAGAACGGCGGAGTCCCGCTCGCCTGCGGGCACACTCCAGGTCTCCAGCAGATCGGCCGCGAAGTGACGAGCGGCGGAGACGTGCGCCTCCTGCGCAGGCAGGGTGAGCAGCGCCTGGTGGTGGCAGGGCTGGCCGAGCAGTGAACTCGGGCTGGAGAAATCGGTTACAAACATGATCTTTTCGCTCTTTTGTGGATGCGTGGAGACCGGAACGGGGGAGACCGCCATCACCTTCAGGGCGGTCGGTGGGCCGGATCCTGCATGGGCGCTCATTCAGTTCCACGGGCGACGCATGCTGAACGGTTCGAGCTATTCGCCCCTTTTGTTCGACTTCTGGCGAGTCGTGTCCGTGCCGGCGACCTGGCTGGGCGCACTCGTCTCTGCCGGAGCTCGATGCCCTGCCCGCATCTCGGCTCGGTCGCGGCCCTCGGCGTGCAGACGCTCTGGATCCCCTTCTCCGTGCTGCACGGACTTCGGAGGAAAAGGAGAGTTGAGGTCGCCGGCGGCGCCACCGGGCACCCGGACACGGAGTGAACGCCCCGTCGGCGCACTCACGCATCAAGTCGGCCGAGGACTGGGCCGGTTCGCCGGATCCGGGGTGAGGGTGACCAGGGCCCGGAAACCGTCGGCGCGCCGCGAGAAGGACCAGGGCGCCTGCTTCGGCCTCCTCCCGGCGGAGGTTTGGCGCCACGCGAGGATGCCTGCTAAGCGCTGCATCGTCGCCGTCTTGGCCTTGCCTCACGCCCGGATGGTGACCAGCTTCTGACCGTTGTCTGCGAGGATCTCAAAGTGCTCGATGGCTTCCGGGGACATGGCAACCGCCCCTGGGATCGTGGTGCCGGGAGGGTACTGGCCTGCCCGCCAGGTGGCGACGTCTGTCCTGGCGCCGCCGGGTCCGACCGCCTGGAGCCGGCAGGTGATTCCGGCGGGCGCACCCTTGGCGGAGACCCGCAGGACACTGCCCCAGGCAGAGGGGTAGACCTTCACCGAGGCGGTGACGCCGGTGGTGGGGTCGCTGCCGGAGAAGGTGCGCCGGGCAGCCGGCGCGGTCGGCCCGGGCGGCGTCGCCTGACTGCCCACGGTTCCGATGGCCGCCAGCCATGTGCCGCCGGCCGCCGCAGCGATGAACACCAGGGAGGCGGCGGCGCCGGCCAGTTGCAGACGCCAGGTCCTTCGGCGTCGGGCCGCGGCCTGCTGCAGCAACCTCTCCAGCGCACCCGCCTGTGGTGCCTGCGGTACCACAGGCACGGCGGGCCGTGCGGGCGAGGAGCCTTGCGCGCTTTCGGCTGCCCGTGCCACCAGCCGGTCGGCCGGGTCCCCGTGGGCTGTCGGCACCGTCTGGCCTGAGGCTTCGGCTTCGGTCACCGTTGCCAGCAACGCAGGCAGTCCCGCCAGCTGGGTGTGTTCGGCCCGGCATTCGGCGCATTCCGTGAGGTGGACGCGCACCTGTTCCATTTCCGCCGAGGGCAGCGTGCCCAGGACGTATCCTCCCAGCGCCTGCCTGAGGGCGTCGTGCTCCGCACTCATGGTCGCCACCTCCTGCACGCCGCGGTCATGGCTCGATTCCCCGTTCCTGCAGCGCCAGCCGCAGGGCGTGCAGGGCGTAGTACGTCCGTGACTTCACGGTGCCCAGCGGGATGCCCAGCACCTGTGCGGCCTCCACCATGGTCCGGCCCTTGTAGTAGGTCTCCAGCAGCACCGCGCGGTGGTCCGGGGACAGCGTCCGGACGGCGTCGGCGACCGCCCAGCTCTGCAGTGCCTGCTCGATCTCGTCCTCGCCCGGTGTCTGCTCGGCGGCTCGTTCCAGCGCGTCGCCGCCGACCTCGGCCGGCCTGGCCTGCCGGGCCCGGTGGGCGTCGATGACCAGATGCCGGGCGACCGTACACAGCCATGCCCGGGCCGGGCCGCGTGCGGGGTCGAACGCGGCTGGATGCTGCCACGCTCTGAGCAGCGTCTCCTGCACCACATCCTCCGCCCATTGCCGATCTCCCGAGGTCAGTCGCAGCGCATAGTGGAACAGGGGCCCTGCGTGCTCCGCGTAAAGGGTGCGCAGCAGTTCCTCATCCGCGGTCGAAAGGGTCCCTTTACCAGAGACACGGTGCGCGGAGCGTTCCGGATCGGTCCTTAGCTCACGTTTTCGGGGACTCCAGGGCATAAGTCGATCATCGCTCAGATGTACTGCTTTGTCCTCTAACGCACGGCGCGAAGCAGGTGACGCTCTGTGGCCGCCGCGGGCGGGGCTCTGTGCCAGTCCCGTAAAAGGCGATGTCATGAACTCCAATAAAAAGTGCATATAGGTCGAACCGTAGGCCCTTGCCGTCCGTGGAGCCAGACAAGAGCGAATTTACGCGCAATTCCTCATCAATGCCCCACGCGACAAAGGACGGTTCAGAGGTGACCGAGATACACCATGCGACGCACGCGCTCCTGGCGCCGGCCACGCTCGCCTCGCCCCCGCGCATCGAAGTCGGCGCCACCGCGTACCACCCGTACGGGCGCCCGCGGCCTACGGCAGCACCCATGCTCGATCGCTGGGTCCGTGCACGCGGCCATGAACACGGCATCCGCCACATATCCCTGCGGTTGCGTGCGCCCAGCCGGCGCAGTCCCCGTTTCCGCCTGATCAGTGAGGAACGGACACCATGTACCTGAACTTTCGCACGCCAGGCCGTCGATCGCGCACTGCGGCCGGGCTGGCCGTCGCCGCCATCGCCACTGCCGGCGCGCTGGGGCTCCTCAGCTCATGCGGCCAGCCCTCGCATTCCTCGTCCACCAGAGCCGGCGCCATCACGCCCGGTCCGGGGCAGCACCAGACGGCAGGCATGCCCGGAGCCGCGGGGCCGGGAAACACGGCGGGCTCTGTTCCCGGCGCCTCGCCGATGCCCGGCATGAGCATGCCCATGAGTCCCTCGGGTACGGCCGCGCCGGTGACCGGGAACGCCGTGGCGATCAAGAACTTCGCATTCTCCTCGGCCACGCTGAAGGTCAAAGTGGGCACGACGGTGACCTGGACCAATCAGGACACCGACGCCCACACCGTCACCAGCGCCGGATCGGGCGGCCCGTTGCATTCCGCCGCCCTGGCCACCCATGCCACCTACAGCTACACGTTCACCAAGCCCGGCACCTACGCCTACCTCTGCACCATCCATCCGTTCATGACCGGCACCGTGGAGGTGACCCGATGACCGACTACTACGACAGTCACGACGGAGCTCAGGCCGACGGCACCGGTCAGCCCGACACCGAATTCGGTATGAGTCGGCGTCAACTCCTCCGGCATGCAGGCTGGTTCGGTGGCGCGGTGGTGCTGACCGTGGCCGGTGGAGAGGTGATCAGCCACATCGCCGACTCCCGGGACACCAACGCCGGGGCCGTCGCCGGGGCCGCCGCAGCGGGAAGCGGCGCGCTGCGGTTCGTGCAGGTCTCCGACAGCCATATCGGGTTCCAGGGTCCGGCGAACATGGACGTGGTCGGCTCATTCACCGAAGCGATCAACCAGGTCAACTCGCTTGGATTCAGACCGGACTTCGTCATGCACAGCGGCGACCTGACCCACCTGTCCACGGCCGGGCAGTTCGACCAGGTCAAGCAGATGATGGCCGGAATGAAGACAGACCGCATCTTCACCGTGCCGGGCGAGCACGACTCCATCGGCGATGCGGGCCGCGCCTACCGGCGGACCTTCGGCATGGGCACGCTCGGCGATGGCTGGTACAGCTTCGACACCCACGGCGTGCACTTCATCGCCCTGGTCAACACGCTGAGCCTGGAGAAGCTCGGCCACCTCGGCAACGACCAGATCGCCTTCGTTCGCAAGGACATCTCCGGACTGTCGTCGGACACCCCCATCGTGGTCTTCAGCCACATACCGCTGTTCGCCATGTACCCGAAGTGGGGCTGGAGCACCGACGACGCCCTCAAGGTCATCGCCCTCCTGCGCCGCTTCTCCTCCGTCACTTGTCTCAACGGGCACGTCCACCAGCTGTTCACCAAGACAGAGGGCAACATCACCTTCCACTCCGCCACGACCACCGCCTACCCCCTGCCCAAACCGGGTCGCGCCCCCGCCCCGACCCCACAGGTCGTCCCTGCCCGGCAGCTCAAAGACGCACTCGGCATCCGCAGCGTCGGCTACCGCCGAGGCGACCGCGAACTGGCCATCAAGGACCAGAGGCTGGCATGAACACCCAAAGATTTCTCGCCCCCACCTTGCGGTCGATGACCGCCGCAACCCTCGCCGCCGGCGGATACATCCACGCCGAGCTCTATATCGACGAGTACCGCTTCATCCACATCATCGGCCCCCTGTTCCTGCTCCAGGCCAGCGCTTCCTTCGCCCTCGCTCTCCTGCTGCTGATCGGGACACCACCCCTGCTGCTGAGGACCGCCGTGGCGGGCGTCGCGCTCGGTGTCCTCGGCGGCTTCACCGCTTCGCGCACCGTGGGCGTGTTCGGATTCACCGAGCACGGTCTGCAGCCCGCGCCACAAGCCGTCCTCAGCCTCCTCGCCGAAACCGGCACGCTGCTGCTCCTCGCCATCTGGCAGGTGACCCTGATCAGACAACACCGGGCTGCCCGACCGCCCGTCAGGACACCCGACTGGGCCACCACCCGTACACCACCCAACTGAAGCACCACCACGAAGCCGCCCGGGATGCCTGCGTCCTGGCTCGCGGTGCGGCGGGACGACATGGCAACACGGGGCGATCATGCGGGTGCTCACCGGTTGCCAATTCCGTGACGGCCCAGGCACTGCACGCCCTGCTGCTTACCGAAGCCCCCCCGTTCGGCCTGACCACCCTCTACCAGGCTGCGCGAGCCGCAGGCGGACAACGGTGTGATGCCGTACGCGAAGAGACCCGCACCTGCGCGAACCCCACCGGCGCCCCGCGGGTAGCGGTGGCGCACCGCTGCGGCATACTGACGCCTCACCAGTGCAACAAAATGTTTAAGGAGGGGAAGTTGACAGCCTGTTTCAGGACCGTCACCGAGGTGGGAGAGGCCCATCTTGCCCAAGCGGAGGCCCTGGGGCGTGCCTTCCAGGAGGCGATCGCGCCGGCCACCGTCAACTACGACTTCGGTCACATTCGCGATGCCGCCGCCATGCTTCCCGACAGCGACATCGTCAAGATGGTCCGTGGTTGGGGGCTCCAGGAGGAGGCGCCGATCCTGGTGATGGCGCTCTCCCTCAAGGAGGCGGTCCGCCAGGCACTCCCGCCCGAGGCGGCTCAGGCGTCGTTCTGGGACACCGTCGAGCGCGGCCTCATGGATGCCTTCACCGGTCTCGCGGAGCAGGAGGGCGAACCGGGACTGGCTTACTACGAGGAGGGGCCGGACCACACCAGCTACTACCGCGATCTGTTCTTCGCCCTCCAGGACGAGGAAGCCGGCGCGTACCTGTACGCCGTTGCCTTCTGCGCCGACGTCACCGTCGGCTTCGGCAAGTCCCGTGTGGGGACCCTGGGCCTCACCGACACCGCACCGTTCGCGGTCCGGCTCAACGCGATCGTCGTGCGCCAGAAGCTCGTGAACGTGGCCTGATCCTCCGGGCATCGCCCGCCGCTTCCTTCCGGGGCTGTCCCGCGTAGGTGCTGCGGCCGGTCCCCCGCAGTCCCCACAACCAGTCAAGGCCCGCCGTCCCGGGCCGCGAACTGCGCACTGCTGCGACACGACGAGGATGGCGCCCCGCCGAACCGCACCGGGGTGGATCTTGACCTGTCGAGGTCGTCACGCTCGATTCCCAGCGCTTCGTACCGCTGGGCGGCTGCGGCGGAAACCCGGTCCAGATACGGCAAGGTCAGTTCGGCCGGGTACATCGGATACTCCCGCTCATCACCCAGGTCTGGCGCTGGACAGTGTCCTGACGATCAGTTGCCACGCGTCGCCCACCAGTGGAAACGGCGCGCCGCAGACCGACGCCCACCAGCGCCACGCCCTGGCCGCGCTGCGTGGCGGTGGCCAGCTGCAACCGCAGTGTGGCGGGGGCCTCGGGAGCGGTCGTCGTGATGCGATCGTAGGCGCCAATCACGTGCAACCCGCTCTCCTTCGGCGGTACTTGACGTGCGGTGGCAGGCGGCCAGGCGACGCGATCGTCCGCGAATACCCCGACAAGATCCCCGTACGGAAACGGTCGGTGGCGCGGTAGCCCTCCCGGCAGAATCGGGCGCCCGGCACGCTCACTGCCAAAGGGTTTGCGAATCGCTATTACGATTTCGTAATATCCGAAAGCGTGAAGTCCGAATCCGTACCACCTGGGCGGTCGGTGCTGCTGGCCTTGCAGCGCGCGACCCACGCCACCTTGCATCTGATCGCTACCGAACTCGTCGACCTCGACCTGACCGCCTCCGAGATCAACGCCCTGGCCAACCTCGCCGACGACCAGGGCCGTACCGTGTCCCAGCTGGGTGCCGCCGTCGGCACCCGCCCCACGACGCTGACCAGTGTGCTGGACCGGTTGGAGCGACGTGGTCACGTCACCCGTAGTACGCGCGCGGGTGACCGCCGCTCGGTGCTCATCGAACTCACCGAGTCGGGACGGGCGGCGGCGGTCCTGATCACACAGACACTGGCCGATATCGAGAACCGTGCGCTGGACGGGCTGCCCGCCGAGGCGGTCACCGGATTCCGCGCGGTTATGGATGCGTTGATCAAGGAGGGGTCGTGATCGGGCGCGACCACGGTGCGGACGAGGAGTCCTCACTGTTCACGGAGCTGATGGGGGAGGTGATGACCACCGCCGAGCGGTTCGGACACCGCGAGCACATCCACCTGACCTGGCTGGCCGTGCGGCGCTGCGGAACCGCCGCGGCGGTCGACGTGGTCAGCGACGGCATCCAGCGCACCGCCCGTTACGCAGGCGCCTCGCAGAAATACAACGCCACCGTCAGCCGAGCCTGGGTCGAGCTGGTGGGCCACCACACCGGCCAATCGGATGCTGCGGACTTCGACGGCTTCGCCGGCCGACACCCCGCCCTGCTCGACAAGAAGCTGCTGGCCCGCTTCTACCGGTCCTCGACGTTGGCCGGCACCCCGGCCAGGACCGGCTGGGTCGAGCCCGACCTCGCGCCCTTCCCCTGGCAACACGCCGGTGAGTGAGAACTGAACTGCACATCGATCAGCAACGGCCCTCCCCGCCTCGACCGGCAGCCACGCGGGGAGGGCTGTTCGGCGTCCGGAGGCGTTCGTGGTGACGGCGTCAGCGAAGGTCCCAGCGGTCTTACGACTGCTGGTGGCCGGCGAGGTGCCGGTCCTGCGGGGCGACGCATGTGTTGTTGCCGGTGTCGTCGCCGGTCAGGAGGGCTGGCTGGTCGCGCTGGCGGACGATCCGGCCTGCGTGCTGCCGGTTCCCGCGGGTTCGGCGGTTGCGGACGCGATGTCGGCGGCGACCGGGTTCGCGTTCACCGCGCGGACGCGCCTTGGGATGGTCGCGGTGTCCGCCTGGCTGCTGGTGTCCGTGGTCTGCCACGGGCGGCTGCTGGCGCCCGGCTGGCCGCCTCCCTGACCGTGGAGTCGATCAACACGAGTCCGCCCTGACGGAGATCGTCGCGACGGGCCGCCCTGGCGGCTGGCATGTCCAAAAACCGTTCCGGGGGGTCGCCTCGATGGCGTTGATCGATGAGCCGGTCCGGGTTACGCGCGGGACGCTGGACCGCTGGCTGCGGTCCTGGCGGGAGGGCGGCTTCGACGCACTACTGCCGCCGACCAGGCAGGTCACCCCCAGGCCGCCGGAGGAGGTGCTGGACCTGACCGCGGCCTTGAAGCGGGAGAATCCGTCGCGGTCGACCGCGCAGGTGGTGCGGATCCTGCAGCAGCACCTGGGCTGGGATCCGTCCTAGCCGAAGATCGCAGGTCACAAGGCCCATCTGTGCGCTTTGGTTGATGATCATTCGCGGACGGTGGTCGGGCACCGGTGGGGCGGCGCGGAGGACAGCGTCCGCCTGGCGGCAGCGCTCCGGCGCCTACAGCTTCCACGTCGACCGGCAGGCGCGCACCGTGACCCGTCCGCACGGGATCACCTCGCCAATTTCAGCGGCTCTGCCGTGAGTTGACCGGCTAGAGATCACCAACGGCATCAGTTCCGTGAAGCCCCGGTTCGCCCAGCCCTGACCACAGCAGATGTCCGGTCTGGATGACCAATGCGCCTATCCGAGTGCCTTCCGGACATCCCGCGAGCGAGTTACGCGCGGTGGGGCATATGTCGTTTCGGGCGAGGTGACCTCGGGATCCGTGAGGAGATCAGCTATGTACGCAGTAGTTCGGCGGTACGAAGGGGTGACTGATCCTGCCGAGGCGGGACGCCAAGTGGACGAGGGATTCGTATCTCTCCTCCGCCAAGTCCCTGGATTCGTAGCCTACTACTGGGTTGACGCCGGGGACGGAGTGATGGTCTCTACCAGCGTCTTTGAAGACCAAGCCGGGGCCGACGAGTCGATCAGGAGGGCGGCGGACTTCGTTCGGGACAACCTCGCGCCACTGCTCCCCAACCCTCCTCAGGTCACGGCCGGCCAGGTTGTGGCTGCTGGGTAGCGACCTCCGCAGCGGCGCTGGATTCCACGTACCCCCCCCATGCCGCTGACCTGGTCATTCCCAAATTCCGGACAGAGTCAAAGGGCGACGGCATCCACCTCAGCGAGCACCAGCAGCCCGAGCCCGCCGAGCTGCTTGGCCAGCGGTCCGGACACCCGCCTCCGGTACCCGAGTTCCTCTGATTCGCTGTCCGGGCGCAGTCCCGGCATGACCGGGGGCGGGGTGGCTCCGGTGCAGGGCCGACCCCGCCCGTCTTGTGGGCGCTCAGCGGGTCAGGTGATCTTGACCAGTCGCCACTGCTGGTTGGTGCCGCCGTTGGTGACGTACTGGTCGACGGAGGCGCCGCTCGCCGTCGACGCTCCTCGCACATCGAGCATGTAGCCGTCGGAGCGGGACTCGATGGTGTAAGTGCCGTCGTTCGCCGGGGCGATCACCCACTGCTGGCTGGTGCCGCCGTTTGCGCTCCGGAGATCCAGCTGGGTGCCGGGCCATGTGGTCGCGCTCGGGATGTCCAGGGCCTTGAGGCTGCCGACGCCGGTGACGGAGTAGTAGCCGTCGGCGTTGCGGGCGAGGGTCCACTGCTGGTTGGCGCCGCCGTTGTCGGGCCACTGGATGATGGGCGTGCCGTCGGTCGTCCCACCCCCCGACGCGTCGAGGAGCTGGCCGCTGTTGGCGTTGACGATCTTGTACGTGCCGGAGAGGTCGGTCTCGGTGCCGGGGGTGACGCGGAAGTTCGCGTACTGGACGGGGTAGTAGCCGGCGGTGCCGAGTCCGGTCTGTCCGCCGCCGAAGCCGCTGTCGGTGACCGTCGTCTGTGCCTGCCCGTCGATCGTGACCGTGATGGAGCCGCCCTGGAAGGTCAGGGCGAGGTTGTGCCACGTGCCGGTGCCGGGAGCGGTCACCGTGCCGGTGGCCAGGGGCGGGTCCGTGTCCCAGGTGCCCCAGGGCCGGCCGGACTTCAGCAGTGTCCAGGTTCCGGTGTCGCTCAGGCGCAGGTGGTAGGCGTTCAGGCCGTTGTTGTTCTTGTCCTGGGTGCCGACCCGGCCGAGGATTTCCGCCGCGCTGCCGCCCCGCTCCAGCAGTACGTCCGCGCTGACGGTGTAGTTGCTCCAGCTCAGGTCGCCCATGAGGGTGTAGGGCTGGTTGGACTTCTCGTCGGTCCACTGGATGGGCGGGACGGTCGCCATCTGCCGCAGGCAGGTACCCGTCCGGCCGCCGGCGCAGGGGGCGGACTGGAAGGCGCCGTTCATCGAAGAGAAGTACGTGGCCTCCTGCCCCATGGGGTAGCCGGCGAGGGAGTCCGTGTACGGCAGGGCAAGGCGGCTGCGCTGCGGCGGTGCCGTGCTGCCCGCGCCCTGACCGGTGGTGGTGGTCACCGTATAGACATGACCGGGAGCCAGGGCCAGGGTGTACGTTCCTCCGGTCGCGGTCAGGTCGGCGCCCCGCGCCATACGCGGAGCGCTGCCACCGCTCTGCGAAAGGTCGGTGGACCACACGTGCAGGGTGCCGCGGGGCAGACCGCCGGCGGCCTTCAGGGTGACCGTCTGGGAGGCGGTGGCGTCCATCGTCTCGAAGACGGTGCTCCAGGCGCTCTTGTCGGGCGCGGCGTAGCTGACGTAGCTGCCGTCGGCGCCGGTGCGTGCGCCGAGGTAGCCGGTGGCGGTGTCGAGGTACTTCCAGCCGGGGGAGGTGAACTGCGTGGTCTGCGCGATGGACCAGGTGGTGCGGCCCACGCTGTAGTTGCCGGACCACGGCTGGTTGGCGGTGATCAGACCGGCGTCGTGGAAGCCGAGGTTCTGGTAGAGGGAGGCGACGAGCGGCCAGTTGATGTAGGCGGTCATCTTCGCGTCGATGTAGCCGCGGTTGATGGCACGGGCGACGGGGGCCGCACCGGTCTCGGCACCCTCCGAGCCGCTCTCACTCGCCCAGATCGGCTTGCCGAGGTTCTTGGCGTCGGCGGACGCGGAGCAGTGGGTCATCGCCGACATGTAGCCGCAGTTGTAGTGGGAGCCGGCGACGTCCACCGCGTCGTACAGGGCGGGGTCGTTCTTCATGGCCGTGGCGATCGGCCAGCCCCACGAGTCCCCGCCGACGATCTTGGTGGAGGCGTAACCCCTGGTGAGCAGAGCCGACTTCAGGTTCTTGTACCACGTCGCGTCGAAGTCGCGCTCGTTCCAGCCGCCCAGGTAGTCGACGGTCAGGCCGTGCTGCCTGGCACAGCCGAGCCAGTCGGTCAGGTAGTCGATCATGTCCTGGGAGTAGAACGTGTGGTTCCCGATCCAGCCCGGCGTGCCCCAGGACAGGCCGTAGAACGTGATGCCGGGGTTGCGGGCCTTGGCCTGCTCCATCAGCCACCACTCGTAACCGGAGTCGCAGTCGACCGTTCCCCTGACGTGCTCGATGCTGGCCTCGGCGCCGTCGGTGGAGTTGGTGTCGCCGCCCACCTCGACCTTGAGGATCTGCAGGTTCGCCCCGTAGCCGGGTTTGAAGAGGTAGTCGAGGATCTCGTCGCGCTGGGCGGCCGGATAGTCGCGCAGCAGACGGGTGTTGCCTCCACCGCCGCTGATCGCGCCGATGCCGTCGAAGGTGCGTCCGGCGCTGTTGCCGTCCACGGTGACCGTGGTCCTCACGGCGGCGCGCGCCTGGCTCGCCGCCTGGCCGCTCAGCATCGCGAGGGTGAGGAACAGGGCGGCCAGGGTGGCCACCCGTCTGAGTAATCTGCCGTTCGGGCTGAGGGCTGTACGCATGGGTGCGTTCCCTTCTGGACATGGTCGGCTTCGGCAGTGCGTTCGGGCGGTGAGGGCGTCGTCAGCGGAGATCGGAACCCGAGTGAAGTGAAGGGCGGGGCCCGCCTTCGAGCTGTTGCCGACGGCCGGCCGGATCCTGTTGCGGCGTAGCCCCGAGCCCTCGACAGATCGGATGGATTCTCACCACTTGAACGGACGCTGTCCAGAGCATGCGCAACAAAAACACACATCTGCTGAGTGATTGTGTGTACTTCGCACTCGATATTCACGCCGGTTCGACGCTTCCTGCGGTGTAAAGCGATTGATTGCGCTGAGTTTTGATTGGTTGTACCTCGGCCTGACTGGGTCCTCCTGAGAGTGCCTCGGGTCACCCCCGGCGGGCCGCCCGTGTGGGTCGGGGGCCTCAGCTACGCCGCCCTGCGCCGCGCACTGCGGTCAGGCTGTGGCCGTAAGAGGGCGTCCGCTGCAGCGGATGCCGTCCGGAGGCAGTGGCTGAGCAGTACAGCGGCTACCGCCTGCTGGCACAGGGCCTCGCACCGTGGTCCGCGCCGGCATCAGCGCTGACCGACCAACCCGGTGCTGGTACCGGCCACCTTGTGGCCGGACCAGTGGACCACCCTGACCATCCGCACCGACCAGGACCCGGACGCCCAGGCCCGGGAACTGCTGGACAGGACGACGACCGCGAGTCGACCTGGCGCTGAACGCTGAGAAGGATCTCAAGGCCGCCCCGCTTTCGGCGGGATCGGTGTGGCCCAAACAAGCTGAACGGCCCGCCGACCTTGATGCGGCGCCGCGCCGACTGACGCCACACTGCTGGAACAGACGCCGGTCATGTCCAGATCGAGATGGCGTTCCCGCTCGCGACCGCGAGGATCCCGCCATCAGGGGCGAACGCCACATGGCAGCTCTCGTGTGTCGTGAGCGTGGCCTGGTAGGCCAATGCTGAGTAGTGCCACATGCGCACGAGGCCATCGGAATGTCCGCAGGCGATCGTCCTGCCGTCCGGATGGAATGCCACCGAGGTCGCACCTGGAGTGTCACGGTCGGTGGGGAGCGAGACGATGTGGCCGTTGCCCGGCATCTCGAACAAATGGGCCGTGCCGAAGCCGCCGTCCCCGGCGCGGGAACGGCCCGTGGCATCCTCCCCGCCGACAGCGAGCATCCTGCCGTCCGGTCGGAAAGCCAGCGAGGTGACGAACCCGGTGTCGGCGAGGATCGCCGTCGGGAGCCCGACCGCCAACTGCACGACCTGGACGGAGTTGAAACCGCCGACCGCCAGCATTCTCCCGTCAGCAGCGAACGCCAGGCAGCTGATGTAGGGATGGTGCAGGGCGAGGTCGATGGCACCGAGCCGCCGTCGCGCGGTCGCGTCGAACAGTTCCACCGCACGGTCGGTCAGGTTGCAGGCGAGCACCGGGGCAATGGGGCTGAACGCGACCGAACAGGGAGTCAGGGCCGGGGACGACGCCCAATCGGCGATGAGCTCCCGGTCCTCCACGTCCCAGATGAGGACAGACCCGTGGTCGCACCCACAGACCAGGGTCTTCCCGTCGGGGGAGAAGGCGAGCGAGCTCAACGCCGCGCAGACACCGCTGTGGCCGGTAAGTGTGGCGATGTGGCAGCGGGTTCCGACGTCCCACAAGCGGACAGTGCCGTCCCGGCTGCCGCTGGCCAGTATCCGGCTGCCCGGGGCGAACGCCACCGAGTCGACCCGGTCGGCATGACCGACGAGGCTGAAAGACGGTTGAAGGAAGAGGGGTTGAGAGGGGGCCCCGGTCGGGTCGGCGGGAACACGCAGGTACTCCTGTGACTCCAACTCCACTGGGGCGGTCCAGGATTCCGTCGTCATTCGAACATTGTGACCACCGATCGCCGAGTCGGCCATCACGGCGTGCCAGCGAGCCGACCTGTGCCATGATTCTTCACATGTCCACTGCTGGCGGGGGAGGGACTGACGTGGAGAGTGAACCGCAGGAGTGGCGGGTGGTCATCACCTCGAAGTCGTCACGGTCGGCCGAGGTCGCCGATGCACTCCAGCGCGGCGGCTGGGAGGACACTGTCGGCTCGCTGGCCCTCGAAAGGCCCGTGCTCCAGTTCCGCGCAGCCGACCCCTCCGTGCTGGTCGCGACCATAGCCGCCGGCAGCTCTGCACTCGCCACCTTCGTGACCGCGCTGCTCCAGCGGGGCGCCGCCAGAGACGGCCAACACATCGTCCTGGAATTCGACGGCGTGAAGATCGACGTGCCCGCCGACATCGAGCCCGAACGGCTCGACAAACTGATCGAGCGGGTCAACGGCAAACCCAAGCGCATCCTTCTGCCCTGAGGTAGGCACTGGTGTCCGCGCTCGACGAGATCGCGAAAGCCTGGGAGCTGTGCAGGATCGGTGACGTGTCTGGCTGCCTGCGTCATCTCCGCGGACTGCCGGCGCCGGCGACGCTGCCCCGGGCCACCCTGGCCGGACTGGACCGGATGATCGACGACATGGCGGCAGTGCTCCCCCTCCGGCTCCAGTCCGCAGCCGGGATCGGATGCGAAGCTGCATGCCTTGATCTCTTGCACGAGATGAGCGACCGGAACCTGCTGCCCGGGGTCGTCGAATACGAATCGTTGGGCGCGGCCCTGATGCAGGGTCTGCGCGCTCCGCTCGACGAATGCGATCTGCCGGCCGAGCTCGTGGCGCATGCGCGATGGCTCATGACCGGCCCGAGCAACAGCAGCGGGGGATCGATACAAACCTGGGAGAACTCCCTCCTCGCGCTCGGAGAATTCCTCACCGCGTTCCGACCGAGGCGCCGGCCAGGCCACCCCGGCAACGCGGTCACCCGCGTGCTCAGCGTGACAGCTCGCGCGTTCGTCGGTGGCCATGACGAAAACGACAACATTGCATGGCTCGGCCAGGGACTCCGGCTGCTGGCGGACGAAAACCTCCGGGACGGCCCAGGCGGACCGCACACCCTGGCGAACATCCACCTGATCTACCACCGCTCGATCATCGAATTCCACAGCGCACTGCTGCGCAACAACCACGGCGAATGCCGCAAGGCCCTGGACACGCTGAGGCTCGTCGGCGTCGCCTGTGGCCGCGCGGGCCTCAGCGAGGAGTCCTGGGCGCTGTCGGCTCGTGCCGCCTTCCTCGCGACACGTCTCCCCTGGGACACCCCGCAGATACCGGTCAGCATGATCGTCGACGCGCAGATCGCCCTCCGGGACTGCGGCAACCCCCGTGTCGCGCTGCTCGAAGACATCATCAACACCGCCGCCCTGCCCCACAGCGACAACCGGCCCGACCTGAACGAGTCGGCTCGACGCTGCTGGGGCAGCGTCCGGGAGACTCTCGCCTCCTTGGGGGCACCCATGCCCGCGGCATCACGCTGGCGGGCCGCGAACGCGGCGGTCAGTGTGCTGGGTGATATGCCGCTGCTCTCCCTCCTGGACGACGTCCGGCACCACCAGCCCGAACAGTGGGCGAGCGCAATGCTGCCAGCGTTCTTCGCGCACCCCTATGAATGGCGGGACACCGACAGCAGCGCGACAGGATCGACGCACCCGATCAGGGGCGTGTCCATGACGGGCGGTCGGTACATCTGGCACGTCAACACCGACACAGCACTCAACTCGGTTGCTCGCTCTGATGAGTTGAACAGTGCCCTCTGGCAGTCCCCAGCAACATGGGGAGTCGGCATCGCCGGCCCCGACAACATCGTGGACTGGCTGGGCCAGAACCTGGAAAGCTACGCCATGGCGGGCCTGCTTCCGGTCGTCCGCATGTTCAACTACGTCACTCGGACCCGGTTCAACAACATCGGCTTCGGCGGCTCCGAACGTGAATTCGCGCAGCTGGTGGACCTGGCGTCCGGTCGGCTGGAGAACATCTACGAACTACTCGCCGAACACTCCCCGTTGCATGCCTCGACCGACGAGATGATCTGCGCCATCGGGGGTTTGACCCAGATCCCCTGGGAGTTGGCGTGGGACCGGGATGCGCGGTCGGCCAACGTCTGCCTGGACCCGCGGTCGACAGGTTTCGACGCCGTGCGCATACCTGCTGTCACCATCGGCCCGGACTCCCGGCTGGCGGTCTTCATCGACTCCGAGAGCCTGGACCGCGCATCGTACGAACTGGCCGCAATCGAAGGCCGGTTCGGGGTCGGTTCGGTGGAGAGACATACGGACTTCGCGGTCGACCGGATCGCGGAGGCCGCAGCGACGTGCGACGTACTCCACTTCATCACACACGGTGTGCAAGCCTGGTCGGATGCGCGGAAGAACGTCATCGACCCTGGGCGCCGACGCGTGACCGCTGAACAGATCGCCGCGCTCGACCTGTCCCGGGTGCAGCTAGTGGTGCTCAACGCCTGCGACGCCGCCGCCCCGGGGCCGCGGAGCCTGGTCGGCGACGCGACCTTCGTCGGAGCGTTCCTCGCCGCGGGCAGTAAGGCGGTCACCGCGAATCTGTGGTCCGTCGAAGACCGCCTGGCAGAGACGTTCTCATCCGCGCTCTACAACGAACTCGCCACGGGACGGCCGCTGATCGACGCATTCGGAAGCGCCCGTCGCCGTATGCGAGCAGAAGCCGAGACCCTGTCGGCATCGCTGAACGCGGCTGGGAGTGCTGCCTTCCTGGCCGATCCGTTCAAGCTGACGCTCCGCGGCCTCGGGGTGGCGACGGCTACGGAGTAGGCCAGTCCGTCGCGTGTAGTTACCGGCCAGTCCGGATGAAGGCGAAGAATGTGGTGCGCGCGAGGGACCGGCTGGGCCAGGCGCTTGTGCCGAGCAACTCCCGCTTGATGGTGGCGAAGAACGACTCGGAGATCACCGAACGGGCGATGCGGCGTTGTCGGCAGGCGGCCTTCAGCGCGTCGGCGACCAGCTCGGTGCGCGGATGGTCGGCGGTGCCGGCCGCTCAGCCCGGCTCCTCTTATCAGCCGGGCGACGCGGCGCCGCCCGCACTGCACGCCCTCCCGCCTGAGCACCGCGTGGATGCGGCGCCTCATACGTTCCACGGTACTGCCCGTGGACTTCGGTGATCTTCTCGGTCGGCTCCAGCTCGCGCACCGCACGGGGACCGGGCCCTCCGGCGCGGCGGGCACAGAAGGCGGCACGGGAGACCTTGAGGTCGGGACAGCTCCTCGCGCTCGCGGCTGGTCAGCCCGTCCCGCTCGGCCGCGTCGGTCTCGGCCTGGTGGATCCGCGGCCGCACCGCGGTCTCGGTCAGGTCGAAGTTCTTGGCGACCTGACCGACCGACCGGTCGCCGGACGCGGCTCCTTCTTCTTCCCCATGCCCTCCATGACTGCATCGTGGTGACGCGGTCGGCACGTCGACTTGCATCGTTCCTGTTCCCCTGACGGCCGGCAGGTGCGCTGAACGGATCAGGCTCGCTCACTCCGAGGAGTGAGCGAGCGAGTGCCAAAGTGGCGTGTCAGCGGCCCCGGCGGTCGCATGGAGAGTCGGCCGGCGTTCGTCGGACCTGCCCCTACCGCCCGCCGAAAGAACTCGCCATGAAGGACTTGCCCCACGACGCCGCCCGGCCGGACCCCGCCGTCCTGGGGTGCGGCCGCAGCGAGGAGTGCCGTCAGTGACCGGCTCCGTCGTCGAGCTGGCCACCGGGCTGCGCCAGGCGCTGACGGAGTTCTTCGGCTCCCTGAGCGACCACGACACCGAGGACCAGCGTCGTCAGGCGCTCGCCACGGCGCTGGGGCTCGTGGACCTGTCGCCGACGGGCCTCCTCGGACGGCTGACCGCGCTCGGCACCGACCAAGCCGGGCAGCTCTTCCCTCTCCTGGTCGCGATCCTGTCCCGGGCGGTCGGACAGGCCGCGCCGGAGTGGCACCTGAGCATCGCCGATGTCCTCAAGGTGGACAGCACCCGGGTCGACGTACTCGCGCCGACACTGCCACAGGAGTTCGTGCTCGAGTTCCGGCTGGGGGCGGCGGGTATCGCCCCCGGCGTCGAGGTGCGCGGCGGAGTCCTCCTCACCGTCACCGTTCCAGCCGAAACCGTCACCGTTCCAGCCGAAACCGTCACCGTTCCCGCCGAAGCCGCCGGGGCGAAGCTGGTATTTGCGGTGCACGGGCTGAGCCTGGCGCCCCCGAGCGACCCGCTGCTGGCCGTCCTGCTGCCCGCAGGCGCCGTCTTCGAGGGTGACCTCACCGCGCAGGCCGATGCCACGGGCGTCACCTTCGACGGCGGCGCCAGCAGCGGCGTCGCCCTGCCGCTCAGGACGGTTCCGCCGCTGCTCAAGGCACCGGCGCTCTACCTCGCACCCCGGGGCACAGCGGTGCGGATGACCTTGTCCTTCGGCGCGTCCCTGCTTGGCCTGGCGGACGCGACCGTCGAGGGAACGGGCGTCGAGGTCTCGGCCTCCGACGCCGGTGTCTCCGTAAGCCCTCTGCCACCCGACGGCATCGGTGTGCGGCTCGCTCTGGGCCCTGCCAAGGGCGCCGGATACCTCCGGCACGAAGGTGGCCAGTATGCGGGTGCGCTCGCGCTCGGTCTCGGCGTCGTGGACGTGAAGGCGTTCGGTGTGCTCCGCACCGATCCGTTCTCGCTGCTTGCGGTGCTCAGCGCCGAGTTCGACCCGCCCATCGAGCTGGGCCTGGCGTTCACCCTGAATGCGGTCGGCGGCATCGTGGGCGTCGACTACACCATCGACCGGGACGGGCTGGCGGCAGCCGTCCAGGGCGGGCAGCTGGATCGCATCCTGTTCCCCGCCGATCCGGCCGCCGCCGCCCCTGAGATTCTGAACACCCTGCAGTCCGTGTTCCGACCGCGGCAGGGCAGCTTGGTGGTGGGGCCGATGCTCCGGCTCGGCTGGGGCCGGCCGGTCTCCTTCCTTACCGCGGACGTCGGGCTGGTCCTGGTACTGCCCAGCGGCGTGGTCGCTCTGCTCGGGCGGCTGCGCGTGGCCCTGCCCGCACCACAGGCCCCCGTACTCGACATCAGGGCGACGGTCGCGGGAGTCGTCGACTCCGCGCACGGTCTGGTCGAACTGACAGCCGACCTGGCTGGCTCGCGCCTGTTGTCCGCGCCGATCGAGGGCGGACTCGCGCTGCGGGCGAAGTCGGGCGACGACGCCACCTTCGTCCTGAGCGCCGGCGGGTTCCACCCGCGCTTCAACGCGCCGGCCGGCTTCCCGGTGCCCAGGCGGCTGACGATTGCCATCGCGGACAGCTCCCTCGTGAAGATCGTGTTCACCGGGTACTTCGCCGTCACACCGGCCACGGTCCAGGCCGGCGCCACGCTCACGGCGTCCATCGGCAGCAGCGACACCGGGGTGTCCGGGCGGCTCGGTTTCGACGCCCTTGTGCGATGGGAGCCGAGCTTCGGCCTAGTGCTCGATCTGTACGGCTCGTTCGCCCTGCACGTCGGCGGCGCCAGCCTCTGCTCGGTCGACCTGCGGGTCCGCGTCGAGGGCCCCACCCCGTGCTGGCACGTTGCGGGTCGTGCCAGTGTCTCGCTGTTCCTCTTCGAGGTGAGCTTCCCCTTCGACGAGCACTGGGGCTGCACCGGCACCATCACGGCGCCGCCGCCGCCCGACGTCACCGGGCGGCTGCTCCAGGCGGTCAGCGATCCGCGCAACTGGGCACCGCTGCCGCCGGACGCCGGCACCATGGCCACACTGGAGCCGGACACCCAGGGCGCGCCTCTGCTGCACCCGCTCGGGCGGCTGCGGTTGAGCCAGCGCGTCGTACCGCTGGGCGTCCCGATCAACCGGTTCGGGCCGGGCCGCCTCCCCGGCCCCCCTGTCACGTACCAGCTCAACGTGTCCTTCGGCGCCGGCGCGGGCACGGCGGTTCCGGTCACCGAGCAGTTCGCCCGGGCGGACTTCTTCGACCTCACCGACGACGAGAAGCTCACCCAGCCGGCCTTCGAACCATTCTGCTCCGGGGCGGAGCTGACTCCCCCCGCACCGGTCGCGACCGCCCCGCAGCGATCGGTGGACATGGCCTACGAGACGAAGGTGGTCGGCGGGGAAACGACGCCGGTGGCCAATCCATGGCTGGTCGACGACGAGGCGCTGGCCGCTGCCCTCACCCATGGCGCCGTGGCACTGAGTTCGCTCTTCGCCGACCGCACTCGGTACGTCGTGGACCCCCTCCCGAAGGCGCTCAAGGAACCTGCCTATGCCATCGCCAGCCGGGACACCCTGACCGCGAACACCGACGTACACCCGCCGGCCACGTTCAGCGAGGCGAGCATCGCACTGAGCGTGCTCTCCGAACGGGCACGCTTCCAAGTGGTGTCGGCCTACGAGGTGAGGTCATGAATCGGTACACCTTCGCCGCCTGGGACCGGGCCGGCGCCGCAGCCTCCCTGACCGACCCCGACGACCTGGTCAGGACGGTCCCCGTCCGCGGCCAGATCCAGTCCACGGTCACCGTCAACAGCGGCCCGCAGAACGGCGTCATCTTGCAGCTGTACGGACCCGGAGACGTCAAGGCGCTGGACATACGGCAGATCGTCCGGCTCTACCCGCGCCCCGGGACACCGGACGCCGAGACCACCAACTTTCCGCTGGTGGAGTTCGACCGGACCGACCTGCCCTGGATGTTCACCCCGCTCGCGGCGGGGCCGAGCGGCTCGCTGCGCCCCTGGCTCTCCCTCGTCTGCGTCCCGGCCGGGCTGCGGCCCGTCCGCCTGCCTGCCCGCCCGCTGCCGGTGCTCCAGCTGACCGGGGAGCAGACGGCCAGGGAACTGCCGGACCCGGCGTTCCTGCACCTATGGGCGCACATCCAGCAGCTCAGCGGAGACCAGAACGACACACGTCGGTCCGTCTCCCGGCTGATGGCGCCCCGCAAGCTGGTGCCGCACACGGACTACACGGCCTGTCTGGTCCCCGCGTTCGAAATCGGCCGCCGGGCCGGGACGGGTGAGGACGGGGGAGACCTCTCCCCGGCATGGACCCCCGGGGTAGAGACCACGCTGCCGGTCTACTTCTCCTGGTCCTTCTCCACCGGCGAGGCCGGTGACTTCGAGACCTTGGCCACCCGGCTGCGCGCCGCCCGGCTGTCGGCGAAGGCCGGCCTCCGGCCGCTGGACGTAAGCAACCCCGGCCTGCTTGCCAGGCGGCCCGGCCCCCTCGTCCAGCAGGCGGAGAGTGCCCTGCAGAGCCCCGATCTGCCGGCGCGCGCCGCCTGGCCGGTCGACGCCGCAAGCGCCGCCTGGCGGCGGGCACTTGCCACGGCGCTCGGCACAGCTCAGGACGACGGCAATGAGGACCCGAGCGTCCTGCCGCCGCTCTACGGAGGGTTCCACGCGCTGCGCGCGAGCGTCGACGCGGACGCCACGGGCTGGGTCGACTCCCTCAACCTCGACCCGCGCTGGCGGGTCGCCGCCGGCCTGGGAACCCGGTCGGTGCAGGACGAGCAGGAAACGCTCATGGCCTCCGCATGGCGGCAGTTGGCGGACGTCCAGGCAGCCAACCGCTTCCTGGACCTGGCCCGGCTGGCCCGCCTCGTCGGCACGCGGCTGTACGACCGCCACATCACCCCCCTCTCCGCCGACGAGATGCTCCACCTCGCATCGCCGCTGCGAGCCCGTGCGCCGTCCGGCGACGTGACGCTGGAGGCCCGCATCCAGGACAGCAGCCTGCCCCTGGCCATGGCCTCCACGGCCTTCCGTCGGCTGACCCGGCCGCTGGGTCCGCTCAGCCGCAGAGTCGCCCGGGCAGCCGGGTCCGGCGGCGCCGCCCCGGACCGGGTGCCGTTCGCCACGGTCATCAGCGGTGTGGCAGCCTCCCCGGTCGGGTTGCGGGCCCCGCGCTCCGAACCGGACGGCGCGGTGTCCTTCGCCACCCGGCCGCAGGGGCTGGTGGCGGCCGACCGGCTGCCGGCCGTCCTCGCCACGCTGGGGCTGGCCGATCAGCCGCCGCAGGCCTGGCTCGACCTGGCGGCGAAGGCCGAACAGCGGGCCGCCGCCAGGGACGTGCCGAGCGACCGGCTGGCCCAGGCACCCGCCGTTCCCGAACCGGTCCTCGGCTCGGTGGTCCGCCTCGGCACGCTGCCCGAACTCCTGGTCCCGCCCCGGTTCTTCACCGAGACCACGCTGACGCCCAACGGCGAGCTGGTCTTTCCGTCCGGCCACCGCACACCCGGGGGGCTGCTGTCCCTGGCCGGGCCGGCCGACGCCGACAGCACGTTCACCGGCGGCTGGCACGGGCCCTATACCAACGACCCGGCACAGGAAAACACCGCCGGCGGCTGGAGCGGCGACTGCGCCGGCACGTTCAGCGTCCCGGGGATGACCGGCACACAGTGGCAGGGACGCTTCGTCGGCACCTGGCAGCTGGATCGTTCCGCCCCCGACTTCGAGGCGGCTCCGGGCCCCTGGCGGGCCGTGTTCGCCGGCTCCTGGTCGTCCGACCAGGACCACGGGACATGGCAGGGCGTCTGCACCGGCACGCTCAACCTCAGCGAGATCACCTCCGACGGCAACTTCACCGGCACGTGGCGCTCCCAGACCCGCCATGGCAGCTGGTACGGCACCAGTCCGGGCACCTGGGACAGTTACAACCCAGAGTCACCACCAGCCGCCACGGCTGCCGGGATCTGGCAGTCGCTCTGCGAGGGAGCCGCCCACCGCGCCGATGACGCCGCCCCACCACCCGACATCCCGCAGTGGCAGCCCGACCATCTGCCGGACGTCCTCGGCGAGTGGCGGCCCGACGCGGGCTTGCCGCTCGACCACGTCTGCGACAGCGGCTACCTCAGCCGGCAGGCTGACGCCCTCCCGGCCCCTGCCGTACTCGGCCTCGGCCCCGGGGACGTGCAGGACGCGGTGGTCGCCGCGCACCAGCGGCTCGTACGGGCCGCCGACGCACCCCCGCTGCCGGCCCAGGAGACGATCCCTGTGCCACAGGCCCGCGATCACCTGGCCGCCACCCTGGACCCGGCACAGGCGGTCGCGGCGGTGACCGCCGCGCGGATCGAACGGCCGCCGCAGGCCGGCGGGACCGACGACACCCCGATCATGTGGGCGCCGTCGTTCCCCGACCCGATGTGGCAGCCGCTGGCCGCACAGTCGACCGAGTGGCTGCTCGCCGGCCTCCACGAGGTCGAACCCGACACGGCTACCCTCGCCGTCACCAATTCCGCCTTCGTCGAGGCGTATCTCATCGGCCTGAACCACGAGTTCGGCCGCGAGCTGCGCTGGCGCGAATACCCCGCCTTTCTGCGTGGCACCTACTTCTCCGTGTTCTGGGGCGCCGGCCCGGACATCCCGTCGATCCCTGCCTGGCAGGCCGCTCTCCCGCTCGGCTCGCACCGCCCCGCGCAGCCCGAGCGGGCGGTTCTGGTGCTGCGCAGCGCCCTGTTGCGGCGCTATCCAGGCGCCATCGTCTACGTCGCGCCGTTCACCGGCGGTCAGCCCGACGACGCCCAGGCCCACCGCCCGATCTTCCGTGGCGCGGTGGACGCCGACACCACGTTCCTGGGCTTCGACATCTCGGCGGACGACCTTCTGGCGTCGCCGTGGTGCTTCGTCATCGCCGAGCAGCCCAGCGAGCCGCGCTTCGGACTGGACGACCAGCGCCGCGTCTTCGGACAGCCCTATGAGCGCCCGTCGCGACCGGACTCGCCCAACAACCTGACCTGGAGCGATCTATTCGACGGGCCGGAGGCCATGGACGCCGCCACCTATGCTCCCGGCGCCCTGCGACGGAACGTCGCCCCGGACGAGCTGGTCTGGGGGTCCGATTCCGCGGGGATCGCCCGGCAGACGTTCCAGCAGCCGGTCCGGGTGGTCCTGCCCGCCGCCATGCTCCTCAAACCGCCACCGCCACCGCCGCCCGCCTCCGACGAAGGAGTACCCGGATGACCGATCTCGCGGCCCTGCGTCAGGCCGTCGCTGACGCCGACGCCGCCCGGGCCGCCCTGCTCGCAAACGCCGCACCGGAACAGCGCCAGGCCGCGTTCGACGCCCTCACCGCCGCCCGCACCGCGTTGAACGCCGCGGTACGGGACTTCGTGGGCCAGTCGACCCTCGACGAACTCGTCGGCCGGCTCGACCCCGGTGTGCCCCTGCTGCTCACCCCGCTGCGTCTGGAAACCAGGCTCTCGCCGGACGGTGGCCGACCCGACACCCTGCGAGTGCGGATCTTCCCCGACGACGTGCACATCGAGTCCCACGACCCCGAACTCACGGACGGTGAACGGCAGCAGGGGCTGCGGTACTGGACGGCGGTGTGGCGCGCGGGGCGGGCCGACAACGAGCACGGGGACCGCGCCAGGATCCAGCTCGCCGCCTGGGACCAGCTGGCAGCCACCCTTGGACCGTCGCGGGCCCGGTTCGTCGCCCGCGCCCTGGCACCGGCGGTCGACGACCGTCCACCGCAGCCGCTGCCCGACGGCATCGACGGGCCGGTGCCCACGCTGCGCGCGGTACCGCAACGCGGCCGGGGCTGGGTCCGGCCCGCGACCGCCTCCACCCTGCCCGACCGGTTCATCGCGCTCGCCTTCCAGGACGATGTACTGGTGGGCAGCGCCCCCGGCGAAGTGGTCCCGGACACCGTCCAGGTCGGCCCTGACCCGGACGCCGTACCGCCGCCGCGCCGGGGCCAGCCGGGTTCCGGCGGTACGGCGGCCGAACCGGATCCGGGCGGAACGTCCACCGACCTGGGCGGGATGCCGCTGGAGCCCGCCCTGCGCTGGCTGGCAAGCTTCCAGGAGGCCGAGCGGATCGGACTGGCCATCACCGTCCGGCTCGACGACCCCCGCTACGACCCCGCCCGCCGGCCCCTGTTGACCCGGGTCCTGGTCCTGGGGGTGACCGCGTCGATGGATCCCCAGGCCTCCGCCGACCGGCTGGGCGCACTGCTGGCCCTGCGAGCCGAGCACGGCGATGCCGCCCTGATCGCCCAGGGCACCCCGACCAACAACACCGCGACCGCCCGGCAGAACCCGGCCGGCGCACCGGACGCCGAGGAGATGCTGGCGGCGGCCGCCGGACTCCCGGCCGCAGCTGACCCCTTGGCCAACGCCACCGTCCTCGCCACCGCCCTCGGCGTTCCGCAGCACGCGCTTGCCGCGCTGCCGGGCGCGTCGGACCTCGAACAGGCCGACGCCCGGAACCTGCAGCTCGCCCTGTGGAGTGCCACCGGCGACTTCTTCGTCGAGCACCTGCTGGCCGACCCGACCGGCACCAGACAGGCTCCCGTCGACCGGGCTTGGCTGCGCGCCCACTATGTGGACCGGGTCCGCGCCCGCGGGCCGTTGCCGGTGCTGCGCATGGGCCGCCAGCCGTACGGGATTCTGCCGGTCACCGCCACAGCCGCGTGGCAGCCCGCCGCAGCCGCAGAACCCGCCGGACTCGCGGGGCTGCACCGGACGCTCAGCACTCTGCGCCCCTACTGGGAGGCCGGGGTCCCGCTGCTGCCCCGGGTCGGAGGGCCTGACCAGCCGGGGGAGACCCTGACCGTGCCCAAGCCGGAACGCGACGTACTGCGTGCCCTGGGAATGGCCCCCGTGTCCAGGGCCACAGATGTCCGCGGCGTGCGCGGGCCGACGAGCGCCGACCTGTACAACTCCCTCCTCGGCCTGGCCTTCGGCAGCCTCGCCCAGCAGCGCGCCGACGCGCTGGAGAAGGCCCTGTCCCGGGCACTCGACCAGGCGCTCGGCCTCGACTACCAGCCGGCCGTCTCACAGCGGCAGAACGAGGCGAAGGGCACCCGGCTGTGGATCCCGCAGGCACGGCCGCTCGGCCTCCCGCCCGGCATCGACGCGGCGGAGGAGCTGGCGCGGTTCCTGGAGGGGCTGGTGGACGGCTTCGACTCCTCGCGAGTGGCGGTCGGCCCGGAGCATGCCCAGACCCTGCTGCAGGCGCTGCTGCTTCAGTCCGCCAACCTCGAGTACGCGCACGCGGCCGCCGCTCTGGGCAGTCATCACCTTCTGCTGGACCGGAACCGGTTCAGCTTCACGGAGGCCGCCCTCCCCCCGCTCCGGGCCGGTTTCCTCGCGGCTGCGGCCGGGCTGGCGTTCCGGCCCCACACCATGCCGGCCCTGTTCGCCCTCGTCGTCCCCGGCGCCGAAGGCACCGGCCCCCAGCCGATGGAACAGGCATTGCGGGCCGACCGCGGCCTGCTCGCGTCCTTCGTGGCCTCCGCCGCACGCGGCAACGGCATCCTGGGGCAGCTGGGCGGTCAGGAGCGGCCGTGGAGCCTCGCACTCGCCGAGATCGACGCCGCGCTCAAGAATCTCGCCACCCGGGTCCGGACCTGGCGAGACCGGGGACACGACCCCTTCCCCCTGGTCGAGCGCCTCCTCGGGGAGTGCCTGGATCTGGTCTCGCACCGCCTGGACGCCTGGATCACCTCGCTGGCCACCGCCCGGCTCGCCGCCATGCGCAGCCCCGACGGCCGTCCGCTCGGTCTGCACCTCGGCGCGTACGGCTGGGTGGAGAACCTCTCCCCGCGGGACAGCGCCGCCCGCAGCTCCGGCTACGTCCTCGCACCCTCGGTGACCCAGGCCACCACCGCCGCCGTCCTGCGCAGCGGCTTCCTCTCCCACAGCGGCGACGCCAGCGCGTTCGCCGTCAACCTCTCCTCCCGGCGCATGCGGACCGCCATGACGATCCTGGACGGCGTGCGGCAGGGCCAGCCCCTCGGAGCCCTGCTCGGCTACCGCCTCGAACGGCGGCTGCACGAGGCACGTACGGCGGACCAGCCGCTCGCGCTCGACCGGGTCATCACGGTGCTGCGGGCCTACGCGCCGCTCCAGCCGGTGCACACAGAGAGCCCGGCCGACACCCCGGAGGTGATCACCGCCCACGACGTGATCGACGGCGTCCACCTGGCCGAGCAGACAGTCGACCATGTGGCGACCTTCCTGCGCACACACGTCTTGCCTCCGTTGGACCCGGTGCACGAGGAGCCCGCGGTCGCCGACATCCTGGCATCGCTGCACGACGACGTCGACGCCCTCGCCGACCTGCTGCTCGCCGAGAGCGTCCATCAGCTGACCAACGGCAACCCCGACCGAGCGGCCACCACCCTGGAGACGCTCGCCGCGGGCGGACAGCCTCCGCCGCGGCCGGAGGTCCTGGACCTCCCCCGGCAGGGATCGTCGGTGACGCATCGGCTGCTGATCGTCGTACCCGAGGGCACCGAGCCGGCCGCCGGATGGGACAGCCCGCCGCAGCGCGCCCGGGCGCGGGCGCAGGCGGAGCCGCGGGTGGACGCCTGGGCGAGCAGGCTGCTCCCCGCTCCCGGCCGGATCAGACTGCGAGTGTCCTGGCGGCGCCCCGGCCAGGACACCGGGGGAACCGTGACCGAACATCCATGGCCGCTCACCGGACACTGCGCCCTCGACGTGATCGCTTCCGCCGGCACCGGGGTCCTGCGCCAAGTGCTGGCCGGCGCGCTCCGACGGCCCGCGCACGTCCCCGCCGACGCGGTGGCCGAACCGCTCGACGAGCGCAGTCCGGAGTGGGACCGGTCAGTGGTGGGACTGGCGGAGACCGAGGCCCTGGCCACGACGGCGGCAGCCGTCATCACCGGTGCCACCGCCGGTACCGAGGCCGCGCTGTGCTCCGCCACCGCGGCCGTTCCGACGCCCGTCGAGGGAGATCTGCGGGCGCGGGCCGAGCAGGCAAGGGACGGCTTGCGCGGGTTCAGGGACAGCGGGGATCTCGACGGAATGGGCGCGTACGGCATCACACCGGTGCGCGTGCCCGACGAGGAACCGGCCGGCGTCCTGGCGGCGGCCCGGCGGGAGGCGGACGCCCGGCTGTCCCGGGCCGACGCCGCCCTCGCCCCCGGCCCCGCCGGCCTCGGCCCCAGTGCCGCGCTGGAGGCCTTGTTCGGCGCCGGCTTCCGGGCCTTCGACCTGATCACCGCCCCGGACCCACGGCAGCTCGCGGACTCGCTGGGGCCGGGCCTCGTCCGAGGTGACGGCGCGCAGGCGCCGCGCGACTGGCTGGAGCGCATGGGCGCGATCCGGGCCGGTACCGGCGGGCTCGCGAACCTGCTGCTCTACGCGGACGCCACGGGAACGGTGACGGGACAGGCCCTGAGCGTCGGCCAGACGCCGTTCGCCCCGGGCGACCACTGGGTGGGTGCCCCGGGGCAGTCTGCCCGCGCGCAACCCGCGACCGGCCTCGTCCTGCACGGGCCCGAGAACCTCGACCCAACCCGGCGGCTCGCTGTCGCGGTGGTCGACGAGTGGACCGAGGTGCTCCCCGGACCCGTTCACACAGCGGGTGCCACCTTCCATTTCGACGCGCCGGGCGCCCGGCCGCCCCAGTCACTGCTGCTCGCGGTGCCCCCGGTGCCCGGCGCGCCCTGGACGGTGGCCACACTGGCCGCCGTGCTCGGCGAAGCACTGGACCTTGCCAAGCTGAGACTGGTCGATCTCCAGGCGCTCTCCTGGCTGGGGCGTTGTCTGCCGGCCGCCTACCTGCCGGACACCGCCATCGGAACCGCCCCGGGCATCCTGTTCAAGGACCTGATCGACCATTCCGTGAAGACGGGCGTGCTCGCCGAGATGGTCAAGAAGGAGTCGTGACCGTGCCCGTGGACCTCGACCTCTCTCATTACCACCGGCTGGAGCCAGTGGTGAGGGCCACCGGCTCCAGCGGCCAGCTGGACGACGCCCTTGAGGCCGGTGTGGCCGATCCGTTGTTCCTGCTGGCCCGGCAGTGGCAGCTGGGTGAGTACGCGGGGGAGGACGGAGGCTCACCGGTGAGCGCCCGGCTGGAGATCGCCGGCGCCGTCGTCAACCGATTCCGGCCGGGCGAAGAGGGTGCCCCCGTGCCGCTCGACGCGGGCGTACCGCTGGAATACCTGGTCGAAGCCGAGGGCACCGCGGCCGGCCTTTCGCTGCGCGACGCGGCCCGAGCCGGCCTGCGGTTCCTGGCAGAGCTGTCCGTTCCGACACGCGAGGCGGCGACCGCGGTCATCCTGGATACTTTCCCGCTCGGCGGACCGCCCGCCGTCGAGGGCGTCCTCAACCCGGACCCGGCCGGACAGGCGTTGGTCGCTGCCCTGGCCGGACGCGCACCGCACGGGGGCGCCCTGGCTCAGCGTCTGGCCACCGCCTGGCACCCCGAGGGGCTGACCCACGAGCAAGCCGCCGACTTCCGCCGGGCCGCCACCCGTTGGCGCACCTGGTTCGACGCGGAGCACCCCGCATCAGCGCCGTCCAGCTGGGTGCGCGAGCGCCTGGAGTACCGCTTCAGCGTGGGAGCCCAGCTCGACGGCGAACAGCTCGTCCTCACCGCACCGGAGTACCCCGGCGGACGCGTCGAGCCGTATCACCTCGATCTCGACGACCGGGCCGGCCGCTCGCTCGCAGCACCGGCGGTCGACTCCCCGTCGGTGACGGTGACCACGCTGCCGACCCGGGCCACCTACCCCGGAATGCCGGCCGAACGCTGGTGGGAGTTCGAGGACACGAGCGTCAACCTGCCGGCGATCGGGGCCGGCCCACCGGATCTCGCACGCCTGCTGGTGGTGGAGTTCGCCAACGTCTACGGCAGCGACCACTGGATCGTCCCCGTCGACCTGCCGGTCGGACACGTGCACCGGATCACCGACCTGAGCGTCGCCGACACCTTCGGCGACATCCTGACGGTCCCCGCGGCGGACGACGGCGCCTGGTCGGTGTTCCGGCCCGCCCTCCTCACCACGGGGAAACCAGGCCCGCCCCTGCTGCCGCTCCTCACCGGCGCCGCCGACCCGGTCGAGGGCCCGGCGATCGAGGAGGTGGTGTTCATCCGGGACGAAATGGCCAACCTCGCCTGGGCGGTCGAGCGGATCGTGCAGAGCGCCAGCGGACGGGGCCGACGGCGCGGCGACGAGAACCCCGCCGACGACGGACCGTCGGCGGACGCGGCCCCGGGCGCGCTTGCCTACCAGTTGATGACGGCGGTGCCGCCGCACTGGATCCCGCTGATCCCCCTGCGGGAGGGAGCGGCGGCCATGCGCTTCCGACGAGGCCAGGTGCCGAGCTTCACCGCGGACGGCCACCGTCGGCCGCAGATCTCCGCAATCGGCCGGATCCTCGAACCGGAAACCCGGCCGGTGTACTTCGCCGACGAGGAGATCCCCCGTTCCGGGGTGACCGTGTCCCGAACACCGGTGGCGGCTCGCGGCCCGGACGGGGCCGTACTGCGCTGGACGGCGCGCCGGGTGCACGTCGGCCGGGGCGAGGCGTCCAGCAGGGTCTCGTTCGACGTCGCGAGGCCGCCGCAAGGCGGTCGGCCATGACGCCGACGCCGGATCCGGGTGTCCTGGACGAGCACTCCTCGATCACCGTGGTCACCTGCACGACGGACGGGGCGGAGATCGTCGCCGTGGACATGGGCGGCCGGATGCGGCGCTACGACCGCGGCAGTGGCAGGCCGCTGTCCGAGTGGTCGACCGTCCACGACCGCACGGCATGGGCCATGGCCCTCACCCCGGATGGCCGGGAGATCGTGACCACCGGCAGCGACGGCACCGTCCGCCGCACCCACCGGGCGGACGGCCACCCAGCCGCGGACCCGTTCACCGTCGCCGGAGATCCGGCCGACGCGACCAATCCCGTCGACTGGGTCAGGGCCATGGCGCTGAACACCGACGGTACCGAGATCGTGACGGCCACTCAGACCGGGGTGCTCCGCCGCTGGGACCTAGCGCGCGGCACGCCGCTGTCGCCACCACTGACCGGGCACCGCGGTGCGATCAGGGCCGTGGCCCTCCTCGGGGATGGCCGGGAGATCGTCACGGCGGGCGAGGACGGCACCGTACGTCGTTGGGATCGGGTCTCCGGCACTCCGGTGGGCGCGCCGCTGACCGGCCATGGCGCACCTGTCCACACTCTGGCGCTGACCGCCGACGGTGCCGAGATCGTGACGGGCGGGGGCGACGGCACCGTGCGCCGCTGGGACCGGGCCTCCGGACGACCCCTCGGGCAGCCGTTTGAGGGCCACTACCTCAGCATCTGGACCCTGGCACTCGGCCCGGACGACACGGACGTTGTCACGAGCGGCTACGACGGCACCGTCCGCCACTGGCACCGCGTTACCGGCACCACGGTACCCATGGCCCCGTGAGGCCGCGCCGACTGAAAAGAAAGAGGGGGCACTGTGCCCTTCGACTTCAACGTCGATGTCCGACTGACAGACGACAACGACGCGGACAGCGTGCAGTTCATCAACATGACCATCGGTTCGGTCCCGGCCGGCGCCGACCGGCTCCTGGGCGACTGGCGGGGCGCAGCAGTCTTCCTTCCCTCCAGTTCCGGCGAATTCGACTGGGACGGACGCCCCGGACAGGGGGTCGCCTTCGTCTTCGACGGGCCCTCCGCCGACGGCCGCCCGGTCCTGGGCCTGAACGACTTCGTCGCCCCCGGCGGCGGTCTGCCACACCGGGGCGCGACCGGAGGCGGTGCCGTGACGGACCCCGACGACCCGCAGTTCCTCGGGACCGTCAAGTGGGAGATCACGTGACAGGACCGGAAACCCTCGGGCGCGGACACCCGTCGGCCATATATGGCGGAGTCGAGGGTGACCCTTCCCGCATCCAAGCGCGGACTACTCCACTCACCTGGGCGTTCGCCGGACAGTCGGACGGCCTCATACGATCCCGTGCTCCGCCACAGAGACACAGGATCTGTACGAAAGCCGCAGGGGTGAGTCTCCCGCAGCACGATGCCCAGCGTGAGGCGTACCACTCGGCGCCACACACTTCCGGATCGACTTCCAGTGTGAACTCCGCTCATGCGCACTCGTTCTGGTGCGGTCGTGGCGCTTGCATGGAGACCTGGCGCCGAGGGCTTACGCCCCCCGCTTGGGGCGGGCCGCGTGCGACGAAGCGAGTGCTCGCATGTGCCGGGATGGGCGGGAGCCGGGCCCCTCAATACCTGCCGGGCTCAGACCCACGTGCGCAGCGTCTCCCCGGTGATCCCGAGCTCCGCGGCCACCGCCGCGTACGTGCGCTTGCCACCGGCGGCTCGGTACAACGCGACAGCGTCCTTCCGAGACTCCTCCGGGTACGGAGACTGGCGTCCCACCTGGACGTCCCTTCCGCCCAGCGCAGGGAACGCGCCCGCATCCGCAGTGAGAAGGGCATCCGATGGGGCGGACGCCCTCTCGCAGTCGCAGCCCGAACTCGAGTGGGCCCTTGCGTCACCTTCGCCAGAACAGGTGGTGCGTCACGCCGCTCGGGCTGGGCACGACCTCCAGGTGGAACCGGTCGAGCAGCTCATCGGGGGACTCCCAGAGTCGTAGGCCGGACCCGAGCTTCACCGGCGAGACCGCAACATGCATGGTGTCGACAAGGTCGGCATCAAGGAACTGCCGGATGATGGTGACCCCGCCGCCGAGTCGAACGTCCTTGCCCTGCGCCGCCTCCCGCGCCCGTTCGAGGACCGTGGCCGGGTCGCCGTCGACGAAATGGAACGTGGTGTCGGAGAGCGTGAACGAAGGACGCTTGTGGTGGGTCATGACGAACACCGGGGTGCGGAACGGAGGCTCCTCCCCCCACCAGCCGCGCCACTCATGGTCGTGCCAGGGCCCGCGCTGGGGCCCGAACTTGTTGCGGCCCATGATCTCGGCACCGATGTTGCGTGCGAAGTCTCGCGTGAAGTAGTCGTCGAGCCCCCGGCTCCCGCCGGGATCCGTGCGCATGGGCCAGCTCGCCGTGGCTCCGGCCCAGGCGAACAGCCTCCCGGGATCGATGTGGCCGAACGGCCTCTCCAGGCTCTGGTCCTCACCAGCACCGATGCCGTCACTCGAGACGTTGAAGTTCATGACTTTCAGCAGTTGATCCACGTGTTTCCTCGTCAGGTCCTGTCGCGTCATCGTGCGGCGAGGCGCCGCACATCATGACGTCGAACGGGACGTGGCCGGATCGACAGCGGTCCGCAACTTTTTTCCGGGGCGCGTCAGGAAGCGGCTCCGTTGGCGGTGTGGCCGTCTGATGTGAGCCACTCCTTCCACAGTTGGGACGCCACAGCCGTTGCGCCGACAGGCGGACGACGACCGGTACCCCCAAAGCAATCGACATGGGCCGGAGTGGACGAAGGCCCGAGCGCTGGGTAGCCCGTCACTCTCGTAGTGCGTCCAGGGCGTCGAACGCCCTACCGCAAACTCGATGCCCACCCCCGGGTGGAATGCCCGGACTCGTCCGGGTGAGGCGTATAGTCGATAACGATCTTGGCTCAGCCCTTGTGCGCAGTGTGATCCGTTTTAGCCTCCGGCCATGGGATTTCTTTCAAGCCGCCGCAGACGGGCCCGTTTGGCCCCTGAACTCGACGATCAGGAGCTGGGCAGGCTGCTGAAGTCCCTGGTGGCGACGACCAGGACGGGAAGTGCCGCCACCACCGATCTGTGTGCGGCGCAGATCTCCCGGCTCCTGGACCAGGACCCGGGCGACTGGGACCGCCGGACCCACCGCATCGGCGTTCTGGCGGACTTCCTCGCCGGATCACATCTGCCGAGATCCTGGGCTGCGCGCGAGCCCGGCAACGCGACCGCACTGGTGCTGCATGCCTGGACCCAGGTCGTGCAGGCCCGTGCCCAGGACCGTCCGGGCGACGCGGCTGACGCCGTAGAGAGCTGTCTGCGCGCCGCCGAACTCGTGCCGGAGGATCCCACTCCCTGGGTGGTGCTGCTCGGAGCGGCGCGCTGCGAACGCTGGAGGCAGCCCCAGGTGTTCGGGGTGTGGAACGAGGTGCTCGCGCGTGACCGCTGGAACCGCGAGGCTTACATGAACATGCTGTCCTATCTCAGTCCGGAAGAAGGTGGCTCCCGGCTGCAGGTCCTGGAGTTCGTGGACGCCCTGGGTACCCGCATGCCCGCCAACGCACCCTGTGTGGCCACCGAACTCACCGCCCAGGTCTTCCAGTACCACGCCATCCTCGGCCGTGGCGGATACGAAGCACTGATGGCCCGCAAACACTGGTCCCAGGGGATCGCCGCCCAGGCACTCGACCGTGTCGTGCACACCTGGGGGCAGCCGGGATTCCTCCGTCACGCCAAGGCTCTCGCCGACCTGAACCTCCTCGCCTACGCGCTGACGGCCAGCGACCGGCGCGCTGAGGCCCGTGCGGTGTTCGAGGCGGTCGGCGGCATCGTCACCGCCTGGCCCTGGCAGATCGGTGGCGACCCTCTCGTGGAATTCGAAGCGGCGCAGCGCAGAGCCACCGTCGGTCTGTGAGCGGACGGCGGTGGTACGCGGTGCGGACCACAATGCCCCGCACCGGCCGTTTCTGCCCGGCTGCCTCTGGCTGTGAACTCCGAAGCCGAACGCGCCGAGATCCATCGGGCCGCCCAGGTCGTTCGCCAGATGGGGCAGAACTTCGTCGGCATGCCGCGCATCCGCCAGCCCCTGCCCGACCTCCGACCGGAGCGACCCGCATGACCGCACCCGGCCCCACCGTCGCGGCGACGATCGAGGGCCGCCGGGCCGCCGGGCCGCCGGGCCGCCGGGCCGACACCGGTCGGCGCCGTCAGCGCGTGCTCGTGGCCTTGGCCGACGCCGCGGAGAGTGGCTCCGAGGTCAGCGTCACCGCGATCGCGCGCCGCGCCGGCGTCGACCGCACCTTCCTCTATCGCCACCGCGACCTGCTCGGTCAGGCCCACGCGCAGGCGGCCGAGCCGGCCACCTTCCCCGGCGGCCGTGGTCCGGCCGTCAGCCGAGCCTCCCTCCAGGCCGACCTTGAGCTGCTTGAGGAGTGGTGGGGTGTCACCAGCCGTGCCGAGTGCGGACCCTCCGGACGGCGCGGGAGCGCGCTGTGCGGGCCGCGGTGCGGGTATGATATTCATCGGTTGATGAATTACTGCTCTCGCGAAGGGCAGAGGGTGCAATGGAACAGACCACGTGCTGCGTAGTGGGGGGCGGCCCCGCGGGCATGGTGCTCGCCCTGCTGTTGGCCCGGGCCGGCATCGCGGTGACGGTGCTGGAAAAGCACGCAGACTTCCTGCGCGACTTCCGCGGCGACACCGTCCATCCCTCCACCCTGGCGCTGCTGGACGACCTGGGGCTGGCCGAGCGCTTCGCCCGGCTGCCGCAGCGCCGCGTACGCACGGTCCAGCTACCGGTCGGAGCCGGACGCTCGGCGGTCACGGTCGCGGACCTCACGGTGCTGCACGGTCCCTACAACTACGTGGCCATGGTGCCCCAGTGGGACCTGCTGGACCTGCTCGCGGACGAGGCCCTGCGCGAGCCGTCCTTCCAGCTGCGGATGAGCACGGAAGCAACGTCCTTCCTGATCGAATCCGGACGCGTCACCGGGGTGCGTTACCGCACCGCCGACGGCGGCACCGGCGAATTGCGCGCTGTTCTCACCGTCGCGTGCGACGGCCGCGGATCATTGGCCCGCTTCCGGCCGGAACTGGGACTGCGCCGCTTCACCTGCCCCATGGACGTCTGGTGGTTCCGACTGCCACGACACGAGAACGACCCTTGCGGACTCTTCGGCGCCGCCGGCGACCGCTTCCTGACCGCGATGATCGACCGCGGCGACTACTGGCAGTGCGCCGCACTCATCCCCAAGGGCACCGATACGCAGCGCCGCGCCGCCGGCCTCGACCGTTTCCTGGCCGACTTCACCGAGGCCGCCCCCTTTGTCGCCGACCGCACGCACGCCCTGCGCTCGTGGGACGACGTCAAGCTTCTCGACGTACGCCTGGACCGCCTGCGCCGCTGGCACCGCCCCGGTCTGCTGTGCATCGGCGACGCCGCGCACGCCATGTCGCCCGTCTTCGGCATCGGCATCAACCTCGCGGTCCAGGACGCCGTGGCCGCCGCCCGCTACCTCACCGGGCCGTTGCGCTGCGGCACCGTGCGCCCGCGCGACGTACGCGGTGTGCAGCGCCGCCGTCGCCCCACCACGGTCGCCACACAGACGCTCCAGCGGATGGCCCACGCCCGCGTCATCGCTCCCGTGCTGCAGGGCCGGCCGCCCCTCGGCAGCGCGGAGAGGGCCCAGCGTGTCGCACGCCTGTTCACCGGGTCGCGATGGATACGACGCCTCCCCGCGTACTTCATCGGATACGGCGCCCTTCGAGAACGTCCCCCCGAAGCGGCCGTCCGAAGAGCCCCGCGCACACCACACGCATGCGGACACTGACCCGCTGACCGGCCACCCCGAAGTCCCTCAGCCACCGTCTGGCCCGCCAGGCGGCCGGGAGCAGCCCGTTACGGTGACGGTGACTTGGCTGTCCGGGGCGGCGACCACCCATGCCGTGTCCGATGTCCTGCGCACGATTCTCGCCCTGCCGTCGGCCGTGATACGCCACGTGCCCGGGGGCAGGGACAGCTCGGTCACCCCGGAGCCGTGGGGTGCCGTGCTGTACGTCAGCCGGTACACGCCGTCCGTGGCGTTGTAAGAGGCGGATCGGATCGTGCCGGCAACTGTCTCCGCGTACGGTTCCGCGGTCAGCTCCTTGTTGCTACGGAAAGCGCCGCTGTCGTCGACCGCGCAGTACCCGCCGCCGTAGCACCATTCATAGCCGGCCCAGCCGGAGGTGTAGCGGCCCAGGGAGGCCATCGCCTCGCGGTAGAAGCGGTTCATGTTCGGCAGGGAGCTGTTGGGCGGGCCCCACTCTCCCACCACGATCGGGACTTTGTACTCCTTGGGGTACTCGGTGACGGCCTGCTCGTACGTCTCGATCCAGCCGGCACCGGGATCGTAGTCGGCGCCCGCCTCCATGGCGGTGTTGTAGAAGTGCGGCGCGTACACGACCTTCGGATCATCGATGCGTCCGAGGCCGGTCGGTACGCCCTCGCCCACGATCGGGGTGGGTTCGACGAAGACCCAGGCATCCCGGTCGGCCGAACGGACCGAATCGGCAAGGCGGTTGTACATGGGGGTCAGCTGATCGCGTTCGATCCGGCGAGCGGCAGCCGGCAGTTCTTCCCCCTCGTGCAGCTCACCCATCGGCTCGTTCATCAGGTCGTAGCCGACAACCGCCGGGTGGTGGGCGAAGCGGCCGGCGAGCACCCGCCACATCCGGGCCTGGGCGCGCTGAAGATCGTCGTCCTGGTAGAGATGAGTGAAAGCGCGCTGGACGGCGGGCTCGAAGTACTCGGCGAACCAGTCGTCCGGATGCGGGGTGAACGCCAGTCCGTCCGTCCTGGTCGCCCACTCGGGTACGCCACGGTGGCCGAAAGCGGGTCCGAAGACGTCTTGGTGGGCATCGATCAGCACCTTCACGTCGTGCCGCGCGGCCCAGTCCAGGATGTGTCCGATCTTCCGCAGGTACGCCTGGCTGTACTGGCCGGGCCGCGGTTCCAGGTCGTCCCAGAAGACCAGCAGCCGGGCGAAGTTGAAGCCCTGGGAGCGCATGTCGCGGAAGTCGCGTTCGGTGATGGACGACAGGGCCTGGTCGCCTCGATGTGCCTTGTCCTCGATGTTCCAGCCGCGCAGGGTCAGGACACGCCCCTGGCGGTCGGTCAGCCGGGGTATGTCCTGCTGGGACTGCCGGGCGTATGCGCTCGTGGGGGCAAGCAGCGCGACGACAACCGCGCTCGCCGTCAAAGTCGCTGGCCGCACAGGAACCTCCGGGCTGTCGGTGTTCTTGGTGCCAGGCATCCCACCAGCGCCCGGACTGCGCTTCAAGGACCTGTCCCGGCCGTTCTGCCGACCCGCCCACGGGAAGCCGGCGGCGTCCCGGCTTTCCCCATTGCCCTACCGAACCTGGTCCGAACTCCGGGACGCTGAGGCGGTACAGGTCCGGACCCGGGTCAGGGGGACTGGGGCGGTCTGACCCACCCGAGGGACCGTTCGACGGCCCGCTGCCAGTTGTCGTACTCCGACTTCCGTAGCTCGGGGTCCATGCCGGGCAGCCATTGGGCTGCGCGGTGCCAGTTGCGGCGCAGCACTTCCAGGTCCGGCCAGTAGCCGGCGGCGAGCCCGGCCGCATAGGCGGCGCCGAGGGAGACCGTCTCGGCGACCATGGGCCGCACCACGGGCACGTCGAGCACGTCGGCCACGAACTGCATGAGCAGGTTGTCCGCGGTCATGCCCCCGTCCACCTTGAGCTGCTGGAGGGAGACCGAGAAGTCGGCGTTCATGGCGTCGACGACCTCTCGTGTCTGCCATCCGGTGGCCTCCAGGACGGCACGCGCCAGGTGTCCCTTGGTGATGTACGAGGTGAGGCCGACGATGACCCCGCGTGCGTCGCTGCGCCAGCGGGGTGCGAACAGACCTGAGAAGGCGGGGACGATGTAGCAGCCGCCATTGTCCTCGACCGTCCGCGCGAGGGTCTCGATCTCCGGGGCGCTGCTGATCAGTCCCAGGCGGTCACGGAACCACTGGACGAGTGCGCCGGTGACGGCTATCGACCCTTCCAGGGCGTAGACCGGCTGCTGGTCCCCGATCTTGTAGGCGACGGTCGTCAGCAATCCGTGCCGGGAGCGCACGAGGTCGCGACCGGTGTTGAGCAGCAGGAAGCTGCCCGTTCCGTACGTGCACTTCGCCTCGCCCGGGGAGAAGCAGGTCTGACCGAAGAGGGCTGCCTGCTGGTCGCCGAGGGCGGCCGTGAGAGCGACGCCCGGGAGCAGCGTGCGGGCGTCGCCGTACGTCTCGGCGGAAGACCTGATCTCGGGCAGCATCGAGCGGGGCACCCCGAAGAAGGCCAGCAGCTCCTCGTCCCAGGTGAGGGTGCGGATGTTCATCAGCATCGTGCGGCTGGCGTTGGTGACGTCGGTGATGTGCAGGCCGCCGTCGGCGCCTCCGGTGAGGTTCCAGATCAGCCAGCTCTCCATCGTTCCGAACAGCACCTCGCCGTCCTTCGCGCGCTGCTCGAGACCCTTGACGTGGTCGAAGAGCCAGCGGATCCGCAGCGCTGAGAAGTAGGTCGAGGGTGGCAGACTGCACCGTTCCAGGAAGAACTCCTCTCCGGGGTGCTGTCTGAGGTCCTCGACGATCGGCGCTGTGCGGGTGTCCTGCCAGACGATCGCCCGGCCCAGTGGGGCGCCGGTCCGCGGATCCCAGAGCACCGTCGTCTCGCGCTGGTTGGCCAGGCCGACGGCGGTGACCTGGCCTGTATCGGCACCGATGTCGGACAGGGCCTCGGGCGCGACACGTTGCAGGTTGTGCCATATCTCCATGGCGTCGTGCTCGACCCAGCCAGGCCTGGGGAAGTGCTGCTGGTGCTCCTTCTGCGCGACCGACACCAGCCGCCCACGGTGGTCGAACAGAATGCATCGGGTCGAGTTGGTGCCCTGATCGATGGACATTACGTACCGTTCAGCCGTGATCGGGTCTGCCTTCCGACGGATCGCGGGGCCGCTGTCGTGGCCTACCAGCGGGTGGCCCCCAGGTCTCTGGAGATCGCCCGCGCGGCCTCACGGATCAGGGTGATCAGACCCGGGCGGGGGCGGCCTTGGCTGTCGCAGATCCGTTCGACCGGCCCGGACAGCCCGATGGCGCCGACGACTAGACCGCCGTGCCCTCGGATCGGCGCGGCGATCCCGGCCTCACCCATGCTCATTTCCTGGATCTCGGCGGCCCAGCCGAGTTCGCGAACCTCGGCGAGCGCCCGGGCGAGCCGCTCGGGATCGACCAGGGTGTGCCGGGTGTACGCCTCCTGCCCCGACTCCTGGGCCGGCTCGAGCGTCGCGGTCCCGAAGGCCAGCAGCACCTTGCCGAGCGAGGAGGCGTGCAGCGGCAGCAGCGAGCCCACGTCCAGAGTCTGGAAGGTGTCGTCCGGCCGGAACACGTGATGGACGACGAGCACGCTGCCCTCCAGGGGGGTCCCCAGGCGTACCGCCTCCCCGCTGCGGGCGGCCAGGGCATCGGCCCAGTTGAGCGAGCGCGAGCGCAGCTCGTTGACGTCCAGGTAGCTGGTGCCGAGGTGCAGGAGGGCGGCCCCGAGCTGGTATTTCCCGGTCGCCGCGTCCTGCTCGACGAAGTCCACGTGCTGGAGCGTGCGCAGAATGCCGTGGGCGGTGCCCTTCGCCAGCCCGAGCGAGGCCGCCACCTCGCCGAGCCCGAGTCGGCGGGGTCCACCGGCGAGCAGGCGCAGAATCGCTGCCGCCCGTTCGATCGACTGGACTGGGCCGGCCATGTAGCGAGCCTATTACCGCCACGGACGCTTCGCCGCGTGGGCGGACGGCCGCTCCGGGGCCGTCGGGAAGATCCGCGTTCGGTAATGCCGACCGCCATTCATTGACCGGCCCGATTTGTCTCCATACGTTGCTTCGAAGCCCGGCACTCGCCGGGACACGGCGCCGGACCGGCACACACCACCGGGAGAGAAGATGGCGGCACAGCTCAACACGCTGCTTCGGGCGGCATGCGAACACGTGTGTCCGGTTCCGCCGGTCGCCGGAGCGGTCTCGGCGGTACGCCGAAGTGCGGCGGCGGTTTTCGCGGACTGGAACGTGTCTCCGGAGATCGTCGAGGACTCGCTGCTCGTGGTGTCGGAGCTTGCCACCAACGCGGTCATTCACGCCCGGCCCCCGGCAGCACTACGACTGTCGTGGGTGCGGGGCGACGGTGCCTCCACTCTGCGGATCGAGGTCACCGACGCGGGCCCCGCGGTTCCGGCGGCACAGTCCGTCCTCGCGACCGACCCTGACGAGCACGGCCGTGGCGAAATGATTGTCCACGCCCTGGCGACTCGTCATGGCATACGCGTCCACCCGGGCGGGGTCACCCGCTGGGCCGAACTCGTCGCGGTCTGAGACGCAACCGCTGACGGGCACAGCTCGGAGACCGGTTCGTCCGCGGTCTGCTTGCGGAGCAGGAGCAGGGCAGCGTCATCGTGCAGGTGGCCGCCCACATGGGCCAGCAGCTCGTCGTGGAGCGCGGTGAGCGTGCGCGCGGGCTCGTCGCAGAGATGGCGGGCCACCCCTTCGGCCAGCGGGTAGAACTCGCGCGCGTGATCGCGGGCCTCGGTGACCCCGTCGGTGTAGAGCAGCAGCTGATCGCCCACCGCGAAGGGCAGCCGCATGAGGCGGGGTGCCTGGTCCGACAGGGCGCGCAGCCCTAGCGGTGGCGCGGGGTGGGTGGGCTCCACCGGTGTGACGTCTCCGGATGCGGAGAGCAGCAGCGGCGGCGCGTGTCCGCAGTTGACCACTTCCAGGTGCCCCGCCCTCGTGTATCCGGCGACCACCGCGGTGACGAAGTCGTCGGGGCCGAGGTTGCGCGCCAGGCTCTGCTCGATCCTGCCGACCACGGCGAGCAGGTCGGGCTCGTCGTAGGCCGCCTCGCGGAAGACCCCGAGCACGAGCGCGGCGGTTCCCACGGCGGGCAGCCCCTTGCCGCGCACGTCGCCGACGATCAGTCTGACCCCGTGCGGAGTGCGCACCAGGGCGTAGAGGTCCCCGCCGATCCGTGCCTCCGCCGCCGCGGCGCTGTAGCGCACGGCCACCCGGAACGGGCCGACCGTCTCCGGGACGGGCTGGAGCAGCGCGTGCTGGGCGGCCTCCGCGACCGAGCGGACGGCCGCGAGGACCCGTTCCCGACGGCCACGCAGCGCGCTGGCCAGGCCACTCGCCGCGGTGACGGCCAGCAGGGCGGACATTGCGGCCGCCAGCTCGCGACCGGGAACCCCGTGCCCGGTGCCCAGCAGTGCACCGAGTGCCGCGGCCAGGAGACCGACGCAGACCACACCGCGCGGCCCATTGGTGGCGGCGGCCAGCGCGGGTCCGGCCGCCAGCAGCGGCAGCCAGACCATCCCCGCCCCTCCGACGACGTCGACCAGCACGACGACGGCGACGACCAGAACCGGCAGCACGGGCATTCCGGCAGCCAGCTGCCCGGACGCACGCCGGCGGGCCGATGCCCAGGCATCGGCGACGAGGTTCCTGGGCAGCCGCATCGGCGCGTGGCCGCTGCCATGGTGTCGGGCCTGGCTCATGTTCGTCCGCAGTCCTCGCCTGTACAGGGTGCTCGTCCGGAATGTCCGTTTCATAAAGCAAACGGGCTGGGCGCGGGGAGCCACAAGGAGCGGATTTTCAGATAGTGAGCGAGAGGCCCCTGGTCACACGGCTCGCGATCGGGAGCAGTCGTGCCCGGATCTCCTGGAGCTGGGCCTTCCGCTCCACCGGCAGGGACACGCCGAGCGAGCCGAGCGTGTCCCCGCAGTGCACGGGCACGGCGACGCACACCGTGCCGAGCGCGTACTCCTCGAGGTCCGTGACGGCCGGTGCCAAGGGGGAGGACTCGATCCTGCGGAGCAACTCCGGAAGACTGGTGATCGTCCGGGGCGTGAGGTCGGCGAGGTGGTGCCTGGACAGATAGTCCCGGCGGGCGTCCTCGTCCAGTTCTCGCAGCACGGACTTGCCCAGCGCTGTGGCATGTCCGGCGTCTTCGAACCCCACCCAGAGATCCACCCGAGGCGTGCGGGGGCCGTCGACGATCTCGGCGACCCTGATCTCGCCCTCCTCGTAGAACGTGAGGTAAGTGGCCGTGGCCAGCTCGTCCCGCAGGGCGGCGAGCGTCGGGCGGACGCGGCTGAGCAGCGACTGCGCGCGGCTCGCCCCTTGCAGGGAGGCCAGTTTGTCGCCCAGGACGAAGCCGCCGTCGTCCAGCTTCCGCACGTATCCGTCGTGGACCAGGGTGCGCAGCAGATGGTAGGCGGTGGCCAGGGGCAGCTCCGTCTCGCGTGCCAGCTGTTTCGCCGGCGCGCCGTTCTCGTGCGCGCTCACCGCCTCCAGCAGGCGCAAGGCTCGCTGCACGGACGTGATGAGCGTGGGGCCCTCCTGAGCGCCCATAGGACCAGACTGCGCCGGGCGCCCCGGCACAGGCAAGACAGCAATCACCGCGCGGGTGGGGAGGGTGAGGCGCTCGGGGTCCGACCGGTCGCGGAAGGCTGGGGCGATGCGGGCGAGATCGAGTTCGTCGGACGCCGACAGTTCGGCGAAGTCCCGGCGCAGCCGCGGTTCCGGAACGCGCGAGCGGTCGGGGTAGCGATTGTGGAAGGGGGTGCCGGACCGGGGCGAGATGCGGGTGCGTGGCTTTCCGGTCGCAGGAGGCGTAGTGCGCGATGCCGTTGGCTGGACCAGAAAGGTGCCCGCTGACCTGGCACACCGACTGCGCTGGACCCACTTGTTCTCGGCCCTCTGTCCTGGACGGGTGGGCCGCCGGGCGGGTGGATCACGTCGTGCGGGCGCCGGGGCGCGGGGCGGGTGTCGAAGACGCAGGCCACGGTCGCCATCCGCTAGCGGTTCGGCTTCTCGCCCGGCGCGAGCCGACCGCGATGGCCATCAGCTGCTCTCGCGGCGGCCCGGCGGATGGCCTCCCACAGGGCCTCGGGCCGCATGACCACGCCCTTGCCGGACGGATCCCGCGCAGCGTGCACGGCTGCTGGAGCGTCTGGCGGAACGCGAGGGTTCAAGGTAGCCGGGTGGGGGGTTCCGGTACGAGATCGGGACGTTGCCGCCATATCCCTGGGGGTGGACCTCTCGGTCAAACGGTGGCTAATTATGAGCAGCCCCTCGATGCCATGGCTCACGACGGTGGTGACGGGGGCGATGTTCAGTTGCGGCCATCGAGGACCCGTGGGGGATTGCGCGTGATGAGCGACGGCAGACAGGAGCCGGGCGTGCCGCGTCCGGAGAGCGACGCGACGGCAGGCACGCATGCGGAGGCCGCGGATCCGTCCGAGGCCGCCCGCTCCGGCGGCGAGAGCACGACGGTCGGATCCCACGACGTGCCCGCCGGCCCGGACGGCGGTTTCACCGACCCGGCCCCGGACCCGACCGCCATCACCGTCCAGGGCAGCCGTCCTACCGGTCAGGACTCGTCGCGGGCGATTGGCCCGAAGCAGGATGATCCTCGGGCGATTGGCCCGAAGCAGGATGACCCCCGCGCCATCGGCCCCAAGCAGGATGACCCCCGGGCCATCGGCGACCCAGCCGACGACGGCATCATCGTGCAGGGCGGCATCATCGTGCAGGGCGGCCGTGTCGCCGGAGGCGGCGGTGGGGACGATCCTCGGGCCATCGGGCCCAAGCAGGACGACCCCCGGGCGGTGGGTCACGGGATCATCGTTCAGGGTGGGCGTACCGGCAACTCGAAGAAGCCGCGACCGAAGCCGAAGCCTCTCGCGCTGATCATCGGCGGCGTGATGGTTGTTGCCGTCGGCGGCGTGGTCGTCGGGCAGCGGCTCGGCAACGACCCGGCCGCCACCACTCCACTGGGTGTGGCCAGCCCCTCCAGTGGCGTCTCAACCAGCCCGTCTGGCGCCCCTGCCGCCCCGGCCGCGAGCCCGGCGTCCACGCCCAGCGCGAGCGACTCGCCCAGAACGGTGGACTCGCCCACGGCCGACGTCTCCACCCCGCCCGCCGAAAGCGAAAGCCCCGATCAGGGGACCACCGAGTCACCGAGCCAGGCGCGGCTGCCGAGGAAGTCGAACCCGCCTTCCCCAGCAGCCGCCGGGGTGCTGGCGCTTCGTTCGACCGACGTCCAGGAGTACTGCGCCAACGGCGAGTGGCCGAACAAGCTGGTCGTTCTCAACACCGGCAGCGGCAATCTGGACTGGACGGCCGGCGGGCTGCCCGCCGGGGTCACCCTCAGCCAGAGCGGGGGGTCCCTCGCCGGGAACGCCTCGCAGGAGATTGCGTTGGGCGGCCGGACCGAGCAGCAGCCCGGGAACGGCCAGTTCACGATCAGCTTCTCCAGCAACGGCGGCAGCGCCCAGGTGACCGTCCGCTGCTCCTGAACGGCATACGGGGGCTCGCGGTGCGGCTTCCTGCCACCACGAGCCCCTCACGTCCGCCGGCCGGTCGGCGACCGTGGGCTGACCTTCCTTGCTGGCCCTGAGTTCGTTGAGAGCTACCTGACTCGCCCATCGACCACCGGGAGGCAGGTCCTCTTGCCCATGCTCCAGTTCGGCGACGCGTTCGGCCTGCCCCGCAAGCCGGTGATGGAGAGCCAAGGCGTCGTCGATACGCGCGATGTGTTCCTCTGGTCGGGCCTGTTGGACGGCGACTTCTCGGATGAGTTTCCGCCTGATCGGTGATGTAGGTGGCCGTGACGCGGTCCAGCAGCCTCCGGAGGCCGTGATGCCCCTCATTGATACGCACGGTTCGAAGCCATCCGCATGATGGCCCGCGAGCATCCGCCGTCGAACCGCCTGGTCAAGCACGCCTGGCTGACCGAGGCCATCGTGGGCGAGCTCGGCCTGGGCCTGAGCGTCCATGTCAGCCACGGCACCGTGGAGTTGTTGCTGCAGCGTGCCGGCCTGTACGGCCTGGCATGGTGGCGGGAGGGATTCGAACAGCTCGACACCGAGTGATTCCGGGCCTGTCTTTCGCGGAATCGAATCGAGATAATCTGAGCCGAAAGGCACGATTGGCTTTCCTCGGGCAGCGAAAGGGTCGTGGAGGTCTAACATTCACCTTCCGTATGTACTCGAGTCGGCGCCGGCTGACGTATCGGTCCGGTACTGCCGGCGAAGGCTGGGGCTTTACGCCACGGTGAAAGTAGTGCGGATGTCTGCGCCATGCTAAACTTGGCTGTAGTTGCAGTTGTGGTTCCCGAAACTTCAAGTGCCTTGGCGGTTGTATGCCGTCGGGCATTTTTGTATCTCCGGTGCTTATCCGGACGGGGTTCATTGTGGCAACGCAGGGGTTCACACGGCGTGGACCCGCGGGCACTGCCCCCAAGGAGATGTGACATGGCTACTGGCACCGTCAAGTGGTTCAACGCGGAAAAGGGCTTCGGCTTCATCGAGCAGGACGGCGGCGGCCCTGACGTCTTCGCCCACTACTCGAACATCGCCGCCCAGGGCTTCCGTGAGCTCCAGGAAGGCCAGAGGGTGAACTTCGACGTCGTGCAGGGCCAGAAGGGTCCGCAGGCGGAGAACATCACTCCCGCCTGACGTCGAGGCGTATGAGAGAGCTGGAGCCCCGCCTCGCGGTGGGGCTCCAGCTTACTGTTTTTTGCATTCCGGTGGAATTCTTTTAGTCTCACATTCGGCTCGTTCTTGCAATTCATCCGGCTTATTCCTGTCGGGAATTCCTCGATGCGCGCCCTGTCGAGGAAGGTTCTCCATGAGCCGTTCAGCTCGCACGAACGACCGTTTCCGTCCACGGGGTCAGGGTCGCCCCGGCGCCGGTCCAGGTGGCGCCGGGCGGCGTCCCTCCGCACCACAGGGGGAGTTCGCGCTGCCGGTCACCGTCACCCCGCCCCTCCCCGCGGCTGAGACCTTCGGTGAGCTGGACATTCCGGTCGAGTTGCTGAAGATGCTCACCAGTCTCGGTCTGAACGAGCCGTTCCCGATCCAGGCCGCCACGTTGCCGAACTCCCTCGCAGGGCGCGACGTCCTGGGCCGCGGGCGCACCGGATCGGGCAAGACGCTCGCCTTCGGCTTGGCGCTCCTCGTGCGCACGGCTGGGCAGCGTGCCGAGGCGCGGAAGCCGCTGGCCCTGATCCTCGTCCCCACGCGCGAGCTGGCCCAGCAGGTCACCGATGCGCTCGCCCCGTACGCCCGGTTGCTGAAGCTGCGGCTGGCCACTGTGGTCGGTGGCATGTCGATCGGCAGGCAGGCCGGCGCACTGCGTGCCGGGGCCGAGGTGGTCGTCGCGACTCCTGGCCGCCTCGCTGATCTCATCGAGCGCAAGGACTGCCGCCTGGACCGGGTGAACATCACCGTCCTGGACGAGGCCGACCAGATGGCGGACATGGGCTTCATGCCGCAGGTCACGGAACTGCTGGACCAGGTACGTCCCGACGGCCAGCGCATGCTGTTCTCGGCCACGCTGGACCGCAACATCGACCTCCTGGTCCGTCGTTACCTCCATGACCCGGTGGTCCATTCGGTCGACCCCTCGGCGGGCGCGGTCACCACGATGGAGCATCACGTGCTGCAGGTGCACGGCGCCGACAAGTACGCCACCGCCACCGAGATCGCTGCCCGCGAGGGGCGCGTGATCATGTTCCTGGACACCAAGCATGCCGTCGACCAGTTCACCAAGCACCTGCTGAGCAGTGGCGTAAAGGCCGCGGCGCTGCACGGCGGCAAGTCGCAGCCCCAGCGCACCCGCACCCTGGCACAGTTCAAGACCGGCGACGTCACGACGCTGGTGGCCACCAACGTCGCGGCTCGGGGCATCCACATCGACGACCTCGATCTCGTCGTCAACGTCGACCCGCCCACCGACCACAAGGACTACCTGCACCGCGGCGGCCGTACGGCCCGCGCCGGCGAGTCCGGCAGTGTCGTCACCCTGGTTCTCCCCAGCCAGCGCCGGGACCTGGCCCGTCTCCTGTCCGACGCAGGCATCAGGCCGCAGATCACGCAGGTCCGCTCCGGCGAGGCCGAGCTGAGTCGCATCACCGGCGCTCAGGCTCCCTCTGGTGTCCCCGTCAGCGGCAGCGGGACGGTCGCGGAGCGGCCGAAGCGCGGCGGTGCCCCCTTCCGAGGTCTGGGCACCCGCCCGGGGCGGGCCGGCGGCGGCGAGTCTCGCCGGTCTGCTGAGGCCCGCCAGGTTGCCGAGGCCCGTAAGGCCGCCCGAGTCCGTCGTGGCGCATAGGTCGGCAACGGTGCCCGCGTACAACCGCGAGCCCTGACCGTCACGTCGGCGGCCGTCACCACGTAGCCGATGGCCCGGCCTCCGACGCCCTAAACACCCATGAGCGCCAAGGAAGCCGGCGGCCATCGCTGCGTGCGTGACTCAGGCAGGCTTGCGCCACACGGCGATGTGCTTCGTGGAGTCCTCGGCGAACGGCGCCCCGTCCCAGTCCGCAACGCGCCGTTCCAGCTCGAGCCCCGCGATCCGTGTCATCAGGTCGAGCTCAGCCGGCCACACGTACCGGTGCCGGGGGTTGCCGCGGCGGTAGCGGCTGTCGCCGTCGCGGGTGAAGGGGGGTGTCCCGCTCAGGCTTCTACCGGCACGAGGCGACTGCCCTGGCCCGCGCGGAGCGCCAGGCGGCTGAGGACCAGGCGGTCACGGAGATCCGCGCCATCCACGCCGAACACCACGGCGCCAACGACACCCCGCACATGCATGCCGAACTCCGATCACGCGGACGGAAGATCAACCGCAAACGCGTGGTCCGGCTGATGCGAATCACATGGGACGTGAACGTCGACTCCACCGTCTGCCGGGCCCACCGGCACGCCGCAGGGGCGCTGAGTAGCCGGACGGGACGAGGCGAGCGCCGTGCCTTCGCGGCGTATCTGCTGGTCATGTTCGGCGGCTTTTGGGGTGTGCCTGCTTATCTGTACTTCCCCTGAACGAGTGCGCTCCGAGGGCGCGATCCGTCGTCGCGGGCTCCGCCGCTGGGTACGGTGTGTACATGCCCACTCGTGCGGAGTTGCGTCGCATACGCCGTATCGACCGCTGGATGAAGATCATTCTGCCGAAGGTGGTCCGACGCGTGGTCAACGGTGCGGTGTCGCAGCCCGGTTGGTTGCCTCGCCGCTGGATGACCCTGGTGTCGGGTGACGTCGACCCGGATGCAGATGTCGGCGCAGTCTGGCTCGTCTGGCGTCCCGGATCGGCGAAAGCAGAGACGCATACCGCACTGATTGAGCGCTGCGGCGAGAAGTGGCAGTACATAGGCGGTGGGAGTGCGTCCGGCGGTGACCTGCCGGCCGAGAGGCTGTCGGTGGGCCAGCCGGGGCAGGTCGGCATGATCGAGCTCGGTGGAAGCGCAGGTTGCCTGAGTTATGCCTATCGCCTGCGGCATCGTCATCCGGACTTCATCGGGATGGGCTCGTGGATCGGGTCCAGCGAACTCCGGGTGGCGGCCGAAGTGGATCATATCCTCCTCGGCGACCGACGGATCGAGGTGCCCGGGCACGGGAGGCTCATCGTGGTCTGGAAGTCCCCGTCCACAGGCCACCGGGGGATACGACCGCTCCTCGTCGCTGTGGGGAGCGACGGCTCGGAACTCTCCAGGATCGGCCCTCACGAGAGTGTGGACAGCTATACCTGGGCAGAGTTGAGCGGCCAGGTGGAGTGGTAGCTGCGAGACCTCCGTAAGCTCGGTCGTCCTGCTGCTCAGGGGCCTGCCGGCGGCAGAACCGCTTGCTTCGGCAAGTAGGGATATGAAGGGGGTCATGGCGTGGTCTCCTGCGGTGGTGTGGTGGTGCGTGGGAGGGGGATGCCGAGGGTGACGACGGGCCGACGAAGGCGCCGCCCGGTTTGGTCTCTCGCCGCCTACTGCTCTTGCATGAAAGGGGGGAGTCCTGCGTGTTTGTGGTGAGGACGTCCGGCCGAAGCGCGGCAGTCGACGACGACCGCCGTGAGTTCAGCCTCCTGGGCAAGCGCCAGGTGGGCGGGCTGGCCCTTGCACGCCCGGTCACCACGGGCATCCGGTCCCGCGCGGTCCTGGAACTGCAGCAGAACTACGGGGGTGCGCGGTTCAGGGCTCTGGTGGGTGGTGAGTTCGCGCCGGGAGAGGGCGATCGGCTGGCCTGGCGGGTCAGGTTCTGGGAGACGGTCCGGCCTACGCCACAGCACGGGCTGCTGCGCGGTGCGCTGCTGCCGGGCCTGCCCGAAGGGCTGGATCATGCTGCGGTGAGCGGCCTGCACGCAGACCTCAACAGCGGGGCCCTACCAGCCGGCCGGCTGGTGATCGACCGGGCGGGCTACGACCAGGAGTCCTCCCCGGTGCTGTTCGCGACGGCCGCCGAGCTCCTGCTCCACGTCCTGCTGGCGGGCGCCTTCGGATCGCCCGCGGAGCCGGCCATCAGGTCCTGGGTGGCCACCGGCCGAATTCCGGTGGCGCTGCCCAGAGTTGATGTCGATGCTTAGTGGTTGCGCAGATAGGGATGTGAGGTAAGCCTGCAGCGGGACGGGCAAAGGTCAGTGGTGATCATGGAGTTCCTACGCTTTGTGACCACATGGAGGCTCTGTGCCCGTGCTGACCGAGCCGCTCTGGGACCAGTTCGCGGCACTGTTGCCCGAGCGACCGCGCTACAACCCGGGACATCCATTGGGCTGCCATCGGCCGCGGATAGCCGACCAGATCGTGTTCGACAAGCTGTTGCCGCTTCTGCGGTTCGGGTGCTCCTACGAGGCGATCGCCGACAGCACCTGCTCGGGGATGGCCCTGGACCAGATCGCCATCGATGGCCGGCGGAGGGGAATCAGCGGGACGCTCCCCGGTAGACCGCGGTAAGCAGGGCCTGAAACGGTCTGGTATGACCGACGGCTACGGCATTCCGCTGGGGCGTGTGCTGGCTGGAGCCAACCGCCACGACTCCCCGCTCCTGGCCCCGACTCTCGACCTGCTCGAGGAGATTGGGCCGCTGCCGGACGGCATCACGGTGCACCTGGACGCCGGATACGACTCCGCGGGCGCTGGCACATTGAACGAACTCACGCCTGGCAGAATGCTTTTCACCGCCTCGCCCGCTGCTACGAACGCCGCGCTACGGTAATCAACGCCTTCTTCGACCTGGCCGACACTGTCATCACTGTCCGCAGCTTGATCCGGCGATCCTGGACAACTCACCGTTGGGACAACCGCCCCAAACGCCGTCCGTGACATCACGGACTCGGAGTGAATTGTCAACACCAGGCGGTCCCCCGTCACGGTCGCATAGTGTTCCTGGTCATGACCGTACTGCATGGCGCCTTCGTCGTCCTGCGCCCCACCACCACCGAGGACATCCCCGCTTTGGCCGCCATCCGGGCCACTCCCGAAGTGCGTGCACGATGGAAGGGCGGGGACGACCTCGAAGCGGACATTGCAGCCGATCTTGAGGACCCTGACAGCAACTCTTTGACCGTCCACTACCAACAGCGGATCGTCGGCATGATCCAGTGGTACTCCGAGGAAGATCCGGACTACCGGCACGCCGGCATCGACCTCTTCCTCGATCCCACAGTGCATGGCAGCGGTCTGGGCACCGACGCCGTACGCACACTGGCCTGCCACCTCATCGACGATCACGGCTACCACCGTCTAGTCATCGACCCAGCGGCCGACAACACTGCGGCGATCCGCTGCTATGCAAAGCTCGGCTTCCAGCCGGTCGGCATCATGCGACAGTACGAGCGCGGCCCCGACGGCACCTGGCACGACGGCCTCCTGATGGACCTCCTGGCTACCGAACTGATGCGCTGACCGCTCTCACTCCCAACGGAACAGGGACCAAACTCTGCCCAATCTGTGCGGTCTCTAAGCCGCCGTTGCTCGCTGCGCTGGCGACTGCACGCCGCTGCTCCCGGTGCTGCCCGTACTTCTTCTCGGCCTGCGCCACCTCGTGCCGGTTGGCCTCGGCGGCTGCGGCGTGCGCGGTGATGGCCGCCTGGACCGCCTGGGACGCCTCTCGCCAGCGGCGCAGCTGAGTGTCGTACTCGTCACCGGTGAGGCCCGCGAGCTTCGCGCGCTTTTCCTCGGCGGATCGTTCCAGCTTGATCAACTCATCGGGGACCTCACGGCGGCCGGTCGGCAACTGGTGCGTCGGCAACTTCGTGGCGCGGGCCACGCCGAGCAGGGCATCAGCTGGGAAGACCGCCGATGGGGTGACCCCGCGCAACGTGCGCAGAAGACACGGGGCCACCAGCCCACGTTCGTCCTGTCAGGAACGGGGCATGCCACTGCGGACAGTACGAGCCGGACGGCACAGAGGCGCTCTGTGACCGCCGGGCAGTGCGGCGATTGGGTGACTTGAGCGGGAGATGGTGTCGGCGGATCGCCCTGGACGACGTGCTGGACCTGGAGCCTGTCTTCTTGCGGGAGAGAAGCTGACCAGCCGGGCGGAAAGTCCGGCGACCCGAGGGGGCTGCTCAGCTACGGTCGCTGCGGAGGTGAACGCGTGTCCTGGCCGTCTGTGATCATTCTTGCCCCGCGGAGCGACGCCCGTCGCTGCAAGGGCGAATCCGTTCCTTTGAGCTCGTGCCGGATCCTGTGACGGGCGACGAAAGGCTGCACTGGCACGGGTACTCGTACTACATCGACCTTTCGGGCGGGATCCTGACGGACTACGAGCTGGAAGAGCTCGAACAGGTGAAGACCCGGATCGGCGATCCGTACGCGGTGTATGTGTCGTGCCAGTCCATGGACGCGGCCCGGGCCGGAAAAGATCGTCCGTAAGCTTCAGGGACAGTGGAGACTTTGGGGCAGTTCTGCCCGATGTGATCAGGAGCCCAAGTGGACGACATGGAATTCGCCGAAGCTCTGGAGACAGTCCTGCGGGACCTCCAGGCACAGTGCGCGGTGCAGCCGGACATACGTTCGGACGACGAGTTCGGGATCGTGCTCTGGGCACCGGACGGTTCAGGTCAGGGCCTGACACCACATCCGGATGGCACCGCCGCAGAGCTGCTGGCGCACCTGGCAGATCAGGTCCAGGACTGGGCGGTGGAGGCACTATGGTCCGAAGGCGCATCGGCGGTCTGGCCACAGTGCCCGACACACCCGGACACGCATCCGCTGACGGCGACTGTCCGCACGGACACGGCGGTGTGGGTATGCCCGAAGGGGGGAACGACGGTGGCGCGGATCGGGGAACTGGAGACCCGATAGGGCGGGCGGGGCCTGCGGCCAGTGACAACCGGGGCCAGCCGTGCAGCGGCTGTGGCCCCGGTTGCCGTACGTGGGTGACGTGGCTCAGCCCGAACCGGGCACGGGCACCTCACAGGTGATGTAGCGATCCGTCCAGGCCCCACTGGAGCCTTCGATAAGCCGGTACCGGCTCTTCACCGGTGCTGTCCACCGGAGGAGAGGCGGCGACGCCCAGGCCCTGCACCGCATCACCGGACCACTCCTGGCCCCCGGCCTGTCCTGTGACGAGTACCCGTTCGCCTTCACCAAAGAAGGCGGCACCACGTTGTCGTCGAGCTACCGGGGCTGGGCCTGGGTCCCGGGGGCGGAACAAAGCAGCATGACCAAGACCCGCCCCGGAGCCGGCCCGGCGAAGCTTCCTCATCATCCTGAGCAGGCCGTAAGGAAATCGGCCGGGCCGGATGCCCGCCGACGACTGGAGATGCACACGTGACGACGCTTCTGGTCCGCGCCGACTTCACCCGTCCGCAGGCGTGGCAGGGGCTGTGCGAGACGGTCCAGACCCCGAACGCAGACGGCTTCCACGCCGCAGCGGCCATCGACGATCCCGCCTACCGCGGCCTGGCACCCGGGCAGGTCCTTGAACGACTGCCCACAGACGACCAGGACCGTCTCGTGGCCGTTGCCGGCTCCACCACCTCAACCCTCACCACCCTCCCGTGATGCCGTGCGTGGTGATCATGTGGAGGTGTCGCTTCCGTCTGGGTGGGTGCGTGCTGTGTCCGTTGTTGATCATCGCTTCGGGCCTTTGAGCGGGCTCGGAAGGGGGGACCAGTGAAGAAGTTCATCGGTGCAGTGCTGGCTGCCGCGTTCGCCGTCACCGCGCTCGTCGCCGCGGGGGCGGCTGTCACGGGCAGTGAGACCAGCGTGCAGGCCGGCACCATCACCAACCGCCCGTAGCCAGGGACGCGCAGGCGCTGGTAGAGGCGCACGACAGCGGGCCGGGCAGGATCGCTCCTGTCCGGCCCCGCTGTTCGTCCGTATGCCGTTACGTCCAGCGCATGCCGATGGCGGACAGTTGTTCCATCCGCTCTGGTGACAGCGTGGCGGCCCTGCTGCGCTGGTTCTCGATCCATGCCCCGAGCCGGAGGTCCCGTTCCTCCTGGTCCTGGCCGTCGCCGCCGACGATGATGATCCGTTCGACGGGTGATAGGACTCGCAACACCCTTCAGTCGAGAAGGCCCAGGCCGAAAGGGCTCTGTCGTGTTGCGGTTGCAGACGATTTGCCCGCCGCCGCACGCCGGTCTCACACATGCACGAGCACTGCCATGCCTCCTGGCAACCTGGGCCGGTCAACCCCGCCTTGGCGGGATCTGTCCGATGGAAGCAGCGGGGTGGGTCAGGGGGCGACGGCGAGGACGATCTTGCCGGTGGTGCGGCCGGTCTCACCCAGTGTGTGGGCCCGCCCCGCTGCTTCGAGGGGGAAGATCTCGTCGACGACAACACGCAGGCGTCCGTCCCCGACCAGGGAGGCGATCTCGCGCAAACCCGCATGGTCGGGCTCGACAAGCATGAACACCGCCCGCACTCCGGCCGCTTCGGCCTCCTTGGCGGGGAAGGTGTCGTCCAGCGGCAAGATCGAGACCAGCGTGCCGCCCGGCCGCAGTGTTCGCAGGGACCGGGCCCAGTTGGGGCCGCCGAGGGGATCCAAGGCGACATCGACGTCGCGGAGGCTCTCGGCATAGTCCTGAGTGCGGTAGTCGATCAGCTCGTCGGCGCCGAGCGAGCGCAGCAGTTCGTGCTTGGAGGCGGTGGCCGTGCCGATGACGTACGCGCCGCGGGCCTTGGCGATCTGCACGGCCAGATGACCGACTCCTCCGGCGGCCGCGTGGATCAGGACGCGCTGGCCGGGCCGGACGTTCGCGGTGTCCACCAGGGCCTGCCAGGCGGTCAGCGAGGCCAGCGGCAGGGCGGCGGCCTGGATGTGGGTCAGGCCCTGGGGGCGCGGGGCGAAGTGTCGGGCCGGGGCCGCGACATACTCGGCATAGGCGCCCGCCGGATGCGGGAAGCGCGGCATCCCGAACACCTCGTCGCCGGCCTGGAACAGTGTCACTCCGTCGCCGACCGCCTCGACCACCCCAGCGACGTCGAAGCCGAGCGTGAACGGCGGCCTGGCGCCGTTGGCGAACACCCCCCGCTCGCGGATCTTCCAGTCAGCCGGGTTCACGCCCGCCGCGTGCACTCGGACCAGGATCTCGCCCCGGGCTGGGACCGGCCGTTGCGTATCGACCACCTTGAGGACGTCCGGTGCCCCGGCGATGTTCTGGGAGATGGCGCGCATTGTCGCGGAAGTAGTGGCCTGGTCCATATGACGTGCTCTTTTCGGCAGTGGGTTTCTTGCGGCGTGTGCCGGTTCTCCTGGGCACGCCCTCAGACTTCCGCGGTGGACAGCCTCTCAGTAGTGGCCTGATGGTCGCGGAATGAAAGGATCAGGCCATGCATCACATCGGTGTTCTGGCCCTGGATGGCGTCGTCCCCTTCGAGCTCGGCATCCCCGCGCGGATCTTCGGCGCCGCCCGCGACACCACGGGCAACCGGCTCTACTCCGTGACCACATGCAGCTTGGACGGCCGCCCCGTCCGAACCGACGCCGACTACCAGCTCACCGTCTCCCACGATGCCTCCCTGCTGGCCACCGTCGACACCGTCGTCATCCCGCCCACTCACGCGCTGGGCCCCATCCGCGAGGAGGGCCGCCTGCCCGACACCCTGCGCAAGGCCCTGGCTGCTATCCGGCCCGGGACCCGGATCGTGGCGATCTGTACCGGCACGTATGTGCTGGCCGCCGCCGGGCTGCTCGACGGCCGCCCCGCCACCACACACTGGCGCGAGGCCGACCGCCTGCAGCGCATGTTCACCTCCGCGCGCATCGACCCCGGCGTCCTCTTCATCGACGACGGTGAAATCCTCACCTCCGCCGGGGTAGCCGCCGGCATCGACCTGTGCCTGCACATCGTCCGCCGCGACCACGGCAGCGACATCGCCAATGAGGTCGCCCGCTCCTGCGTCGTACCGCCCTGGCGCGACGGCGGCCAGGCCCAGTACATCAAGCGCCCCGTCCCTGACCCCTCTACCCCCGGCACCGCCGCCACTCAGGGCTGGGTCATGGAGCGTCTCGCTGAACCCGTCACGCTGGCTGACATGGCCGCCCACGCCAACGTCAGTGTGCGTACCTTCACCCGCCGCTTTCGAGACGAGGTCGGCATCAGCCCCGGCCAGTGGCTCATCCGCCAGCGCGTCGACCTGGCCCGGCACCTGCTGGAGACCACTGATTGGCCCATCGACCTGATCGCCAACCGCGCCGGATTCGGCACCGGTGTCTCCCTGCGCCATCACCTTCATGCCGCCATCGGAGTCACACCGCAGGCATACCGCCGCACCTTCCGCCCCACACTCGTCGGCGGTTCAGCGCAGTAGCCACGAGCAACTCGCCGTTCAGCCTGCCTGGGGCACGCTTCCGGCGTAATCCAGTGGTGCCCTCCTTGGAAACCTCGCGGAGTGCGCGCAGGCTGCACGCGAGTGCCATCGCCGACGGCGAGGTCATACCCGAGGACGGCGAGCCCGAAGTCGTCTTCTGCATGGACGAGTTCGGGCCGCTCAACCTCATGCCCCACCCCGGCCGGCAGTGGGTCGAACGCGGCGGTTCCTACAACCGCTACGGCGGCGTGCGCCACCTCTTCGCCGCCTGCGATCTGGCCAAGGACAAGCTCTACGGGCACATCAAGCCGGTCAAGAAGCGAACGCGGTTCCCGGGTTCTGCCACTACCTGCGCACCCTCTACCCGCCGACAGTGCGGATCGCGATCGTCTGCGACAGCTTCTCCGAACCGGATCGAGGCCGAGTTCACCGCCTTGCGCTACTACACCCTCGACGGCACCGACCACGCCACCCACAAGGAGCAGGGCAGCATGATCCGCCGCTACGTCATCTGGCGAACGTTGCCTGATGCGGCACTAGACGGTCGAGCAGTCCAGGAGTCGCCCGTCGATGGTGCCAATGAGCAGCCGGCCAGGTTCGGCGACGGTCAGCGCGGTGGCCACGACGGGTATTCCGGCAACAGCCAGGTGCAGACGCCAGCGAACGTTGCCATCACGAAGATCGAGCCCGACGATCTCGCCATCGTCGTACGTGACGTAGACGGTCTCCGTGTCGTGGTCGAGGTCCGTGGCCTTCCGGTCTGTCCGAAAGACCCAAGTCGGCTCTGTACTGGGCACCGCGCGCCGTACGACGAACGAGCCGCCGGGCTGCAACCCGTGGCCGTGATAGACGGTGCCGGCATAAATCAGGTCGCCGTCGGAGGTCTCCACGCCGGGGCCGGCGAAGTGTGTCTCACCTGGCTTCCAGGAGTAGGGAAGCAACTGATGGACCTCCGCCCCCCTCGGCTCACGCGGACGTTCGGCAACCGGTATGGACCCCAGTTCCGCTGCTGCAAGCCAGACTTCACCTGGTCCAGGCTTCTGCCCGCCCTTCGTGTAAACGGTCTCCCGAAAGTAGATCCGGCTGCCACGCCGGATACTCAACCTGCTCCGCTGCCCGTTCCGCCCAGCAGGTGCGAGGGCGGGCAGGCCGTCAGCACATCGCACCAGGGACACCGAGCTGGAGGGAGTGAGGTGGTCGAGCTGCGCCCCGTCCTGGAGCGCGAGCCGGACCACGGCCTGAGCACGCTCCTCCCACGGAGGCCGCACCAGACCAACCCAGGCCGATCGCTCATCTGCGGCGATGACAATGTCACGGCCGCCGCCGCCGTCGTCCCGGACAGCCCACTGCCGTCGCCCCGAGGGCAGCCAGGACTCCAACTGGACCCCGTCGAGCGTCGCCACGATCCTGCCGTCGGACAGTTCCTCGACCGCGCGGAGGTTGCGCCGCGGGTCCCAGTTCGTACTCAGACCGGAGACCGTCTGGCGGGCATCCTCTCGACGGTCGGTTCGCGGGGCCGCCACCCGCGGTCCGGCCAGATCATGTCCGGTGATCGACCGGGGCGGTACGACCCTCCAGTCGGGCCGATGCACCACCGCGACATGCCCCTCGCTCCACGCGACTTTGTCCTGCCAGTCGTCCGGCGGTGCCATCAGCACGCGTAGTTCCTGTTCGCTGAGCCATTCCAGGCCCAGGACCTGGCGGCCGAGCTCGTGTTCGATGAGCGACGTGGCGCTGCCCGTCTCCCAGTCCAGCAGGAGCAGTTCCCCTTCGAAGAAGTAGCCGCCGTCGTAGGCGCCCGTGCCGACTGCCAGGAGGGGGAGCCTGGGGTGGAAAGCCATCGCGTGCACGGGATAGCGCGTACGGAGAAGGGCACGGCAGGCCAGATCATCGGTGCCGTAGACACCAACCGGCGCAGTACTGCCGAACTCGTGCACGCCCGCCACTGCCACGTGCGTGCCTGCCACTGCCAGCAGGCCGCGGCCCTCGTCATCGACGGCGAGGACGGGATCACCGACCTCGGCGAAGGGACGGTCACCGAGGATTCGGTCGATGCGGAACGAGATGGTCATGGTGGTGATCTTCTCAGCGGCCAGAAGTTGCGTGAAGCTACGGACTTCAAGAAGCCGAAGAGCATGAGGCGATTCAAAAACCACTCTGTCCTGTGATCCGACCCTCCGGTGTTCACCGCGGCATCGTGGCCGCGCTGGAGGACGTCGAGAAGGGCCTGGACGGGCCGGTGCCACCGAGCCGGTCGTCGAGGAAGGAGGCCAGGGTGTACTCGGTCTTGGCCTCCCGGCGCACGGTCGCGTCCTGCAGTGCGGGGGCGCCGCCGGTGGTTTCGAACTTCTCGCAGTGTCGTGCCGTCCGCGTCGAGCTTCTCCGGCAGCTCCTCCACGCCTGCGTAGGGAGGTTTCGGCTTCACAGGCGGCGGGCGTTGAGCCGGGCGGCCTGGAGCGTGAGGTGGTCGCGCTCGGCGAGGTTGGGTGCCTTGTGGGCCGCCTCGGCGTACAGCCGTGCCGCCGTCGCCAGGTCGCCGTCGCGCTCGTGGAGGTACGCCGCCACCGCGGCGTGGCGGGGCAGTGAGGCGTCCAGGGCCGCGAGCGCCGCCAGGCCGGCGCGCGGTCCGTCGGCCTCGCCGACGGCGACCGCGCGGTTGAGCCGGACGACCGGGCTGTCAGTCAGGCGCGTGAGTTCGTCGTACCACTCGACGATCTGCACCCAGTCGGTCTCCTCGGCGGTGAGCGCGTCGGCGTGGAGTGCCGCGATGGCGGCCTGGGCCTGGAACTCGCCCAGCCGGTCGCGGGCGAGGGCCGCCTGCAGGACGGCGACGCCCTCGGCGATCAACGCAGTGTCCCACCGGCCGCGGTCCTGCTCGGCGAGCGGCACCAGGCTGCCGTCGGGCGCGGTCCGGGCGGCGCGCCGGGCGTGGTGGAGCAGCATGAGGGCGAGCAGCCCGGCCACCTCGGGGTGGTCGATCGCGGCCGCGAGCTGCCGGGTGAGCCGGATGGCCTCGGCGGCGAGGTCGACGTCGCCGGAGTAGCCCTCGTTGAAGACGAGATAGAGGACGCGCAGCACGGTGGCGACGTCGCCGGGCCGGTCGAGGCGCACGCCGGAGACGCTGCGCTTGGCCCGGCTGATGCGCTGCCCCATGGTCGCCTCGGGCACCAGGTAGGCCTCGGCGATCTGGCGGGTGGTGAGCCCGCCCACGGCGCGCAGCGTGAGCGCGACCGCCGATGCCGGGGTCAGCGACGGGTGGGCGCACAGGAAGTAGAGCTGGAGCGTGTCGTCCACCGCGGGCGCCGGCCCGGGCGCCGGCTCCTCCTCGACGCGGTCCTCACGCCGGCGGCGGGCGGCGTCGGCGCGCGTCGCGTCGAGGAACTTGCGCCAGGCCACGGTGACCAGCCAGCCCTTGGCATCCCGCGGCGGGTCGGCCGCCCAGACCCGGAGCGCCTCGACCAGAGCGTCCTGCACGGCGTCCTCGGCCGCCGCGAAGTCGGCTCCGCGGCGGACGAGGACGGTGAGCACGCTCGGCGTGAGGCTCCTGAGCAGGACCTCGTCCATCGGTGACATCACTCCGTGATGGTGGGCGGCGCGGTCAGGAACGGGCGCAGCTCCAGCCACTCGTGGATCGGCTTCCCGCCCGCCCCAGGGGCGGCCGACAGCTCCCCGGCCAGCTCGACGGCGCGCTCGTAGCTGTCGACGTCGATGATCATCCATCCGGCGATGAGGTCCTTGGTCTCCGCGAACGGTCCGTCGGTGACCGGCGGGCGCCCCTCACCGTCGTAGCGGACCCACGCTCCCTCGGGGGCGAGCGCCTGACCGTCGACGAACTCGCCGGTCTTCTCCAGCCGGGCCGCGAAGTCGTGCATGTACTGCACATGCGCCGAGATCTCCTCCGGGCTCCACTGGTCCATCGGCACGTCGTTGACCGAAGCCGGGGCGCCGCGGTAGTGCTTCAGCAGCAGGTACTTGGCCATCGTGGTTCTCCTCGGTGCTCGTGCGATCCATTGTGGTCGCGTTCACCCCTGGGACGGAGCCGGACGCGGGTTCTCGACATCGCCGTCTGATTTTTTTGGGCTCTCGTGGATGAGCCTGGGTGAGCCGTCTCGCGGTGTCCGGGTCCACAGCGTGGCGCGAGGGCGAGAGCTTCGAAGATCGGCACCGACCAGATCAATCTCACCGGGACTTCCTGCACCGCGACTATCACGCCCGGGTCCGCCCTGCTGTGAGCCGGATGCCCAAGAACACCGCGGTCACAAAGCCCTGACCGCCAGTTTGCGGCTAAGGGCTGTCCTACCTTTCGAGAAAGGGTGAGCCGCCGGATGGCTTACGGGACTTGGCCGCCCGGAGCTCCGCGACGACTCGACCGCCAATTGGGAGACGCGACACGATCGCTGCTGTAGGACAACGTCGGCGAGGTCGTCTGCGGGTTCGATGCACGACGAGCTGGCGGAGGTGGCTATGCCCCGGATCTGGGCCGGAGTGGACATCGGCAAGACACATCACCACGCCGTGGTGATCAACGCGCAGGGCCGCCGCCATGGTGGTCCGCCTTGCGAAGGGAGTGATCGTCCTTGAAGAGGAGGTCGCCGAGCTCGATGCCCTCATCGAGGCGAAGTTCCGCGAGCATCCGCACGCCGAGGTGATCCGCAGTCTGCCCGGCATGGGCCCACGGCTCGGCGCCGAGTTCATCACCGCAACGGGCGGCAACCTGCGCAGGCCATGGCCAGCCTCAAGTCCTGCCCTGCGTCCAAGACGTACTACCAGCGGAAGCGGAACGGACTCGCGAACCGCTCACGGCCGTAAAGGCAACGGTGTTGAACCCAGGGGACCCGCTGATCACCTTGCGACCCACCCGGACCGGCGACACCCGGCACCTCGCCCACCCCCGGCCACACATAGCTGAAAGGGCTGCCCGGCCCGCGGCCGGACAGCCCCTCGACAAGATTTTCAGCAGCCTTTGAGTATCGGCTTGGCTCAGCTCCCGTTGACCGCGGAGGCCCAGTCGAGGTTCACACCCATGTCGGAGAACATCTCCGTGTATCCGACGTAGCAGTCGAACTTCTCGATCTTGCCGTTGTGCAGGTACCAGAAGTCGGCGGTCGGCGCGTCGATCTTCGCGCCGGTCGGCTTGACGGTGCCCGCGGGTGTCTGCAGGGGGCCCTTGAACGTGCCCTGGATCGACAGTTCGAGGCTGATCTCGTCGCCGTTCACGGTGATGCTCTTGAGATCGCGGTGGACGTCGGGGAAGAGGTTGACCATACGGGTCAGAACGTCACCGAGCGCCTTGCCCTGATAGGTGTCGCCGGCGACCTCGTCGTTGAAAACGCCGTCCTTGGTGAAGCTGTTGACGAACGCGTCGACGTCCAGGCTGTTGCCCTCCGCCACGTGGTACGCGTTCAGGACGACGGCGAGATTGGCTATCTCGTGCTTGGTCAGGCGGCGGTTCGTGAGGGGCAGCGCCGACAACTGGCGAGGACTCAGGGCCGCGTGGGCCTCCGCGTGGCCGGCGGGTGCCGGCCGGCGATGTGGTTGATGTGCATCAGCCGGGCCATGTGTTTGCGGTTGACCTTCCGTCCGCGCGAGGGGAGTTCGGCGTGGATGGCGCGGATCTCCGTGACCGCCCGCTCCTCGGCCCCCTGGCGCTCGGCACGGGCCGGCGTGGTGGCGAGGTGGTGGTAGAAGCCGGAGCGCGATACACCAAGGACCCGGCACAGCCGCTTGACGCCGAAAACGGCGCAGTGATCGGAGATGAAGTCCCAGCGGCGGGTCTTCACTTCACCTCCCGAGCGAAATAGGCGGCTGCCCGGCGCAGGATCTCCCGCTCCGGCTGCCCGACTCTGGCCCGCCTCGCCCTCGAGACGCTCGCAAGCGTGCTGGGTGGTGTCCTTGCGGACCCACGTACGCAGTGTTTCCCCGGTGATCCCGAGCTCGGCGGCCACCGCGGCGTACGTGCGCTTGCCACCGGCGGCTCGGTACAACGCGACGGCGTCCTTCCGGAACTCCTCCGGGTACGGAGACTGGCGTCCTCCCACCTGGACATCCCTTCCTGGACCTTCAAGATCCATTGTCAGGGTGTCCACTCCAAAGGGTCAGCCTCATCCGATACAGCCGGCGGTGCGCTGGTGGACGTATGAGGCGTGGCGGGGGAGGGGTGTGTCGGTGACGTTGACGCCGGCGTAGACGAAGGTCGCGGGCAGGCGTTCGCTGAGGTCTTTGATCAGGTCGGCGGTTTGAGCGCCGGTGGTGGTGCGGGGGTTGAGGCGGTGGCTTTCGTCGATGAGGACGAGGGACTCCGGCGGCGGTGCAGGTGGCAGACAGCGTCGGTGATCTGGGTCTGGGTCATGCGGGTGGTGGTGGGGATGCTGAGGTAGCGGGCGAACTCGGTGATGAGGGTCTTCGCGGTTGCACCAGACGGGGCGAGTACGTATGCGACGGGAACGCTGGGCTGATCCAGGCTGGGTGGGGCTTTTGGGCGTGTGGGCGAGGTGGCAGGCGCGTCCGACGTGGAGCAGGGCGGTCGTTTTCCCGGCTGCCGCGGGTCCGGTGACGATCAGGGAGAGCCGGGCGGTGGCTTGTCGGTGGCGGGGTTTGGTGGTGGCGAAGCGCTGTAGGACGACGCCGACCGTCGTCAGACGGGGCGCCAGCTCAGCGCGCAGGAGTCCCGCCACAAACACGCCCGGGACATCTGCCACGGCAGGAAGGGCACCGTCCACCAGGCGCACCGGGACGGCATGGAGAACCAGCCGGCTCGCTCGGCTTGGTGCTGAACGCCGTTGTGCTGTGGACGACCCGCTGCATCGACGCCGCCATGGCTCAGCTGCGCGCGGAGGGGCGCGGGATCAGGGACGAGGACGTGGCCCGGCCGTCCCCGCTCAAGCACCGCAACTTCAACGTCCTGGGCCGCTACAGCTTCACCCCGTCCACCCCGGCCGACGGCGGCTTGCGGACTCTGCGTGACGCAGACGCAGACGCAGCTGGGCTGGACGACGAAGAGTGTGGCGCCGAGAACTGAGCCGGGCGCTGTCCGATCAGCTGCCCCGCAGACGCATCCGGTGGCACCCATGGCCTCGGCCAGGGGCTGGGGCGGGGGCGGGGGGCGACGGACTTGATCTCTTTCTGTGGGTGGCGCCACCACCGCGTCCGAATGGACCACTGCACTGGGCCCGCAACAGGCGCAGGCCAGCGGTAACGCCTACCGTCGCCAGGAGTAACAGCTCAAGCGTTGCTGACGGAGACAGGGCCGTAAGGAGACGGAGCATGGCGCAACGCCAGCCAGGGGCGCGCGGTGCCAAAAGAGGGCTGAGCCGCACCGCAGGGACCTGCGTGATCGCCGTGGGGTTCGCTTTCGCGAGCTGCCCACCCCTCGCCGCCGCGAGTTCATCACCGGACCGGGCGCACCTGTGCGCGACGAAGCCCGCGCCCCCGACCGGCAGTGCGACCACCCCGCAGCCGATCACTTCGGGCAGCCACGTATGGAGCTTCGTCTCCGAGCCGGGCCTTCACCCCCAGCGGGTCACGGTGACCGCGCACAAGCCCGGGACGGCTCACGGCAAGATCTTCGTCGGCCCCTATGCCATCGGCACCGCGGTGGTCGGCCAGACGGGGGCACTGATCTCTGACAACTCCGGCGATCCGGTCTGGTTCCGCCCCCTGCGCTCCCCGGACCTTCAGAACGCGGACTTCAAGGTTCAGACCTATCACAATCCCAGGACCGGGAAGGCTCAGCCAGCGCTGACCTGGTGGCAGGGCTCCATCGCCATTCCGCCCACCTATACGAACCTGCCGGGTGGCGCTCCCGAGCCGGGCGGGTGCTACTACATCTACGACAATCACTACCGCCTGCTCAAGACGGTCTTCGCGCATCACGGCTTCTATCCGGACGAACACGAGTTCCTGCTGACCCGCAGGGGGACCGCACTGTTCATCGCGACCAAGCCGGTCCGCATGGATCTCACCCGCTACGGGGGGCCGAACGACGGGGCCATCCTGGACAGCGAGATCCAGGAAGTCGACCTGGAAACGGGAAAGCTCGTCTTCTCATGGGACCTGCTGGATCACCTGAACCCTGCCGGTTCCGAGGTGCCGGCCTCCGACGCGGCAACGTCAGGCGGGGTCTGGGATGCCTACCACCTGAACTCGATCGACGAGGGACCCAGAGGGGAGCTACTGATCTCGGTTCGGAACTTTTGGGCGATCTATGACATCTCCAAGAAGACCGGCGGGATCCGGTGGCAACTCGGTGGCAAGAAGAGCAACTTCACCTTCGGCCGCAACGCGCGCTTCTACTGGCAGCACGACGCGCGGTTCGGGAGGGACAACAAGATCAGCTTGTTCGACGACGGCTGCTGCAACCAACCGGACGGCAAACCGGAACAGGAGTCGCACGGCCTGATCCTGAACCTGGACTTCGAAGACCGCCGCGCGACCGCCGCGAGGACCTACTACCACCAGCCACCGCTCTTCTCGGCGTCCCAAGGGAACACCCAGGCCCTGGACAACGGCAACAAGTTCATCGGATGGGGTGAGAGCTCGTATTACTCGGAATACGCCAACGGGGGAAACACGGAGGGCAACGGCTCGAAGAACCTGCTCTACGACGCGAAGATGCCGGGCTCGAACATCTCGTACCGGGCCTTCCGGGACGAGTGGGTCGGCAAGCCCTACTATCCACCGAGCGCAGCGGCGAAGACCGACGCAGGGAACAGCGTCGTCTACGCTTCCTGGAACGGTTCGACGCAGACCAGAGCGTGGCGGGTGCTGGCAGGACCAAACCCCCATTCTCTGTCGGTGGTCGTGCGACACGCAGAACGAACCGGGTTCGAGACGGCGATCCCGACGGACGATCCAGGACCGTACTTTCAGGTCAAGGCGTTGGACGAAGAGGGTCACGTCCTCAAGTCCTCCGACGTCGTGACTCTGTCCCGCTGAAGGCCGGCCCATGACCGAGCCCATGACAGAACCACGTCCCGATCCCGCCCGTCGGACCCACCTGGGAATGCGGCCTGGCGAACTCGACGGCAAGTGGTATGCGAAGTACTGGAACCCGGTGATGGCTCCGCTGCCGGAGCACATCAAGGAGGCGATCGATCTCGGTCCACAGGCGCCCCCTTTGTGCCTGAACCTGAACGACGCGGGAACACTGAGCGAGTCCGGCTATCAGGATCTCGAGAACGGATACAGCCTCTTCGACGACGGCTCCATGCACATCGCCATATCAACTCGTATGCCGAGGGTGTCCCCGGACATGGTGGACTGGTGGTTCTGGTGGCACACCAGGGAGACCGAGCGGTACAAGCTGTGGTATCCACGTGCCCACCTGTACGCGGAATGGTCCGGCGGCACCACGGACCGGAGCGCTTCCTACCGTGAGAGGTATGTCGGCGGCACATCGTTCGTCGACGAGTACGTCGGTAACGTGCTGGGTGAGCTCGCTATTCGCTTCGTCCGTCCCAGCAGTCCGGGATTCAGCGAGGACGGGCTCGATCCGGAGAAGGCGACTGCAATCTGCGCGAGAGTAGGATTCTCGCATGTCCCACTCGACTGGGGCCATCTGGTCCATTACGTGCGCCGGGTGAACGATGGCGCCGAGATGCGTTCGCGCTTCTGGATGGGCGGGAATCACGTCGCCTGCCGCGGAGGAGCCTCCCTGACCGGTGAACTCGAAAAGGTCGCGGAAGCCGTGAGAAATCTCGGAGACGTGCAGGCCCGCGCCATGGTCGTGCACTGCTCGCAGGAGATGAACCACCTCGCCGTGTTCCTCCCGGACATCTTCGACGAGTTCAAACGCCGTGAACAGGTGTGAAACATGGCGAACCAGATCGAGGGCAGGGCGCTGCGGCGCGGTGACTACCGCTACGAGAGCCTGCGCCGTGAGGCCTGCTGGCACTCGGGGGTCCCGGACCGCTATCCCGAGGTGATCGTGCTGGCGAACAACGAGGACGACGTCGTCGGAGCGGTGAAGCTGGCCAGGGAGGAAGGACTGCAGATCGCGGTGCGTTCCGGCGGCCACAGCTGGTCCGGGTCACACCTGCGCGACGGCACGGTGCTGATCGACCTCTCGAATCTGCGCCATGTGACCGTCGACATGGAGGCGATGACCGGCACTGCCCAGCCCGGCATCAAGGGGTCGGAGCTCAACTCGATGCTGGCGGAGAAGGACCTGTTCTTCCCCACGGGGCACTGCACGGGCGTCTCCATCGGGGGTTATCTGCTGCAGGGCGGATTCGCCTGGGCCGGGCGGGACTACGGACCGGCCTGCATGTCGGTCACCGGCATCGACGCGGTCACGGCCGACGGTGAGCGTATCCACGCCGACGAGACCCGGAACGCCGACCTCCTCTGGGCCGCCCGAGGCGCCGGCCCCGGCTTCTTCGCCGTCGTCACCCGGTTCTACGTCAAGCTCCACCCGCGCAAGCGGATCACGATGAACAGCGGCTACTTCTGGCCCGCCTCGGCCGCGCGCGACGTCTACGGCTTCGTGCACGAGATCGGCCGTCAGACGCCCACAGAGATCAATCTCATGTGCAACCGCGATCCGATGACGAACGACGAGCCGCTCATCTCCCTCAATGCCACCGCCTTCACCGACACTGAGGATGAGGCCAGGGAGCAGCTGTCGGTCTTCGAGTCCTGCCCGTCACGCGCTCAGGTGCTGACCACACGGCTCAACGAGGTGACGGACACCGGCACCCTGAGTCAGCTCGGCACCGATCCGCACTACGACGAGACCAAGCGCTATCTGGCCGACAACATGTGGACCCATGCCTCCTTCGACGACCTCTGGCCCAACTTCGAGGCCATGCTGAAGACCTGGCCTCCGGCACCCTCGCACATGGTGCTGTACAACTGGGGAGGATATGAGGGACAGCCCGAACGCCCGCCGATGGCCTTCTCGGTGGAAGACGAGCTGTACTACGGGCTGTACGCGGCCTGGTCCGATCCGGCCGACGACCGGAAGTACACGGACTGGGTGACCGAGCACATGCGAGTCTGGGAGCCGTACGCCAGCGGCATCCAGCTGGCCGACGAGAACCTGATCAACCGCCCCTACCGCTTCGTGACCGACGAGAACCTCCGACGCCTCGACGACCTCCGCGCCACCTGGGATCCCGACGGGCTCTTCATCTCCTGGCTCGGCCGCCCCGAACCGGGCACCAACGCCACGGAGGAGCCGCCGAAGTAACGACCTTGAGGGAAATTCGGGACTGGGCGTGCTGACCTGAGCGGTTCGGCCGCTGAACTGGCAGAGGCGGAGGCCGTGTTGGAGTGGCGGGCCATCGCGGTGTCGGAGCTGTCCGAGGCCCTGGCCGCAGGCACTCAGCCGCAGGAGCCGGTGCGACCGGTACCGGTTCCTGCGGTGGTTAAGGAACCGGCTGCCGGGGCGGTGGTGCCTATCTGGCGGGAGGGCACGACGCAGGAGGTGCTCGCGCCGGAGTACCGGCGGCTGCTGGGAGTGCTGGAGGCCGGGGCCGGCCCGGAGGGGCTGCGGGCGAAGGACCTGGCCGAGCGGCTGGGCCTGGAGCTGGTGGCCGAGAACCACCCCGGGGTGTTCACACCGCTGCGGACTGCGCCGTGACCTCACTGTCCGGGTGCCGGGCGAGGCGGCGTCCCATGAGCATGGTCATCGACCACAGGACGACGGCCTCGCTGCTGGCGGGCAGGGTCTCGTAGTCGCGGGCCGGGGGACGTGAGCGCATCAGCCAGGTCGGCGTGCGCTCGACGACCCAGCGGCGGGGAAGGACCTGGAACCCGGCTTGGCCGTCGCCGAGTTTGACGATCTCCAGGGTGAGCCGGAGTATCTCGTGGGCCCGGTCGACCAGGCGGCCGGTGTAGCCGCCGTCGGCCCACATGAGCCGGATCTTCCGGTAGCGGGCACGTCCCAGGCTGGGAAGTCCGCGGGCATCGCCCCACTCGGTATCGGTCAGGTCCGACGGATACCGTCGCACCGGCTCACCGTGATCGGTCGCGTTCCCGTACAGGTGCGCGAGGGAATCACACGATGGGGACGCCGAGTCGGAATCCGATGGCGTGATGGCGTACAACTGTGGCAACAGGGCCTCCTGGTGCTTCTCCGAGCGGCACGACAACTCCTTCTCATTTCGCGGGGACCGGCTTGGTCCGGCGCTGGTAGGAGAGGGAGCACACGCCGAGGGACACGCCGATGGAGAAGAAGTTGAGGAAGCCGATGACGAACACCATGGGGGACATGCCGGCGGTGTGCGCTGTGGAGAGTCCGCCGGTCAGGATGACCGCCAGGCCGAGGCTCCCGTAAGGCGCGAGGGTCACCGCAGAGGCCCAGCCGGGTGCCAACAGCAGCCATCGCGGGACCCGCCGCCCGCGGAGACCGGGCACCCAGCGCGGGAAGATCTGGCCCCATGGCCGGGTGAGGGCGCCGAGTAACGTGATGCCCAGAAGTACGCCGACAGCAGTGAAGTCGATGCCATGCCTCTCAAGCCACACAAGCACCTGGGGAGCTCCGTTCTTGGCAAATTCGTCGGCGAGATTCATCCCGACGGGCTTGCCTGCTGTGCCGCCCCACGACCAGTAGATCTTCATCGCCAGATAGGGGAGAGTTCCGGCGGCTCCCGCGATTGCTGCCCAGGTGACGCCTGACGGGGCACTGAGGTACTGCGCGCTGAATCCGGTTCGTCGACTCATGCCATGACTCTGCCGAGACGGCCGTACGAGAATCATCCACCCACGGCATGGCGTGGTCCTCCCCCCAGAGGGGGAGACACGGAACCTACGGCCGTACGGGTTATGCGCGCCCGGAAGAAGTTCACCCGACCGAGCAAAGCCACTCGAACAGACGCTCACTCTGATCGGTAGAGCCTGCCTGGCATCCTCCGGGTATGGAGATGACGCTGCAGCTGGTGATCGACTGTGCTGACCCGCAGAAGCTGGTGAGCTTCTGGGCCGAGGCTCTGGGGTACGTTCCAGAGCCTCCGCCGGGCGGGCATTCCACGTGGCGGGAGTATTGGGCGGGCATGGGGGTGCCCGAGGAGGAGTTGCCCGCCGGTGCCGGGGAGACGCCGGAGTCGATCATCGATCCTGTGGGACAGGGGCCGCGGGTGTGGTTCCAGCAGGTCCCCGAGCCGAAGCTCACCAAGAACCGGGTGCACCTTGACCTGAAGGTGGGCGGAGGGCGTGAGGTCCCGTTGGCGGTCCGCGTTCAGCGGGTCACCGCCATGGTGGAACGGCTCACCAAGGCCGGTGCCACCGTGCTGCGGATCATGGATGAGCCGGACATGGGGCACTACGCCGTCGTTCTGCAGGACCCGGAGGGCAACGAATTCTGCGTCGCTTAGAACCCGTCAGGCGGCCCCTGTCGGGCTTGGTCCGCGGGCGCGACCCGGGCCCAGCCGTGGTACCCGAATCCGCCCCAGCACAGCCTGGAACTGCGACGGTGGAGTCCACACTGACGTCCCAGGTGCGCTGGCCGAGGACAGAGGGCGGGACGCCAACCCTGGCGTCCCGCCCTGGGCGGTGTTGGGTCTTCCTCTGCACCGCCGTCAGGTGCCGCGGTTGAGGACCGGCCCACGGCCGTCGGCGCATCCCGAGCAGGTCATCGTGTGCACGGGATGTCCTCGACCTGCCCGGAGGGCAGCCTCCGGAAAGCGATGCTCTTTCAGAAGGAGTTGGTCCGGTAGCGGCTGCGGAATTCGGCCAGCAACTCCTCCGTGGCCTCGGCTCCGGCGCTCACCGCGGCGTGGACGTCACGGAAGTAGTCTTCGTAGCCGGCTGGGGTGTAGAGGCACAGGGCGCGCGCCGGGGCCGTGCTGGCGTTGCGAAAGCCGTGCGGGGTACGCCGCGTCGCAGCCAGCAGATGCCCGGCGCCTGCCGTCACCTCTCCGTCTCCGGTGTGGAGGGTCAACTCGCCCTCCAGGACGTAGAAGTACTCGTCGTGTCCTTCGTGCACGTGCGGTCTTGCACCGATGGTGCCGGGGGCGAGGACGAACTCCTCGAACGCGAAACGCCCGTCCGTGTGCTCGCTGGTGAGCCGGAAGAAGTGTGCGACACCGGCAACGTCGATCAGCTCACCGTCCTCGGGACGGCGCAGCAGCGGACGGGCGCGTATGAGGGACTGATCATCGGTCATGGACGCATTGTCCCTGTGCGCAATGCCGGGCGGCCCGGAATGCCGCTGCCAGCGCGGAGGTTCAGGCGGTCTTCCCAACCGGCGGCGTAATGCGCTATGCCTGCCTCATCCGTATAAGGAGGCATCCTGGTGGCCACGGCTCGCAACCAGCACGCATCGGGTGCGCCCACGCAGATGACCCGCTTCGACGACATCTACAGCCGGCCGGACCCGCGTTGGTACTTCGGCACGTTGGGGGCACTGGGCTATCAGACACCTCATCATGCCCAGAGCGTCTTCCGCCGCCTCCTGCCCCTTGCCGGCTTTCCCGAAGTCCTCGAGCGCCCGGCCGGCCAGGACGGCGGGCCACGGGCCACGGTCTTGGACATCTGCTGCTCGTACGGCATCAACGCGGCCTTGCTCAACCACCATGTGACGCTGGAGGAGCTGTACGACCGCTACACCTCACCGCAGGTAGCCCGCCTGACGACCGCCGAGCTGATCGAGTCGGACCGCGGGTACTACGCGGCGCGCCGCCGTCCGGACGCCGTACCCGTCATCGGCCTGGACATCGCTGCGCCAGCCATCGCCTACGGCCGCGCGGCCGGTCTGCTCGATGCGGGGTTCGCCGAGAACCTGGAAGCCGCCCCGCCCAGCCCGGCACTGTACCGGGCCACCCGCGGCACCCGCCTGATCACCGTGACCGGCGGGGCGAGCTTCCTGTCCGTCCGCACCTTCCGCCCGCTGCTGGAAGGCATGGAGGAGCCCCCATGGGTGGCCGCCTTCGTACTGCGTACCAGCTCCCACCGGAACATCGCCGACGGCCTGGCCTTGTCCGGCCTGACCACGGAGAAGGACACGTCCCGCACCTACTCGCAGAGACGCTTCACCGACGCCGACGAACAGCAGTACGCCATCGCCGCAGTGTCCGCAGTCGGCGACGACCCCCGCGGCAAGGAGACCAACGGCCACTTCCACACGGCCCTGCACCTCACACGGCCCGCCGCGCACGCAGCCGCTCGTCCGCTGCACCTTCTGCTCCGAGATCCGTGAGCCCGCCGACCACCGCTGGATCAACCTCCACCTCGGCCCCACTGGCTGTTACGAGCGGCGGTCTTGCGGCCATCCCTGTGCGTCGAATACGGCGATGGGGTCCAGGTAGTCGCGCCAGTGCGTCACCTTGCGGTCCTTGATGGTCACGACGGAGACGAAGCGGTTGTCGTACGGCCGCCCCGTCTGGACCGACGTGCCGTGCACTTCGTACTCCAAGACGGCCACCGAGGTCTGCGGGTCCCGGTGGACGCGGAGGTTGTCCGCGCTGCGCAGCTTCACGTAGTCGCCGTAGTCGCTGTACAGGTCGATGATCCCCCGGCGTCCCTCGACCCGCCGGGGGTACCCCGGCACGGTGATCACGTACTCGAAGATCACGTCCTCGGCCAGCAGGTCGTAGTAGTCCTCCCCGTCGACCAGGCCGTCCAGCCCCTCCTTGATGATGCGGAAGAACGGGCTGTTCGCCCCGACCAGGGGAGCGTTGTCGTCAACGGTCTTGCTCACTTCGCCTCCGAGGTCCAGGCGTGGGCATTGCGCTCGGCGAACTCGCGGAAGGTGGTGGCTGGCCGGCCCGTGACCTTCTCGATGTCGCCGGTGGGCGTGGCGCCGTTGCCGGCAACGATGGCGCCGGTGAGCCAGCGCATCATCACCGCGAAGCCGGCGGGGACGCCCGCGGCGAGCGCGCCGTTGATCCACGCCTCCTGGTCGATGTCGCTGTAGGCGACGGGGCGGCCACTCACGAAGGCGATGGTGTCCGCGATTTCCTGGAAGGTGAGGGCCTGCGGGCCGGTGAGCGAGTAGGTGGCGCCGGCGTGGGTTTCGGGGTCGAGCAGCGTCTCGGCCGCGACCGCCGCGATGTCGGCCGCGTCGACGAAGGCCTCCCTGCCGCCGGCGCTCGGGGCCGTGATCACTCCGTCGATGACCGGAAGGTGGTCGTCGGCGAAGTTCTGCATCACCCACGCGGGGCGCAGGACCGAGTGCGTGATGCCGTGCCGGGAAGCCAGATCGGCCTCGACGGCCGCGATATCGATCCCCGCCGGCGCCTGGTCGGCGTTGTAGACGCTCAAGTAGGTGACGTGGCGCACGCCGGCCGCCTCGGCGAGGTCCAGGAAGGCGCCGACCTGACCGGCGTAGCTGACGCGCATGGTGGCTGTCACCAGATAGAGGCGGTCAACACCGGCCAGGGCGTCCGCGTGGGTGGCCGGGTCGTCCCAGTCGAACCGGACGTCCGCTCCGCTACGCGCCGCGGTATGGGGGGTGATTCCTCGCTGGGCGAGCCCGTCGGCTAGCAGCGAACCGGTCCGGCCGGTGCCGCCCAGGATGAGTGCGGTGGGTGCTCCGTTGTTCATGACTCCATGCTCGAAGCTCTGCGCGAGACAATCCATGCGTATTCCGCTCGACTTTTTATGTGAAGCTCTCATGCCTTGACCCTGATGCTCGTGCTGGTCAAGCTGATCCCATGGACCTGCTGTCTGACCACCTGGTGCGGGCGCGCGCCACCGGCGCGGTGTTCGCGCGGACGGTCGCGGAACCACCGTGGGGATTGCGGCTGGGCGGTTCGATACAGCTGTCGGTGCACACGGTCGTCCGCGGCCGGGGCTACCTCTGGCTGGACACTCCCGGCAGCGCTGTGGAGCTCATACCGGGAAGCGTCACGCTGGTACGCGGCGGGCCGAACCACTACATCGGGCATGAGCCGGGCGCCGAATGCCTGGAGCCGGAGGAGTTCCGGGCACGCCACGCCCAGATGGACCCCGGGGACAACCCTCAGGCCACGGTGTTCCTGTGCGGCGCCTACCAGTTCTCCGGCGATGTCGGCAGCGGGCTGCTGGACGCGCTGCCCCAGGTCATGACCCTCTCGGCGGCCGACGACGATCCCCTGCGGGACGTGATCACTTTGCTGTCCCGCGAACTGGTCCGGACCGAACTCGCCCAGCAGATCGTCCTGGATCGCCTCCTGGACCTGCTTCTCGTCCTGGCCATCCGCAGCGACTTCCGCCGCAGCACGACCGCGCCGCGCTGGTACCGGGCATCCGCAGACCCGCGGCTGGGCGGCGCGCTACAAGCCATGCACGAGAACGCGGCCCACCCGTGGACGGTCCCCGAACTCGCCGCGATCAGCGGCCTGTCCCGGGCCGCCTTCGCGCGGGTGTTCCGGGAGGCACTCGGCCAGGCCCCCATGCAGTACCTGACCGAATGGCGCATGACCATCGCCCGCGACCACCTGCGCGCCGACGATCTCACCCTGCCCCAGATCGCCGACGCCGTCGGCTACGGCTCGCCCTTCGCTTTCGCCGCCGCCTTCCGCCGCCAACACGGAGAACCGCCCGGAACCTGGCGGCAGCGGGAACGATCGGCCGCAGGGACGCGACTGCTCACCACGCACCACGGCTCGTGAGCAGCGCCATACCCCGGTTCAAGCGTCTCGATCAAGACGCCTCCTGGACTCCGTACCTCATGTGCCTTGATGACGATCAACAGCTTGATCTGCGCCGATAGATCATCAACCGCAGATAACCACCGCTCTTCCTCGCTGCCCAGCAGTTGACGGTATGGACGGCGTCGATGTCGGTCTTGTTCAGACGTACTGGATGTGGGCTGACCACCGGTTCCCGGAAGCAGCCGGATCAGGGATGCGACGGGCTCAGCTTTTCGTCTCAGCTGTTGGTCTTACCCGGTTCTTCGCCCACATGGTCCACCACGGCGCGCTGGAGTACCGCGGTGGTCTGTATCACGCTGCCGGCCTTGCCGATCACCGTGTCCTCCTGCGTGACATCGCGGAAGCCGAGGAAGGCGTACGTGGACTTGTCGAAGATCCACTCCTGGCGGTCTTCGGTCTGACCGTCCAGGGTGATCGCGACACCGTGCCGTCCTGTGGCGTCCACCGCGTCGGGGATCACCGTGGTGCCGGGGATCTGGGCGGCGACACGGTAGAGGAACGCCGTGGTCTGCGGGTCCACGGACTCCTGGAGCATGCCGCCGAGATACTCGAAGACCCACGGCATGCTCACGGCGGGGCGCATGTTCCCCTTGGTGTTCTCCTCGTTGTCCATCTGCCTCTGCCAGTCAGCCTCGATCGCCCGAAGCGCCGCGGCCGGGTCGCGAGGAAGGGCGGCCAGGTCCTCGAAGGGGCTCTGCGTGTGCCCCGGGGCTCCGACCGTCCCCTCCCCGGGGCCGGGGAAGTCGAGGCGTTGGGGGGCCTCGTCACCGTACGCCTGGGCGCCGCCCTGGCTCCGCGACCAGGGAATCCACTCCCGAAGGCTCTCCAACTTCGTGAGCTTTTCAGCGACCTTGGAGTACTTCTTGTGCACATGGCCGTGCTTGTCGGTCCACTCCGCCTGGAGGGGGTTGGGCCTTCCGGCGGACACGCTGCGGATGTACACGTACTGGTGGTGGCCGACTTTGACAGCCGGGGCGCGGGAGACCACGGCGGCGGCGTTCTCCAGCAGCATCGACGCCTTGGAGGGGGCCGGCCTCGCGGCGTCGGAGTGCCGGCTGTGGTGGTCGACGCCGGCGGTGAAGACCGCAGCCGCTACGGCTGCCGCGGTAAGCGGGGCGACGACCGGCACCCAGCGCCTCCTTCGGCGTTTCGGCGCCGCAACGGCGTCCGCGGCGGCGGCCTCGGGGCCGGGCGCGGGTACGGACCGATGGATCTCGCTCATCAGGTGCTCCTTGAGGACGCGCAGGCGGTCATCGGGCAGATCCCGGGCAGCCGGGGCCGGCAGCAGCCGGGCCGCGTCCGCGCGCTCAGCGGACTCTGTTGCGTCGAAGCCGTCGTCGTGAGGCGTCTTGGCGTTCATCGGATCTGCTCCTGGATCGACCGGGCCGCGATCGCGCGGCCACCCTGTTGCTGTCCGGAACGGGGCACCGGTTCCGTCCTTTCGGAAGCGAGTTCCTCGTCTGTCAGTTCCCGCAACCGGCGCCGGGCGCGGGAAAGGCGGGAGCGGACCGTGCCGATCGGCACGTCCAGCGCCTCGGCCGCCGCCGCGTAGTCGAGGCCGGCCCACACGCACAGCGCGAACACCTCCCGCTCGCCGCGACGCAGCCGCCGCAGCGCCCGCTGTGCTGCGGCCAGTCGCCCGGCGTCCTCCATTCGTTCGACGACCTCGTCCGCGAAGTCCGGCGCGGTGTCGTGCGGCGGGACACGGCTGAGGGCGGCCTGGTAGCGGCGAGTGGCCCGCGTGGTGTTGCGCAGCACATTGGTGGCGATGCCCAGCAGCCACGGCAGCAGGCCGTCGCCTTCGGACCGCACCGTCTCGCGCAGCCGCCACGCCTCCAGAAAGGTCAGCGACACCACATCCTCGGCCGTCGCCCAGTTCCCGGTGACCCGGACCGCGTACCGGTGAACCGTCCGAGCATGTTCGTCGAATATCGACCCGAATGCCTCCGGATCACCGGAGCGCAGCCGGGCGCGCAAGGAGATTTCCACATGTGATCCTGTCCGCGCGCGCCACCGGGTTCCCCGAGATCTCCGTGACTCAGGTCACACCTGTGGACTGTAGAAATTCGGTGCACCTCCGATCATGGAAGAGTTCACCCGTGCCCAGTGAGAACTTAGCGATGCCGTTGGCTGCTGGGCCCCACCGCCCGCGCGGTACGCCACGACCCTTCGCCGCGCTCGGCCTGCCAGGCGAACCCCCGCGCCACCCGTCCGAGTTCGACCGGCTGCTCCTGCAGATGAAGGTCTGTTGTCGTGTGTGGAGGCGTGTGGCGGGCAGCGCGGCTGGCTCGGTGCGCGGGAGTGGCTGATGGCCGTTGTGGGGGACCCGCTCCCGGCGCCGAAGTCCCGCAAGGCGGTTACGCCGGGCGAGGCCGGCTCGGTCTAGTTGGGCGAGACGACCTTGCGCTGGATGACGCAGAAGCAGACCTCCACCTGGCTCAACCAGGAGGCGTGGACGGGGGTATGGGCCATGACCGTGTTCGGGAACGCGGCGGCCAGCCGGCCGTCGGCTTTCCGGCCACGGTGGGAGGAGCCGTTGTCGACGATCCAGAACACTCTTCTGGCACTGGCGTAGGGTTCCTGACTAATGACCTGGGTGACCAAGTTCATGAACGGGTCGATGCCGGCCCTTCACCCACTCGCCCGGGCCCGGCCCGGTGGCAGGGCGGGGTGGCAGCGGCAGCGGGCCTGGATGGAGGTCTTCTCATCCGCGCTGATGACGTACTCTTCCGCTCCGAGTGGGTGGCCTTGCCAGGTGCGGGCATACAGGTCCAGGACGCGCTCGGCCTCGGGGCGGAAGTCCGGGTCGGTGATGAGGATCCAGGAGCGCCGCTGCCAGGGCTTGAGCGCGTCCTCGGCCAGCCAGCGCCGCACGGTGGAGGCCGACACGAACGTGGCGACGCCCCGCTCCACGGCCTCGCGGGCCAGTCCCGGGCACGACCAGCGCAATAAAGGTGTGCCGGGCTCGGCGGGCAACTGGCAGGCCAGCGCCTTGACCTGGGCGGTCTGCAGCGCGGTGAACGCGCGCGGGCGGCCAGGGCGCTTGCGATCGGCCAGGCCTGGCAGGCCCGGCTCGGCGAACCGGCCCTGCCAGGTCCGCATGGTGTCCAGGTGCAGGCCCGTCTCGCGGGCGATGCGCGCATCGGAGCGTCCGCGAGCCGCATGGAGCACGACGCGCGCGCATCCGGGCCTGATAGGCAGTCCTGTGGCCATGGGCCATCTTCTTCAGCCGGTGCCTCTGCGAGGCGGTCAGCGATATCGGGCAGGCGGCAGCAACGGGCAAGGCAGGCAGGCCGATCAGCAGAAGTGGATCCAACCGGCTAGAGCCTGCCGCAGCACCCTACGCAACGCCGGGGATGACCCCATGCCCACCGTGCCGGAGTCGACCAAGTCCTCCCTCGCCCAGAAGCTGACCGCACGCGCCCGCGCAGCCAGGCCGGTCAGCTGGATGCGGGGCAGGCCGAGGCCGACCACGCCGTTGCGGGTACGGCGTACGGCGGCGACGGCTGGAGAGCACCCTGGACCGGGCATGAACGTCAGCCATCCCTCGCCATCCCTGCATCGCTGACACTGACGACGGAGCACGACGCGTGGTGGAGAACGTCGCCGGCAGAGCCCACTCTGCCCTCGCGCCTGCATCGGATCGGCCGACCGCGAGGGCACGATGCCTTCAGGGCCGCTCGGCGCGGCTCGGAGCCACCAAGGACGGAGCCGAAGCCTTGCACGAGACCGTTGATCCGTACCCGACCGAGGTTGCACACGCCGCTAGCACCCTGCCCGAGAGGAACCGGCAGAAGACACCGCAGAACCGACTGGTGATCGCTTTTCTCCTCTACGACGGGTTGACCGGGCTCGACCTCCACGGACCGTGGGAGGCCATCAGCGTGGCAGCACAAATGTCGGGAGACGACGTGACACGTCATCTGGTAGCGGCGACGCGCGATCACGTGACCACCGACGCGGGCGTGCTGCTGCAGCCGACGGCGACACTTGCCGACGTGCCGGCCCCGGACATCCTCATCATCCCCGGCACCGGGACACCGCACGTACCGATGTCGGACCGGCGGATCACCGACTGGGTACGGACTGCCGACCGGACGTCCACCTACACCGTCTCGGTGTGCACGGGGGCACTCGTTCTCGGCATGGCCGGTCTGCTGCGCGGTCGCCGTGCGGCCACCCACTGGGCCTTCCGGGACTACCTGCGGTTGGCCGGCGCCAGCGCCATGGAGGACCGTTGGGTGCAGGACGGCAAACTCCTCACCTCGGCGGGCATCTCTGCGGGCATCGACCTCGCACTCGTCCTGGTGGACAAGCTGTGGGGCCGCGATGTGGTCGCCCGCACGCAGGCGGTCATGCAGTACGAACCGCAGCCGCCCTTCGACTTCGGCTCCGGGGACAAGCTGCCCCCGGAGTTGCTGCATCAGATGCAGCAGGGCATGACCCACGAGGAGCAACTGATCCGGAGCGCGCTGACGTCAGCCCACGCGAACTGACACCCCGCCCACACGCGCCGTCCGATCACAGGATGGAGCTGGGGTGCACTCCATGCGGAGCGCATGAGGCCCAGCGCCGGGCGGTGACCAGTGGAAGTTCACCACCTCCGACCTGGACGATCTGCTGGCCAGGCTCAAGCAGTGCTGCGTGCTCGGGCTGGGCTGCACTCCACGATCTCTCGTGCTGCACGCAGTCTGCTCGGGTGGTCATCCAGCAGTCTGGTGGTGATCAGGATCGCTTGGATGATGCCGATGCCTTCGTCTTTCAGATGTTGCTGAACGGCGTCCATGCTGACGTTTGTGGCCAGTAGCCTTCTGCATTCATCGATCTGATTGCCGATCTGTTGCGCGCGTTCAGGGGTCAGTCCTTGAACGCTGGCAAGGAGTTCTTCCGCGGTGTGGCTTGGCATGTCCGGGATTCTCTCAGTGGCTTATCGCCGTTCACAGGAGGTTTTGTCAATCCCCCCGATCTGTGGAGACCTTCCTATGCAGCCAGTTCCTCGGTGAGGCTGGCCTGGTAGCTGTGTTCGTAGTCGATCGGGCTCTTGA
>NZ_JBSFVU010000030.1:0-85616 GCF_053592475.1 Streptomyces sp. NPDC002671
TGTACGCGCGCAGCGCGGCCGTCTGCGAGGCAATCGTCTGGTCCTTCTTCTGCCGCTGCGAGGACACCCTCGCGTAGATCGCCGCCGTGGTCACCACCCGCTCCTTCCGGCACCTGTTCCTGCTGCTGGACGCCCTGTGTCCGGGCCTGGCGCTGGGGCACCAGCACCTCGTAGGCCGCCTGCAGATCCGCGGCAGCGTGCCGGGAGAAGACCCACGTCACCTCTACGACCGGCCGGTTCACGGTGGTGGCCGCCGCCCGTCGGCCTCGTCACGGAGATAGTCGGCCAGCGCCCGGGCCACCACCGCGGAGAGCGTGGCCTCGTTGGCGCGGGCATGTGCTCGGACCTGCTCGGCCAGCGACCCGGGCAGCTTGACGGTGAACACCACGTTCGCCTCGGGGACGGCGACTCGGCCTTGCGCCACGGCCTGCTCCACATACCGGTGTGCCTGACGGACCGACACCCCATATCGGGCAGCCAGCACAGCGGCCGCCTCAGCGACAGAAACCTCCGTCGCAAGAAGATCCGCTGCAGCGTTGACCCGCCAGGCGTACTCGATACCGTCGACACGATCCCCGCGCACCATGTCATGAACGTACTACCCGTCATGACGTTGCCTACTCTCGCCGCGAGGCAACTTCTCCAACCTCCGGTAGCGCAGCGTCACTTCGAAGGTGAAGTTGCCCATTGCGTTGGAGGCGTGGCCGCTGACCCCTGCGGGGTGCCACGGTCCCGCTTCTGCAAGGTGCCGTCGGGTCGTTGAAGCGGCGCTCGGAGCCACCGATCAACGTACAACTTCACCCAAACGGCGTCGGTGTGAGCTTCCACGGCCTTGACGATGAGGTCCCAGCGGACGCTGTCGAAGAACTTCTGGATGTCGAGATCGATCACCCAGTCCTTCCCCCAACACCGCTGCCGGCATCGCTCCACCGCATCAAGCGCGGACCGTCTCGGCCGATATCCATAGGAATCTTCGTGGAAGACTGGCTCCACACGGATTCCTAAGTGTCTGGCCACCACGGTTTGCGCCACACGATCGGCAACAGTAGGAATGCCAAGTGTTCTCGTGCCGCCGCCATGCTGCTTCGGAATCTCCACCGCACGCACCGGAGGAGGGAAGTACGTTCCCGAGGACATTCGATTCCAGAGCTTGTACAGGTTTCCCTTCAAGTCTGACTCGAAGTCCTCGATGGACTGCCCGTCTACCCCTGGTGCCCCTTGATTCCTCTTGACCTCCCGATACGCCTCCAACACTTCCCACTTGGAGATTTCAAACGGCTTGTTCGATGACTTCAGCTTGTCCATCGGCTCCTCCCGGAGAACGTCCGGTTGACCAGATACACACAGCCACGGATGACCCGGCCCCTTCGCTCCACCCCCGTTACAGGGGCTTCAGCACTACTACGGACCGGTCCGCCAGCACGCTCCGCGCCGGTACTCAGCCCCTCACGGTTCAGCCGCTCAGGGCGCTCCCTCTCGCCGACCTCTCGGGCCGACAGTGTCGAAGCGTGCCTTCCCACGTTCCGTGCAGGACCAGCAGACCAGGCTCACGCCACCTCCGTGCCGGGCACCACCTGACCAATAGACGGGCTCCCGTCAGGCTTATCCCAGACCCAATCCCGTGGGCCCGGTTTTGATGCCACTTCGATTTCAATAACGACACTTCAGCAGTGGTTCACTTGCGTTCGCCTTCCTGATCCCCACCTGACGCCTCTTGGACGCCTTCTCCACATCGCTCACCACGATCGCGTCACCGCTCTCGCAGCATGTGGTGGTTTGAAGCCTCCCCCCGCAGGGCGGCTCCGAAGGGCCAAACCTTCATGTCTTGCACAGCATTGCTTCCAGAACTATTCCTACATACGGTTCCTTTCGCATTCGTGGCACACGGGATCTTTGAATTGAATCTCCTCACCCTGTGCTCAGGATGGCCCCGGAGTTGCTCGCCTTGATTCCTCAGACGTGCTAATGCTGATCTGCGGGTGGATGCCGAACTGTCGGGCTGGCTCTTGGTCGGGTGGCTGGGTGGGGTCTCTCTCGCGAGTGGGAACAGGTGGTGTGGGAGCGGGTTCAGGGTTCGATGGCGAGGTGTTCGATGAGGTCGTCGCGCAGCGTGAACCGATAGCGGAGATCGATGGTGCCGCCGGGGAAGTTGCCTTCGAGGTGGTGTGTGGCGATGTAGTGGGCCGTGTCGGTCTCCTGAGCGTTCGTGAGGTGGATGGTGTAGGTGAATTCGGTGGCGGATCGGTCCAGCCACCGCTCGATCGCGGCGCTTCCCTGGTAGGTGTTGCCGTCGTCGATCACTGTGGCGTCGTCGGTGAACGTCATGACCGCGGTGGCGGTGTCGTGGACGCGGTGCGCTGTGAGGTAGCGGGTGATCACCTCGGGCAGGTCGTCCGGGGTGATGGTCCGGGGCTGGTTGTCGTACATGACGCTCCCGATGGTGGTGGCGGGTTCAGACGGTGGGGGTGGTGCCGCCGTCGATGACGTGTTCGGCGCCGACGATGGCCGAGGCGCGGTCGGAGACGAGGAAGGCGACGAGCTCGGCGACCTCCTCGGGCCGGTTGGGACGGCCGAGCGGGATGCCTCCCAGGGAGTCCATGAGCCGGCCCAGCGCCGCCTCCTGGCTGATGCCGGCGTCGTGGGCGATCCGGGTGACGAGGTTGTCGGCGGCCGAGGTCTGGACGAAGCCGGGCGAGACGGTGTTGACGCGGACGCCGTGCGGGGCGACCTGGTTGGCCAGGCCCTTGCTGTACGTGGTCAGGGCGGCCTTGGCGGCGGCGTAGGCCAGGGTGCCGTTCCACAGCGGCATGCGGCGCTGGATCGAGGTGACGTGCACGACCGCGCCTTTGCCCGTGGCGATCATGTGCGGGAGGAGTGCGCGGTCCAGGCGGACGGCGGCCAGCAGGTTCGTGTTCAGCTCCCTTGCCCAGTCGTCCTCGCCGAGCGCGGCGAATCCTCCTGCCGGCGCCTCGGAGCCGCCGAGGGTGTTGACCAGGATGTCGACGCCTCCCATGCGGGCGTCCACCTCGGCGGCGACGTGGGCCGCGCCCTGCGCCGTGGACAGGTCGGCACCGATGAACGTCTCCTCTTCGACGTCGTCGGGGCGGCTGCGGGCGGTGACCAGCACGGTCGCGCCGGCCTCGGCGAGCCGTCGGGCGATCGCGGCTCCGGTGCCCTTGGTGCCGCCGGTGACCAGAGCGCGTCGGCCTTCGAGGGATTCGCTGATGGATGTCGTCACGATGTGCTCCGTTTCCAGGCGCGGCCATACGGGGCGCCGCTCCCGTCTCGACTGCTAAAATAGAAGCTACTAACTTCGACATTAGCAGTAACTGAGGGGATGGTCGCCGTGGCAAGCCGGATCAGACTGGAGGACCGGGAGTGCCCGCTGTCCACGACGGTGGAACACGTCGGCGAGTGGTGGACACTGCTGATCCTCCACGACGCCTTCGACGGCTACACCCGCTTCGACCAGTTCCAGGAGAGCCTGGGCATCTCCTCCAGCATGCTCACCACCCGGCTGAAGACCCTCGTCGCGGACGGCCTGCTGGAGCGCCGGCCCTACCAGACCAGCCCCGTCCGGCACGAGTACGTACTCACCGAACTCGGGCGCTCCTTGCGCCCGGTGATCGTCGCCCTGGCCGCGTGGGGCAACTCCCGCCTCACGCCGACAGAGCGCAGCATGATCCTCGTCGACGCGCACAGCGGAGAGGAAGCCGAGCCCGTCGTCGTCGACGCCAAAACCGGCCGCCGACTCGACGACAGCGCCGCCTACGTCTTCACCGCGGGCCCCGCAGCCAGCGACGCGATGCGCAGCCGCTACGCGGCACGGCTCGTCATTCCCGCGGAAGAGGCGTAAGTCCGCCCGGAAGAGCCTCGTACAGCCCTGAGCCGGGCCGCAAGCACGGACTGCACTTGACCAGCCTCGCGCCATTGGCTTGTCGCCGGGGTGATATCTGCTAACCCTCCCCAGTCGTTGAGAACTGGATCAAGCGAGGCGAGGAGCAACACCGGTCGTTTCCAAGAATCCCCGTCAGCGCCAGAGAACCCGCTGGCAACCCCAACGCCTCCAGCAGCGACACGCGCATCTGAGGCAGGCCCAGCTTCACCCCGACCACCGCCCGCCACACCGGCACCCGCGACGGCAACAGATGCAGCGCCTGCTGCACCGCCACGGTCTTCCCCACCCCAGGATCCCCGAACACGCACCCGGTCCCCCGCGCCGCGACCGTATGCCCCTCCGCCTCCACCACCGCGGCAACCCCGGCCGTCGACACCAACCGCGCACCCGGCACGAACAACCGCACCCCACCCCGCTGCGGCAGGACCCCGCCCTTCTCCGGCACAGCCGCGACCGGGTCTCCCGGCTCAGCGTCGACCACCGGCAGGCCCTCATCCGCCCGCTGAAGCTCCAACTCGGCCAGGAACCGGTCATAGCGGCCGGCCTCGCCCCGTCCCCGCGCCAACCGCGCTACCTGAAGCACCCGCCCCGCGCGCAGATCCCGGCTCACCGAACGGCGCAACGTACCCAGCGATGGCACACCCTCCACCGCACCGTCGTCCGTCATCCGCCGGTGCAAAGCCGCGACGTTCCCACCCACCTCCGCCAACTGCGCCCACCACGCATCCGACAACGAGAACCCACCCCGGCGCGATCTGCCCTCCAAACGCGCCGCCCGGGCCTCGGACAACCACCGCCACACCGTCCGCCCGGTCACCCCGGCAGCCTCGGCCATCACCTGCGCATGAAGCGACGACACAGAACCAGACGCCTCATCCACCGCCAACAACCGACGCACCACCACACCACGCGCCAGCCGAACGCCCTCGCTCATACCAGCCAGCACACCCCCGGCCCCGACACCCCGCACACAGGAATGAGCAACCCCATGACAGCCACTACGAAACGATGAGCCGCGTCGTACGACCGCGGGCGCGGCTGTAGCAGGTCAGGGCCCTCGGCCCCGGAACGGCAACGTGGAACCATCAAGAGATGACCGCGACGAATCACGGGGACGACCGTGCCTTCCGGCGCGAGACCGAGCAGATCGTCAACGAGATCGCCCAAGAACTCCGCACGCTGGACAGCGGGACAACCTGGTTCTCCGGACTCTGCCCGGCGCGCCGGCAGGAGGTCCTGCAGGAGATCGCCGGCTACGCGATGCAGGCGCACATCACGGCCGCGGACGGCCGCGCGGGCGTGGCACGCTCCGGGATAAAACCCACGGCGAACCCCTCGGTGATGATCTGCATGGACCCACCCCGCTACGGGTTCGCCAACCTCCCCGCCGACGAACACGTCAAAGCGTTCCGTGTCCTTGTCTCCGTGTTCGCCATCGCCGACACCCGCCGCAGGAAGACGTACTGCAAGGGCACCTGCGGACACACATGGCACAACCTGGCCGCCCCGTCAGGAACCGTCCCCACCCGCTGACAACCAACCGCTGCCACCACACCACCCACTCACAGGCGGGCAGTTCAAAGAGCTGCTACGGGAGCGCCGCGGTGCCGTGGACCACCCGCTACCTGGACGCCGCCGTCGAGCAGCTGCGGGCGCTACCAGCCCAGCAGCGCGAGCACCAGGTGCTGGGCCGCTACACCTTCCGCGCCTTCGGCCCGGCCGGCGGCGGGCTGCGGTCCCTGCGAGGCCCGGCGGAGGTATGAGGACGACGAGGCCGGAGCGGACTGAGTGTCAGGATCCGGCCAGGGCGCTGATCAGCGCGCGGCCCGGGCCACCACTTCTCGATGGCCTGATATGACAGATCCTGGTCATTGCGGCCATGTCCGATCGGGCGGAATGATCAGGGCATGTCCCCGCACCGCGTCGTGATCGTCGCCTTCCCCGGCATCGAGCTGCTGGACGCCACCGGACCCGCCGAGGTGTTCTCCGTCGCCTCCAGGGTTGCCGGAGCCGACCGGCCCGGCTACCTCGTGCGGATCGCGACGGCCGACGGCGGCCCGGTGACCACCTCCAGCGGCGTCCGGCTGATGGCCGACCTGGCCCTCGACGACGTGACCGGCCCGATCGACACCCTGCTGGTGTCGGGGGCGATCGAGCTCGTCGACGGCGGCGTGGAGCCGGTGATCGACCACGAGGTCACCGACTGGCTGCGCCGTGCGGCACCCCGGGCCCGGCGGATCGGATCGGTCTGCGCGGGAGCGCACCTGCTGGCCGTCGCCGGACTACTCGACGGCCGGCCCGCCACCACGCACTGGCTCACCGCAGCCAGACTGGCCGCCGAACACCCCGGCGTCCGGGTCGATCCCGACCCGATCTTCATCCGGGACGGGCGAGTGTGGACCTGCGCCGGCGTCACCTCAGGGATGGACATGGCCCTGGCCATGGTCGCCGAGGACCACGGCCAGGAACTCGCGCTCGCGACCGCCCGGATGATGGTGATGTACGTCAAACGCTCCGGCGGGCAGAGTCAGTTCAGCGTGCCGCTCTCCGTGCAGAGCTCCTCGGACGACCGGATCGACGAGCTGCGGATGTGGATCGCCGAACACCTCACCGAGGACCTGTCACTCGAGGCCCTCGCGGCCCGGACACACCTGAGCACGCGCCACTTCACCCGGCTGTTCCGTCAGCGCACCTCCACGACACCGGCCGCCTACGTGGAGGCAGCCAGGCTGGAGGCCGCCCGGCGATTGCTGGAGGACAGCGACCGGAGCCTGCCGGTGGTCGCCGCCGCCAGCGGCCTCGGCTCCGTGGAGACGCTGCACCGCGTCTTCCGGCGGCGGCTGGGCACCACCCCGGCCGAGTACCGCCGCCGCTTCTGACCCACACCACCCACACCACCTGCCGGCCAGCGGACACATCCGCGCACCGGCCGAGCCCCGCCATGCCCGCACGGCGTGGCATCGACCAGCACACTTCGGAGGAAAGCCATGCCCCGTACGAAGGTCGTCCCGATCCCGGTCATGGGCCGGCACAACATCAACGCGTACCTGCTGCTCGGCCGCCGACCTGTCATCGTCGACGCCGGAACCCCCGGCAGCGGCCAGAAGATCCACGACCAGATCACCGCCCACGGCGTCGACCCCACCGACGTCTCACTGATCGTCATCACCCACGGCCACATCGACCACTTCGGCTCCGCCGCCGAACTGCACCGGCTCACCGGCGCGCCCGTCGCCGGCCACATCGCCGACCTCGGACCGTACCGCTCCGGCCGGGTCCGCGAACCGTACCTGCCCACCGGCCCGATGGGCCGCCTCATGGATCGCAATCAGAAGCTCCACGCCCGGGCCGAACCCTTCGAACCCGCGGTGCTCATCCGCGGCGAGACGAGCCTGGAGGACTTCGGCCTCGCGGCGCGCATCATGCCCACCCCCGGCCACACTGCCGGATCGGTCTCCGTCCTCACCGACGACGGCGACCTCGTCGCCGGCGACCTGATCGCCAACTCCTTCATGGGCCTCATCCCCGGCAAACCCGCCAACCCACCCTTTCATGACGACCCCCGGCAGAACCTCACCAGCCTCCGCGAGATGCTCGCCCTCAACCCCACCACCCTCCACGTCGGCCACGGCACCCCGCTGGATCCCGACCGGGTACGGCAGTGGGCTGATAGGGAACACGACCGCCTCGCGCGACTCGGAGCCGCCGGACGCCTCACCACACGCAGTGAGTGACGCACCATTGCACGGTCCGGCACCGGGACGGCCCCCAGCAACGGCCTGCCGGCTTGGCGGCCTGCCGGCTTGGCGGCCTGCCGGCTTGGCGGCCTGCCGGCTTGGCGGCCTGCCGGCTTGGCGGCCTGCCGGCTTGGCGGCGGCAGCGTCCCAGGGCCGGCCAGCCCCACCCAGCGCGCCGTCAACCCTGTTGGACCCGGCCGAGCGGCCCGAGGCCGGGAGCCGCGTCAGCCGACCGGCGGCAGGTCCTGCAGAGCCGGATGCGGCGGCATGCCGTGCTGGACATCGGCCGCGGTCGCGAGGACGCGTGTCTGGGCTCCGTCGCCCTGGTAGAACGGATAGTCCGTGTAGCCGGCCTCCCCTCCGCCGTAGAACGTGGTCGGGTCGGCCGCGGTCAGAGGCAGGTTCTCCCGGTAGCGGCGGACCAGGTCCGGGTTGGCCAGGAACGGCGTGCCGAAGGCGACCAGGTCGGCGTGCCCGGCGTGTACCGCTGCCTGGGCGCGCGCAAGGTCGTAGCCGTTGTTGGCAATGTACGCACCGGCGAACCTCGTCCGCAGCGCGAGGTAGTCGACGGATGCGGTCTTCGTCATCATGTCGCCCTCCAGGACGTGCGCATACGCCAGGCCGCGCGGACTCAGCTGCCCCAGGAAATACTCGAAGTGGCCCTGCGGATCGGAATCCGACATCGAGTTGAAGCTGTTCTCCGGCGTCAGGCGCACGCCCACCCGCTCGGCGGGCCACTGGGCACACACTTCGTCGAGGACCTCGTTCAGCAAGCGCATGCGGTTGGCCGCGCTGCCGCCGTACGCATCGGAGCGGTGGTTGGTCCCGTCGCGCAGGAACTGGTCGATCAGGTAGCCGTTGCCGGCGTGGACCTCGATGCCGTCGAAGCCCGCCTGCCTGGCCAGCTCGGCGGCGCGGCGGAACTGCGCGACGATGCCCGGCAGCTCGTCGCGTTCGAGCTCGCGGGGCGTCACGAAGTCCTGCGGGCCGGCGTAGGTGGCGGCTTGGCCGACGGGTCCAAGCGCCGAGGGGGCGACGGGCGTCGCCCCGTCCAGCAGGCTCGGATGGGAAACGCGGCCACAGTGCTGCAACTGCACGAAGATGCGCCCTCCCTCCTCGTGGACCGCCTCGGTCAGACGCTGCCAGCCGGCCGCGTGGGCGTCGGTGTGCAGGCCGGGGGTGAAGGGATAGCCCACCGCCTGCGGTGAGACCGTGGTGGACTCCGCGATGATCAGGCCCGCGGTGGCGCGCTGCCGGTAGTGGGCGACCATCAACGGGGGAACGCACCCGTCCGCGTCGGCGCGGTTGCGGGTCATCGGCGCCATCACCATCCGGTTGGCGAGCCTGACGTCGCCCAGGTCGAACGGCGCGAACAAGTCGAAGGGCATGTGGAGCTCCAGCGTTGCAGTGAACATCGTAGGACAGCTGCCCTAGAGGGCCGTCACGCTAGGTCGCCCGCACTGGCGGTGTCAACGACTTGACGACCTAGGACAGTTGACCTACGTTGTGGCTCTAGGTCGACTGTCCTATGACGGAAGGGGATCACCGTGACTGCTGTGGCGACTCGTGAACAGATCGTGGCGGCAGCAGACAGGCTCTTCTACCACCACGGCTACGAGCACACCTCGTTCGCGGACATCGCGGGAGCCGTCGGACTGTCGCGGGGCAACTTCTACTACCACTTCAAGTCCAAGGACGCGATCTTGGACGCGGTGATCGACGCCCGCCTCGCAGACACCCGGCGGATGCTGGAGCAGTGGGAGGCCGAGGCACCCACCCCGGCCGACCGCATCATGCGGTACATCGAGATCGTGCTGACGAACCGCGCCGACATCCAGGACTACGGCTGCCCCGTGGGCACCTTGACCACGGAGCTGGCCAAGCTGGAGCACGCCATGCTCGGCCAGGCCAGCCGTCTGTTCGCCCTGTTCCGCGCGTGGCTCCGGCAGCAGTTCGCGCTGCTCGGGCCGGCCGAGCAGGCCGACGAGCTGGCGATGCACGTGCTCGCCTTCAGCCAGGGGGTCGCCGTCATGGCCAACGCCTTTCGAGACGAGGCGTTCATCCAGCGGGAAGTCGACCGGATGCGCAACTGGCTGAGCACCTACGAGAAATGAGAGATCGCATGTTCGTGATCCTGCTTCGGTTCTCCGACAACTCGGGCTCCGCCAGCCAGCACATGGCCGGCCACCAGGAGTGGATCAAGCGCGGCCTGGACGACGGGGTCTTCCTGCTGGTTGGCAGCATCCAGCCGGGCCTCGGCGGTGCGGTCCTCGCCCACAACACCTCGCGCGAGGTGCTGCAGAAGCGCGTCGACGAGGACCCGTTCGTCGCCCAGGACGTTGTCACGGCGGAGATCATCGAGATCGCGCCGGGACTGGCGGACGAGCGGCTGAGCTTCCTGCTGTGACGGCGTCGTTCCTCGGCCCCGACACCACCCCGCGCGAGGTGTACCGGTGCCCGAAGAGCCGGTCGATCAGTTCGGCCACCCTCGCCAGGGTCCACCGCTGGTCCTCGCTCCAGCCATGCGCGGCCGGCCCGGCCCCCAGCTCGGGCTGAAGCCGCTCCGCCTCATCTGACCCGCCTGGACCGCGAAGTCCTGAAGAACTGGCGCGTTCTCGGCAAGGTACGCACCGACCCAAAGCGGGCGACCGCCCTGGTGAGGGCTCTGCTGGTCCTGACGAACCGCGAAGTCTCCCGGTGACCGACGATCTTCGCCGAAGTCATCCGCCCGCGACCAGCACGAGCATCCCGGACATCACGCACACCAGACCCTTGACCTGCAACTTCACGATGCACAGTGCCAAGTGGTCAGTTGTCCCCGAGTGCCAGCTTGATGCCGAAGCCAACGAGTACCGTGCCGGTGATCGCGTCGATGACCCGCTGCACCGAGCCGCGGTTCAGCCACCGGCGGACGAGCTGGGTGCCGAATATCAGCGCGCTGAACCAGACCAGCCCCTCCAGGTCATGCACGGTCGCCAAGACAACCCCCATCAGCAAATGCGGGGCGCCGCTGGGGATGAACTGGGGCAGCATCGCCATGTAGAAGACGCCGTTCTTCGGGTTCAGCAGGCTGGTGCCCAGCCCGCACGCCCAGGACCGTGCCCACGTCGCCTCCGCGGTCGTGGCTCCCGCTCCGTTCGCCGTATCCCCCGACACGGGCCGGCCGCGCTCCTTGAGCGTCCGGCGAAGCATGCCGATCCCCAGCCACGCCAGGTACCCGGCACCGGCCACGCGCAGCGCGTCGTACAGCAGATGGGATGCCGTGAGCACCGCCGCGGCACCGAGCGCGGCGGCCACGCCCCACACGAGGACGCCGCAGAGGATCCCCAGCGCCGTCGCGAAGGCCCGGCGCCTGCCCAGGGTGATGGCGGAGCGTAGCACCAGAGCGGTGTCCAGTCCCGGCATGATGGTCAGCATGCCTGCCACTACGGCGAAGGAGGCGATAGCAGAGGAAACGGTCATGCGGCCATCCTGAAGCCGCGGCCGCGATCACGTCCAATGCGGTCTGCTTCACTGCGCATCAGCAGGACTGATGCCGCTGGTCGCTCAGCACTTCGCCCCTGGGAGTCGGCCGCACCTCAAGCGCTCCCTCGGTTGTCTCCGGCTTGGCACAACCGGTCAGCGGAGGTCCTTGTCGCTCAGCGCTGGGCGGTCGGGAAGGCATCGATGTCGGCAAGTTCCTTGCGCAGGCGTTCGGCGCGGTCCGCCAGCACCACTCGCCGCTGCATCACCCACACCAGCGCATCCGCCATCAGCTTTCCTTCCGCGCGGAGCGTACGAGGCGGTCGCCTGCCGGCGATGCGATTCCGGTGAACCGGCCACACGACGGACGATCACCTGCTGGCGACCACACCCCCGACCAGCGCGAGCATTCCACCCAAACCCCACACCAGCCCGCTGACCAGCGACTTCAGGTTGGAAAAGGCTCACTGAGCGTGACGCCTGGGAGAGGGCGGCTGATGTCAGAGGCATCCGGTTGGATGAGCCATAACTGTCTACGACGTAGCCCGCCGACTTCCCGCCATCACTGACCTTCGAAGGCCGGGGGGCGGAAATTCCCGTTGTCGGTGAGCGAGTCGGACCCGGAGGTCGTCTACATCAGGGGGGACGCCTCCGCATACGACGTGACCTCGGTGCTGGACGCCCCTGGTCCAGCGGTTCCCGCAGCGGCACACTGGTGATCAACGACAACGGGCGGCCGTTCCGCACGAGTGGCAACAACGGCCGGCCCGCCTACGAGTTTCCGCTGGGCGGCTCGGGCTGGGTCCCGGAGGGCACGACCCAGTGACCCGGTCGGGTCAGCAGCCGATCGTGACCCACTTGTGGACGGGGTAGGTGCGGCTCGTGTCCTCCCTGACGCTCGACAGGATGTCGAGTTCGGCGCCGGTGGGCGGGGCCACCAGCCGGAACGTCACCCAGGCATCACCGACGGAGTCCGTGATGCCTGACGTTCCCGAGGTGTAGCCCTTCTTGCCGGGAATCCAGTAGTCCACCCACACCGGTTGCCGCGCGAATCTGGATGCGTCGGAGAGGTCGTGCGAGATGTGCACGGTCACGTCCACCGCGCGGATGGAGTACGGCCATGTGCCGACGGTGGTGCACTGCTGGAAGGCGGTGGTGTAGGCGTCGTCGAACCACCACTCCCTGTCGACCCCGGTCGTGTTGTCCCGCGTGCAGTGGAGCAGGGGGCGGGTCAGCGTGGTGCTGTAGTAGGTGCCGTCGGTCCAGGCGACCTCGTAGCTGATGCTCAGCGTCGCGTCGGCGGGCGGGTTGTCCACCGTGTAGTTGAAGGTGACGTTTCCCTTGGTCGGGTCGAACTGGCCGAAGAGCGTGCCGTATTTGCTGGTGCCGGGGATGGTGTAAACGGCGGTGATCTTGGAGTTGGCGGGGCTGTGTGAAACGGCTTCCAGGTTCAGGGTGACCCGGTCTACGGGTACGGCGGTGGTCGTCTTACCGCTCCCAGTGGTGTCCATTCCGCAGTGCTGGTCCACGTAGGCCGCCACCGGCCCGTCCAGACCGGCGTAGGCGGGCGACGCTCCGGCGGCGGTCAGGCCGATGAGCAGGGCCAGACTCGCGATCAGTGCGCTCAGCGCTCTTCGTGATCTCAGTACGCTCAATGGCCTTGGCGGTCTTGGTGCTCTCCTGATCATTTTGATCTCTCCCCCAGGGTCGATGATGCTGTTCGGTGCCGGAGCCGGGTCAGCAGGCGATGGTGACCCAGCCGTGCGCGGGTACCGTGGCCAGGTCGAACTTGCCGCTCGCCAGGACGTCGAGTTCGGCGCCGGTGGGCGGGGCGAGGAGCCGGAACGTCAGCGTGGCCCTGCCGTTGGCGTCGAAGATGCCGCTGGCTCCCGGGGTGTAGCCCTTGGTGCCGGGGATCCAGTAGTCGGCCCAGACCGAGTTCCCCGCGTACCACTCGGGCGAATAGGGCGAGCCGCGCGAGATGTTCACCGTCACGATGTCCGCGCGAATGTAGGCGTGCCGGCCGCCGACGCCGAGATCGATGGTCGTGCAGCGCTGGGACACGCTGGTCATGTCCAGGAAGTTCAGCCACGTGGACGTGTTGAAGGCGGTCGTGTTGCTCAGGGTGCAGGGCGCCAGCCAGGTTTCGATGGTATGGCTGTAGTAGGTGCCGTCGGGCCAGCTCACCTGGTAGTTGACGTCCAGCTCCGCGCCCAGCGGCGGGTTGGACACCTGGAAGGTGAGCGTCGTGTTCGACCTGACGGCGTCGAACTCGCCGGTGGTGGTGCCGGTCTTGGTGGTGCCGACGACGGTGTAGGTCGCGGTGATGCCGGCGTCGGCGGGGTCGTGATCAACGGCCTCCAGGTTCAGGGTGATGCGGTCCACGGGTACCGCGATCGACAGGGGGCCGCTCCCGATGGTTTCCACGGCGCAGTGCTGGTCCATGTTGGGCGACACCGGGCCGTCCAGACCGGCGTAGGCGGGCGATGCGCCGACGGCGGTCAGGCCGATCAGGACGGCCAGACCCGCGACGACTGCCTTCAGTGCTCTCAGAGGTCTCCATGTCATTTCGCACGCTCAGCAGGCGATGGTGGCCCAGGAGTGGCCGGGGAAGGTCCGCGAGCCCGCTTGGCCGCTTGCCAGCACGTCGAGTTCGGCGCCGGTGGTGGGAGCGATGATCACGAACGACAGCGTGGCATTGCCGTCGGAGTCGAAGACGCCGGACGCTCCCGAGGTGTAGGTCTTCTGGCCGACGATCCAGTAGTCGGCCCAGACTGACCGGCCCGCGTACCACGAGGGCCAGTAGGACGAACCGTGCGCGACGTTCACCGTCGCGATGTCCTCGCGGATATAGGCGTGCCTGCCGCCGACGCCGATGTCGACGGTCTCGCACCGCTGGGAGACGCCGGTCACGGTCACGTAGTCGTTCCACGTCGAGGCGTCGACGTAGGTGGTGTTGTCCAGGGTGCAGGGGGCCAGCGGAGCGCTCACGAAGTTGCTGTAGTAGACGCCGACGTCGTGCCACCACACCTGGTAGGTGACGGTCAGTGTCGCGCCCGGTGGCGGGTTGGACACCGAGAAGTTGAACGTGGCGTTCTTCCTGGCGGTGTCGAACGCGCCGGTGGCGGTGCCGGTCTTGGTGCTGCCGCTGATGGTGTAGAAGGCGGTGATGGTGGAGTTGGCGGGCGCGTAACCGACGGACTCGAGGTTGAGGGTGATCCGGTCGACGGGTATCGCGATCGTCATGGGACCGCTGCCACTGTTCTGCACGGCGCAGTGCTGGTCCAGGTTGGGCGCGACCGGTCCGCCCGGGTCGGCGGAGGCGGGTGACGCCCCGGCGGCGGTCAGGCCGATCAGGATGGCGAGAGCGGTGGTCACCGCTCTCCAGGATCTCCAGGTCTTCCAGGTTCTTCGGGTCTTTCGGGCCATCGCGGATACCCCCCAGGTCGTTGGTGCCGGACGGTGCTCTCCACTTGCGGCGGCAGAGACGCCCGTACGGCACCTACGGTTCCTGGCCCGGTGCAGCTCCGCTCAGTCCCAGCGGCAGGCCACTTCGTTCTCGTAGTTGACCGGGCCGGTCCAGCCGAACGCGGCCGGTATGTCGGCGGAGCGGCGGGCCGGGACGAGGGGCTGCGCCCCCTCCGTGACCCGGACAGCCCCAGGACGTCGGCGACGACGCGGAGGCGCGGTTCTATGTGTCCGCGCCTACCAGGGAGTGTGCGCCGCTTGCCAGGTAGAGAAACGGGGCGTTGGCAGGTGTCGACGGACGGGGTCAGGCAGCTGCGCGTCGTATGTGCAGATGACCATCGAGAGGGTAGGAGGGAGGAGCCGACGGCAGGATTCTGTCGAATTGGTAGCCGTTCTTCTCGGCGACGCGGCAGGATGCCAGGTTGTCGACCTGATGGACGGCCTTGGTACTGGCGGGCTCGCGTATTCAACTGCCTTCGGTTCTCCGGGGCGTCCAGCCTGGTGGTGACCGCCAGTGGTCTCCAGAGGCGTATCGGCTCCAGGTGCTTCCGGCCTCGGAGGCCAGCTTGGCCGTGGTAACCCGGTGGTAGCTCAGAGCCTCCGCGACGACCGGAACGGGCATCTCCAGCACGTGTTGCCGGATCGCAGCGGTGCGGCCGGCGGTGGTGGGAATGCCGAGGTCGTTGAGGAGGTCCGCAAGGACGTCGGGGTGAAGCGGTTGCCCTAAGCCTGTGCGTGCCGACAATCCGGTCACCCTGTGCGACCTGCGCGTACTTGTGGATGAGGCCGCCATGGCGGTCGCGCCGGATGACACGGGACGGGCCATCGGCGGCGGGTGGTTCGGGCGCGCCGACACCGTCGGGGCATCGCTGTCCGAGTGATCGGTGAGGCCGATGTTCGTCGTGGTGACCGGCATACTCGTCGACGACGAGGCGCAGGTGGCGCTCGCCGGTGATCAGGACCCGGTCGGTGGCCTCACGGCGGCATGATCCGACCCAGCGCTCGGCGATCGCGTTCATCCGGGGCACGCCCGGCAGAATGGGCACCACGCGGGCGCCGATGGCGGCGAAGACCGCATCGAAGCCCTCGGTGAAGTAGCCGGCATTGTCGCGGATCAGGTACCGGATGCCGGCGCTGCGCACCTCGTCCAGGCTCATCAGCCGGTTGCGGGCCTGCCGGGCCGCCCATTCGGTGGTGACATTGCGAGTGACGCCGGCGATGTGCACCCTCCGGGTGCCGTGCTCGATGAAGAACAGGACGAACAGGCGCCGCAGGAAGACCGCGTCCACATGGAAGACGTCGACGGCGAGGATCCCCTGGGCCTGCGCGGTGAGGAACTTCGCCCAGGAGCGGCCGGCCCGCTGGGGCACCGGATCGACCCCGGCCCGCTGCAAGATCTCCCAGACGGTGGATCCGCCGATACCCCCATCCGTCGTACTCGCGGGCCAGGCGCAGCGCCACTGCCAGCGCAGCACGGTACGTGGGGTGATCAGCAGCCTCAGCGTCGAACGGCGAAGCCTACCCAGCAACTGGAGCAAGGCTGCGAGCACCGCGCGGTCCCCGCCGCTGAAGGCGGGCTTTGGGCTGCTGCGCTGCAGGACGGCCAACTGCTGCCGGAGCACCAGTATCCCGACATCCTTGGCCGCCGAGGACCGCGCCAGCAAGCGCAGCCAGCCCAGCAGCAGGCAGCCGAATCGGCAGACCAGACGGAACGTCATGACTCCCGAACGTGCGCCGACGCGCTCACGAGTCCCTTCGACCCGATCACGTCGTGACCCCCAAGTCACAGCTCAGCGCAGGTGACAAGAACGTCGGCACCCACAGGGTCATTTCGACTTGCCTATTGGGAAAGCCACAGTTAACTTTCCCAGTAGGCAAGTTACGCGGGGGCGGTCCAGCCTGATCCGGTCCGGCGCGCCCCTGCGGTCCAGCAACGTTGTCGGGGAGGCGATGGCATGACTACACCGGTGGATGCCGAGGGGGCTTGGCGGGATCTGCAGCGGATCCGGGTGCCGCAGGAGCGGGTGTACGACGAGATCGAGCGACGCGCGCACGGTGATCCCAAGGCGACCTACATCACGGCCGCGATCATGTGGGTCTTCCTCGCCAGCATGGGGCTCAAGCTCCCGGCGTGGGGCCTGTGGCTGATGCTCGCCGCCTATGCCAGCATCCTGGGCACCCTGGCCGTCATCTACAGCCGCCGCGCCCGGATGCAGTTGCACCGCTCCCGGTACAGCTGGCGCAGCTTCGCCACGTTCATCGCGGGCGGGTGCGTCACCGGCGGCACGATCCTGCTCTCCGACCACCTGGCGGGCTCGCTCGCCCTGCCCTACCCCAGTCTGATCACGGCCACCGCCGCAGCTGCCGTGTTCGTCCTCTTCACGGGACCGGCGAACCGCTGGGCGGTCAGCCCACTCCGCGAACGCGCGCTGCGAGGCCGCGCCACACAAGCCATTCACGAGGAGGCGGGCCTATGAGCACCCCCACGGGCTTCGACGAACTGATCCATCCTTCCACCCGGTTGTCCGTGGTGGCCCTGCTGGCCGCCACTGAGTGGGCCGACTTCCAGTTCATCCGCGACAGCCTCTCGCTCAGCGACTCCGCGCTCTCCAAGCAGCTGCACACCCTGGAGGAGGCCGAGTATCTGGAGATCCGCAAGGAGGGCGGCGGGCGCAAACGCCGCACCAAGGTACGGCTGACGGCCCGCGGACGCACCGCCTTCGAAGGCCATGTCACCGCTCTCCGCGCCATCGTCGAGGGTGCGGGCCACGCGGCGGCGCAGCAGACGGCACCCGAACAGCAACACGCGGAGGCGAGCCGATGACCAGCACCCCCACCACAGCCGCCGGCTCCCGCCAACCGGTCGTCTCCGCACGGGGCCTGCGGATGTCGTACGGCGGCACCGAGGTGCTCCAGGGCGTCGACCTGGACATCCACCGCGGGGAGATCTTCGCCCTGCTCGGCCCTAACGGCGCCGGGAAGACCACCACCGTCGAGATCCTGGAGGGCTTCCGGCAGCGCTCCGCCGGCGAGGTCCGGGTCCTCGGCAAGGACCCGGCGCACGCCGACGATACCTGGCGCGGCCGGATCGGCCTGGTGCTCCAGTCGTGGCGCGACCACCGCCGCTGGCAGGTCGCCGAGCTGCTGCGGCACTTCGCGACGTACTACCCCGATCCGCGTGACCCGGAAGAGCTGCTGGAGCTGGTCGGTCTCACCCACCGGGCCCGGCACCGGGTCGACCAGCTGTCCGGCGGCCAGCGGAGGCGCGTCGATGTCGCGCTCGGCATCGTCGGCCGCCCTGAGCTCCTCTTCCTGGACGAGCCGACCACCGGCTTCGACCCCGAGGCGCGCCGCGAGTTCCACGACCTGGTCGAGCGGCTGGCCCGCGACGAGGGCGTCACCATCCTGCTGACCACCCATGACCTGGCCGAGGCCGAGCGGCTCGCCGCCCGGATAGCGATGCTGGTCAACGGTCGTATCCGGGGCTGCGGCACACCCGCCGAGCTCGCCCGGCGGGCCGCGGCTCAGGCGGAGGTCCGCTGGACGGCGCCGGACGGCGCGCCGCGCCGCGAGCGCACCGCGGATCCCTCCCTGCTGGTCTGGGAGCTGCACTGCGAGGCCGGCGGGCCGATCGCCGACCTGGAGGTCCGCCGACCGACGCTGGAGGACACCTATCTGCACATGGTGCACGAGCACGCCGACGGCACCACGGACGCCGGGACTGCCGACAACACAGCCCTGGTGGGCGCCGGGACGGGGGAGGAACGATCCGCATGAGGCAGACGGACATGACAGCGGTGCGGCACAGGACCACGCGGGGCGGGACCGGCGCGACGGACGGGGCGGCCAGCGCCCCAGGGCCGGACCGCGTTCGCGGCCGGCGACTGCGCTCCTGGCAGGCCGGGCTGCGGCGCGGCGGTATAGAGGTGCGTCATCTCCTGCGCAGCCGCAAGGAGTTCGTCAGTCATCTCAGCAATGTGGTGGTCGCCTTGATGGTCGCCTCCTTCATCCATGACGACCTGCCCGGCACCCATATCCCCGCCGCGCACCTGACGATCGCCGGGTTCGCCGCGTATCTGCTGTTCCAGGTGGGGCTGATCAACCTCCCGCAGATCCTGGTGACCGAACGCGACGAGGGCACGTTGCTGCGGCTGCGGGCCACGCCCGGCGGCATACTGGCCTATCTCGTCGCGAAGTCCGTGCTGATCGTCATCATGGCGATGGGCATCATCACCGTTCTGCTGGGCGCCGCCGCATTGTTCGTGGACGGGCCGCTGCCGCACAGCCCCGGCAGTTGGCTGACGCTGATATGGGTGATCGCCCTCGGTCTGCTCGCCGTCGTACCGCTGGGCGCGGCCATCGGCGCCGTGCTGCCCAACGCCCGCGAGGCGCTGGCGATGATAATGCTGCCTGCGATGGCGCTGCTGGTGACCTCGGGGGCGATGTTCCCGATCAACCGGCTGCCGGTGGTGGTGCAGGACGTGGCGTCCGTCTTCCCACTCCGGTGGATGGCGCAGGGCGTGCGCTCGGCCCTGCTGCCGGACGCCGCGCGGGCCGTGGAGCCGTCCGGCTCCTGGCAGCTGCCCACCGTCGCGCTGGTGCTGGCCGGCTGGGCCGTCATCGGCTTCCTGCTCGCCGTCCCGCTGCTGCGCCGCGCAGCCCGCCGCGAGTCCGGCTCCCGGCTGACCGAACGCCAGGGCAAGGCGCGTCTGAACGGCGCGCTCACGACATGACACGCCCTTTCGGCACCGCGGGCCGGAGCGGCATCCAGCCCACCCCCACAGCCATGGCGCGCCGCCCATGCGTACCGCGAAGCCATCACCCAGGCGCATACGGACCTCGCCGCGCTCCAGAACGCCGACGCCCCCGTCCTGCCCGGACGCCGAGGTCCTCAGCCCACAGCCGTGATCAATCTCGGCTCTACTTCCTGTACCTCAACTACAAGTGCCGCCAATTGCATCGGATGCGGACTGGCGACGGTAGGTGCATCGCGTCCGATGCGATGTGCGGCTATACAGCTGACCAGCGGCGTCGGACGTCTGGGTGGACTGTGACCGTAGCGCTTGGCGCGGGGCAGTAGCGAACCCTTGTCACTCGTGGGGGTGGATGGCGCATGGGGTCGCACTGCTGCGGCCGGAAGAGCAGGTTTTCACCGCGATGTTGGGCGGATTCTCCAACCAGCAGCTCGCGCGGAACCTGGCCCGCTCAACGGTCGGGGGCCGGGAGAACACGGTGAAAGCGTTCGCCGCCTACGTGAACGCCTTCCCGTGGCAGTGGACACCGGCGATGGTCGACGAATTGGCTTGGTGACCTGCGCTCATTGCGTGACCTGAAGCGATCGACGATCCGCTCGTACTCCGAAGCCGTCCGCGCCTTCTGCCACTTCGCCACCGACCCCCTCTACGAGTGGGCCACCACCTGCGAAGAGCAGTTCGGTTCCCACCCGGTCCAGGTCGTGCACGAGTGGAACACTGCCGTCCACGTCCAGGACAACGAGTCCGACGCAAAGAAGCGGGTCTTCACCAAAGCTGAGCTGCCCGCCTTCTTCGCTCACTGCGACGACGAGGTCGCCCGCATCCGGGCCTTCGGCCGCAAGGGCTGGCTGCCGGCCTTCCGTGACGCGGCCCTGTTCAAGACCTCGTACGCCTTCGGCACACGGCGGAATGAGACGCGGATGCTGGACGCCGCCGACTTCGGCCGGAACCCGCACGGAGCCGAGTACGGCGAGTTCGGTCTGTGCCGGGTCCGCTTCGGCGTCCACAGGTGTCCGCGCGGCGGTTGGCCGAACGCGACGAGACGGCCGTCGAGGTGCGGAAGGAGGCGACTTGGGCCGAGGTAAAAGAGCCCGGGCGGCCTGTGGTGGCTACATCTGCTTCGAGGACGAGGCGGGCTTCACCTGTCGGCCGCCCAAAGGACGCACCTGGGGCCGGCGCGGCCGCACACCGGTCGTGACAGTCAGCGGGCGGCGCTCGGGACGGCTGTCGGTGGCCGGACTGATCGCGATGCGGCCCGGCTCACGAACCCGGTTGTGCCACCGCTTGCGCACCCACCCCGCGGGCAAAGGCAAGCGCCGCAGCATGGGCGAACGCGACTTCATCGCGCTGATCGACGGCGCCCACCAGCTCGTCAAGGCGCCGGTCGTGCTGGTCTGGGACCGGCTCAACATACACATCTCCCAAGCCATGCGTGAGCTGATCACTGAGCGTGAATGGCTGACAGTGTTCCTGCTGCCCGCTTACTCACCTGACCTCAACCCCGTCGAGGGCGTGTGGGCACACGTCAAACGCAGCCTGGCCAACCTCGCCGTCGTCGCCCTCGACCGCCTGGAAACGCTCGTCCGCAACCGGCTCAAACGCCTTCAATATCAGCCCGACACCCTCGACGGCTTTCACAGCAGGCACCGGCCTGCCCCTCGAAAATCGAGCGTCACCTTGACGAGCCGAAGTCAGTAGGGCCTGACCGCAAACACCATGCCAATGTCGCCGGCCTGCTGCACCGGGTCCTGCTCGGTGCTGACCGTGAAGCCGTGCGTGAGGAGGACCTCGCAGACTGTGTCGCGGTTCTGCTGCCAGCGCTCCACCTCGACGACGGCCTGGCGGACCAGCGGCCAATGCCGTTCCTCGATGCCTCTGAGCACATCGAGTTCGGCGCCTTCCACATCAACCTTGAGCAGGTCGATGTGGTCGATGCCCTGCTCGTCGAGCACTGATGACAGGGGCCTGACCTTCACCCGGTGCGTCTCAAGCCGCCGCATCACCCGCAGCTTGCGGCCGACGAGAAGAGTGAGGATGGGAGCGGGTACGCGGCGCAGGACCGGTCCCAGGCCGCCCTGGCGGATCATTTCCACAACGCTGGCGGTGACCCGCCGCCGCTCAGCCTCGATGTTCCCCTGATCCCGCGATGAGGACGAGAAGATCGTGGCGGCCGGAATGTAGCTGAAATCGAGCTCGTCGTCACGGGACGCCAGGCCGTAAGGGAGCGCGGTCAGACGTCCGTTGAAGAATTCGCGGGCATTGCGTTCGAGTGTCGCGTGGAGTGGCGGCACCGGCTCGAAGGCGTAGATCCGCACGTCCCCGTCCAGCCGCTCATAGACGGCCGCCGAGAACACACCGATGTTGGCGCCCACGTCGAGTACCGTCGCGCCCGGTGTGCACTCGACGCCGTGGGTGAAGTAGCCGCCCACCTCCTCGCGCAGGAAGGACGCCTCCCAACGATTGATACTGTGCAGTTCAATCGTGTTCATGACCATGACAAAGTCATTTATCAGGATTGGAGTCAACAATCCAGCCCACAGGCTTCACTTCGGCCGCGTCCCTGATCCACACGGTGTGACACCACCCCATTCTCATAGCAGTGACAGGTGCCCGGGCGAGGGAGGCCACTGCCCGGTGACCTTGCCTGACAGGTCGACGTGTCCAGCTCTGCCCTGCGCGTGGACGACGGGTTCGCAGCTGGCCGCCGTCACGGCGAGCAGCAGCGGGAGCGGGTAGTACGGCTTGCCGCCGCCGAGGAGCACCAGGATGCAGAGCGCCGGGTAGGCGAGCGCCAGCGGCCGGGCCCAGCGCAGCTCGTCATCGCGGAGCAGCCGGCGCAGGCCCGCTATCGCCACTGGAACGAGGATCGGGGAGAACTGGAGCAACTGGAGCCGCAGGAACAGCAGTCGTCCCGATCGTCCGGCGGGGTGGTTTTGCCGATGAGTTCACCGTCCTCGAACGGTCTACCCAGCGACACGACCGTTCTCGACAGGAGTGCCATGTCCACCATCCAGCCAGTGATCGTGACTGCCGACCAGGACGTTCTGCTCGGCTTCTATACGAAATTGTTCGGCGCTGAGGAGATCTTCCGGGTACCGGCCGAAGGCCCGGCCTTCTACCTCGGCTTGCGCATCGGCGACACCGACCTCGGGCTGGTGGCCAAGGCGAACCCGGAGACTGGCGCGGCGTCGCGGATCCTGCTCAGCATCGGTGTCGACGACGTCGACGAGACGCTCGGCCGGGTGGCGGCGCTGGGCGGCTCGGTCCGCAGCGGCCCCAACGACATGCCGTGGGGACAGCGCGTCGCCCACATCCAGGACCCCGACGGCAATCCGGTGAACCTCACTCAGCCGATCCCGGCCCGGTGACGCTGTTCCGGGGGCATGTGCTGATCGTGGGCTACCTGCGGTAGAGACCAATTGTCGGTAGTGGCCTCGATGTTCGTCAGGACGAGCAGCGCGAAACAGGTGGGTGGCGCGGGCGGGGTCAGTACGGAGCTTGGTGAGGATCCGCCAGTTCTTCAGGTGGGCAAAACCGCGTTCGACGGGGACGCGTCCGACGGCCAGGACCCGGTTGGCCTCCTTCTCGGCGGATGCGAGCCTGCGTGCGCGGGTGGCCTTGGAGCCGGTGACGACCACGGGATCGTCCCCGTCGTCGTCCAGGCCGAGGAAGCCCAGGTCGGCCACGGCGCCGAGGCCGGCAGCACGCAGGTGGGCCAGGATGCGGTCGCGGCGGGCGGCGGTGATGTCGTGGGTGCGGCCGAGCCGGGCGGCCGATATCCACACCAGACGGCCCCGCTCGTCGGTCAGCGCGAGGACGTGCAGGCCGTGGCGGCGATGCAGCCGAAGTAGTTCGGGCGGTTCGCCTCTCCGGTACGCCACTGGGTGAGGATGAGGGTGCCGTCGATCAGGACGACCTCGCCGCCCCGCCGGGCGATCTTCTTCAGGGCGTGGTCCAGGCGAGGGGCCTTCGCGGCCAGCAGGTGGATCAGCTCGTCGCGCCAGCACCGGATGGTGGTGGCGGAGATGTCGTTGCCGCCGGCCATGTCGGCCAGGCGCTGATCGTGCCGCAGCACGGCCAAGACGATCACCGTGATCCTCGCGGGCGGCAGCGCCCGCCACCTCGACCGTATCGCTTTGAGATGGCGTCGCAGGAGGTCGGTGAGGTAGTGCATGGTGTGCGTGGACAGCGGCAGGCGGCACTGGTAGACCAGGGACACGGTGTCCCCGGCGTGCTCTTTGGTTTTCGTCACACAATTCCAACAGCCGCCGGGGGCACCTTGGTTACGCCCCGATCGCCGTGCGGACCGTTCACGGGCGGGTGGTGAACTTCCCGTCGGGTCGTTTGTGCAGCCAGCCGCGGTCGGCCAGCTTCGTGGGCTTCCCGCGCAACGGCTCCAGCTTGCCCCGTACCCCGGTGTCCAAGCCCAGCACCTCGCCGATCTGCCGGGTGGAGACCGGGCCGGCGGCCTGCCGCACCGCCCGACCTGCCACCTGGACCACCGGCGACCCGGCCTCCGTGCGCTCGTCGGCGAGTTGCTCGCTCATCCCCTGCCAGACGATCTACACCCCAGACTGCCGCCCACGACCAGCACGAGCACCCCGAAACGACATCACACCCAGCACCCTGACCAGCCACTTCAAGATGGCGCAGCTTCCATGAGGGTCCGTCAGCTTGCTGGCGGACCCTCATGGAAGATCGAGGCCGACCCGCGGATGAGACCATCCGACGGTCAGAACAGTCGGTGCTTCAGGTCACCATTTGATGGCGTTCACCGTGCTGTTGTGATCGGCGGCGGACCGGACGGTGAACTGGACGTTGGTGGTGGAGTCGTAGAAGGTCTGGCCCGGCTGCCAGGTGGCCATGTCCAGCGTGCTGCAGCCTGCCGGCGGCGCCGCGGCCTTGGGGTTGGACACGACCCGGATCGGTCCCCGGCCGGTCGCGGTGGAGGTGTCGACCTTGTAGATGAGGACGCCGGTGGAGCAGGCGTTGGCGTCGTTGTGTGCCTTGCGGCGGGCCTCGGCGACGTAGGCAGTCGTGGGGCCGGTTTTGACCACCAGGAGCTTGTGACCGCCGGTGTACTCGACCCCGTTCAACGCGATGGTGTTCTGGGTCCTGGGCTGGAACACACAGACGACCTGGTTGTCACCGATCCACCCGAACTTCCACGATTCCCAGCCGAAATACTGCGGGCCCCGGCCGGTGATGTGGCCCATGAGGTCCCAGCCGCCGGTGTACTGGAACTGATCACCGCTGAAGGCGTACAGATCGGGCGCTCCGAAGAGGTGCAAGGTCTCGTGGTCGGCTACCTTGAAACCCCAATACCACATGTCCGTACCGAACGTCGCCGCCAAACGGATCCTGGTGCCGTTGATGACGATCGGGTTGGAAGGGGTCCAGAACCATGCGGAGGAGTGGCCGATCCGGGAGTGGTTGGTCGGGACGATGTAGAACAGGTCGTACCCGGCCAGGCTGGCGCCGGCGTTGGCTGCGGCCCGGAGTGCGTCGGTCACGTACCGGGTGTGCTGCTGGTAGGTGAGATTGCCGAATCCGTAGGAGCCGGAGCTGGACGGCATCCGGATCCACCGGTTCAACACCGATCGCATGTTCAGCGAGGTCTTGCCGTACGAGGCGTTCCGCATCCACTCGGCTGCCGGGGACAGGAGGTTGTAGTAGTCGGCAACGGCGCCGGCGCCGGGCGTGTCGGGGAAGTCCACGTACACCACGCCGACGTTCTTGGTGCCGACGGGGTTCTGGTACTGGGTGTAGTCGGTGTTCTGGCCTTCGTTCAGCTCAGTTCCTCGCCCCCGCAGCGCACACTGCGAGGTGCTTCCGTTGAAGGCGTGGGCCCGCTGGCCGGGGGCGGCGGTCACGGCGAGCAGAGCCAGCAGGGTGCACAGGGCGGAGGAGAGGAGAGCGCGCCGCATTCGTTGGGTTGAGAAGCGCATGGGGCATGCCTATCGGGAGTGGGGGAATTGGTGGCGGCTGTCGTGCCATCAGCTGCCACCGGAGAGCTTTCTACAGATGGCGTGGCAGGTGCGGGACACTCGCCCAGACGGGCGAATCATTCAACCCGAAGGGCGCGGCGACCCCGGTCGCGTGGCGTTGTCCGCGCTGTCCAGTGCGTTGCGCTCCTTGGCCGCCGTGACCATCCAATCGCGAACCATCCCGACCTGCCGCTCAACGGGCTGTCCCGTTAACGGCGGAGGCCGAGGAGTGGCCAGCCTCCCTCGCCTCCTTCCCGCTGGGGCAGTGGATCGCCGACACTCGCCGCTTCCACGCTCGCGGCAACATGGGTGACAGGCTCATTGAGCAGCTGGAGAAGCTCGGCATGGCCTGGTCCGACTACTACACCGCGTGGGAAGAGGGGCCTGGCGGCCTCGCGAGGATGGGCCGCCCAGAACGGGCACCTGCTCGCCCCCACCGACGCCACCCACCGGGGCCACAAGATCGGCGTCTGGCTCAGGAACGCCCGCGCCTTCGCAGGGCCTACGCCCGTCGCGAATGTTCGGGCCGCTCCCACTCACGCTCGCGGGCCCTCGCCCTGGCCGTCACCTTGTGTGCAAGCGCTGCTCGGTGGCCGCGATGCTGTGGGCTACCTGCCCGAAAGGGAAACGATTCGGCATTCCCGTTCGGGGGACAATGCGCTTATCCCGTAGCTTTCGGGGCATCGCTGGCACTGACGCACCGGTAACCGACAGAGAGAAATCCCTGTGTCTCTTCGTTCCGTCACGGCGGCCGTCGGTGCTGCCTGCAGTGCCTTCGTCCTGCTTCTGGCTGTACCTGGCGCAGCCTCTGCAGCGACCGGCCAGTTCCGCTACACCTACACCACCGCCGAGGGATACGAGGCCGTCGGGTTCCTGAACAACCCCGCCGGCGGCACGTGCATCAACCTCTCCGGGCCGGGCTCCGCACCCGGAACAGCCCCAAGGGCGCCCAAGAACCACACGGACGCCACGGCCACCGTCTTCCTCAACGCCGACTGCGAAGGCGACACCTATTTCACCCTGCCTCCGGGCGCGGGCGCATCCGACCGCCTCCTCCTACGATCTGTCGTCTTCTCCTGAACAGGACCCCCTGTACGACCTGACCCTGTACCGCCCGGATGGCACAGCCGCGGTACGCACGGGCACACGCCTTCGCAGCCGCCGGTCAGGGGCAGGCATGCGCAACACCCCGGCTCCTCCCGAAAGGACATCCATCATGACCGCCAGCAAGCGCGAACAGTTCAACGCGATCGACACCGACAACGATGGCTACATCACCGCTGACGAACTCAAGGCATCCCTGAACGGCAACAACCGCATCAGCGACGAGCACATCACCACCATCGTCCAGATGGCCGACGAAAACGGCGACCGCCGCATCGACTTCGACGAATACAGCCGGTTCGTCCGCTGACCCGCTCACACGGACAACTCCCCTCGTAAGCAGCGTTACTCCATCTGTCGGTGGGTGCCTGCCGGCACCCACCGACAGATGGCTACTGGGCTGCCTGCCGTTTGTGCGGTGGTCTGCAGCGACCTCTTAACCCGCCGCGGGTGAGCAGCCCTTGAGATCGGCGCGGGCGGACAGGGTTTGCTGGTCGTGCGGTTTGCCGACCCAGGTCAGCTGTCCTTTCGGCCGGGGCAGGGCCGTGAGCTGTTCGAAGCCCCTCGCGAGGTGACCCGGGCATACTGCCGTACCACGCCGTCAATGCGGCCGGCGGCCGGCAGGGAGACGGTCGAGGCCCGAGCCGCCGCTCGTCACGCCGACGCTTCCGGTCATCGTCCCGACGATCACCCTGCCCACCGTATTCGTCACCGCACCTGCCGCACGCTGTGCGGCTCCCGCAGCGGATCCGTCGTCGCCCACCTGTGTCGATGTGATCGGCAACCACCTGCAAATACCGGTCCAGCACCTCGACTGCCCGCAGTGAGCTGGCCGCGCTTATCGTGGCTACGCCGCATTCGATGCACGGCTATGCCCGCGACAAGTTCGACATCTGGTCCACCCAACCGGACGGCTGCGCCACCCGCCAGGACGTCCTCGCACGCGATGGGAAGAACGTCCAGGACAACCCGACCACTGCCAGTCGGCAAGCGGCTCCTGGCACTCCGTCTACGACGACACCACCGTCAGCGACATACCGCTTGCATGCCACTGAGTCCATGGAGTCATGACCCCCGGCCTTCGGCCGCGTCAGCGAGCTGCAGCGTCACACCGCAGGCCGCTGCCCTGTCCGGTCAGGGATTCCTCAGGGGCGATATCAGGGGCAGCCCGGAGGTGCCTGAATCGCATACGGCTCTAGCGTCGGCGCAGCGGGGCCCGATCGCCCCGGACGAAGCCCCCGGGGGAAGGCGAAAGAGTGTTCCGGAACAAGAGTTCAGCTACGTCAGCTTCTCCCGGACAGGTCCCGGCTTCGAGCCTGGCCTCCGTCGGTGCGGCGAGCGATCGTGAGGTCATCCGTCTGTCCGGCGTGCAAAAGACGTACGGCAGTAGCGACAATCGCATCACTGCTCTGGCCAGGGTCAGTCTGTCCTTCCTCACTGGCACCTTCACCGCCATCATGGGCCCGTCGGGTTCGGGCAAGTCGACGCTGCTGCAGTGCGCGGCGGGCCTCGACCGGGTCGACTCGGGCCAGGTCCTCCTCGACGGCGTACCGCTGCACAAGCTCTCCGAGCGCGCCCTGACCGGGCTGCGCCGCGACCAGATGGGCTTCATCTTCCAGTCCTTCAACCTCATCCCGGCGCTGACCGCACGGCAGAACGTGGAGCTGCCGCTGCGGCTGTCCGGGCGCGAGTTCGACGCGGCCGTGATCGACCGGGGGCTTGCCGAGGTCGGCCTCGGCGAGCGTGGCGGGCACCGGCCCGCCGAGCTCTCCGGCGGCCAGCAGCAGCGGGTCGCCATCGCCCGTGCCCTGGTGACCCGGCCGAAGGTGATCTTCGCGGACGAGCCGACCGGCGCGCTGGACTCACGCAGTGCGCGCGATGTCCTGGCGCTGCTGCGCGGTGTCGTGGAGGAGCACGGGCAGACGGTGGTCATGGTGACGCACGACCCGGTGGCCGCCTCGTACGCGCAGCGCGTGGTCTTCCTCGCCGACGGTCAGGTGACAGGTGAACTGGCCGAGCCGACGGCAGAGTCCGTTGCCCTGCGGATGGCCGCGCTGGAGCCCGGCGGGATCGGGACGCAGCCGTGCTGAAGATCGCCGCAGCCACCCTGCGCCACCGTCTGATGGGGTTCGTGGGCGCCTTCGTCGCTCTCGCGCTCGGTACGACGATGATCGGCATGATGACGCTGACCCTCGCGGCCACCTTCGGCACGCCGCACCCGGATCCGCAGCGGTTCAAGGACGCCTCGGCCGTGGTCGCGCCGCTGGGCTTCGACGGAGACCCGATGGAGGCGCCCGCCGTCCTCCCGGCGGATGTGATCGCGAAGGTGACCGCGGCGGGGCATGCCACGCCCGACCGCAGCTTCCCCGTCCAGCTCGCCACCGGCTCCTCGGACACCACCGGCCACCCCTGGTCCTCGGCCTCCTACGCGGGCTACCGCCTGGTGGCCGGGCGCGCACCGCGCGCGGCGGACGAGATCGTCGTGGGCGGCGGCTCCACGGCGCTGATCGGCCGTCAGACCGAGGTGTCCACGGGCGACGGCGTCCGCCGCTACCAGGTGGTGGGCTTCACCGGCGCACTATGGTTCGAGAACGCGGTCTTCTTCAGCGACGCGGAGGCGGCGCGCCTGTCCCCCGGTGTCAACGCCCTCGTGACCAGCCAGGACCAGAGCAGGCTGTCCTCGCTCGTGGGCGCTCGCGCCGTGGTCCTCACCGGCGACGACCTGACCCGGATCGATCCCGATGACACCGGCGGGTCCGCGGAACTGGCCAACGCCCAGGCCATGGCGGGCAGTACGACCGGACTGGCCGTGTGCGTCGCGGTCTTCGTCGTCATCGCGACCTTCGCCTTCGCCACCGAGCAGCGCCGCCGCGAACTGGCGCTGCTGCGGCTGGTTGGCGCCGCGCCCGGGCAGGTGCGGCGCATGGTGCTCGGCGAGGCCCTGCTGATCGGCCTGGCCGCTGCGATCACCGGATGCGTGCTCGCGCCGCTCGGGACCGTACCGCTGCGCTCCTGGATGCTCGACCACGGCGTCGCCCCGTCGTGGTTCACCATCCCGTTCGATGTCGTGCCGTTGCTGATCTCCTTCGTCATCGGCGTGTTCGCGGCACTGGCCGGCTCGGCCGCGACCCTGCTGCGCGTATCCCTCATCCGGCCGGTCGAGGTACTGCGCGAGAGCGCGGTGGAGCGCCGCGGGATGACGCCGGTCCGCTGGCTGCTGGGGATCGGGATGCTGGCCGCGGCGGTCATCGTGGGGATCGAGATCTCCCGGACCACGCCGTACCTCGCGGCCACCGTACGCAAGTACGAGGCGGTGCCGGTTCTCTACGTCGGCGCGGTCACTCTGCTGTCCCCGTTCCTGTTGCGTCCGGTCACCAGGCTGCTGATCGGTCCGCTGCGCGGCTCCGCCAAGGCCGGCCCGCTGCTGGTGCGCGAGAACATCCTCACCTCCCGGCGCCGCACGGCCGCCACCGTGGCGCCGATCGTGGTGGCCGTCGGCTTGGTCGGCACGCTGCTGACCATGCAGAAATCCGGTGACGCCGCGGTGCTCGCCCGGCAGCGGCAGGAGATCCACGCGGCGGCCGTGGCCCTGCCCGGCGGCAACCTGGGGATCGGCGCCACGACACTCGCCCGCCTGGAGGCCGTGCCCGGCGTCCGCGTCACCCCGGTCGCCACGATGAACGTCCGGATCGGCACCGCCAGAGGTGAACAGATCGACTCGCTGACGACGAACGCGGTGCCCGCGAAGGCGCTGGGCGACACGGTCAGCCCGCCCGTGCTCTCCGGATCCCTCGCCTCGCTGCCCGAGAACTTCCTGGTCATCGACCAGCACGCGGCCGAGTCCGACAACCTCTCGGTGGGGGACCACCTGGTCGCCCTGCTGCCGACCGGCCGCCGGGTCCCGACGGTCATCGCGGCCGTCGTCGCCCGCGGCCTGCACGGCGACGACACCTATGTGTCCTCCGCGCTGACCCGCGCACTGACGACGAGTCAGGTCTACCTCGACTCCGCGACCGGCACCGGCAGGAAACTCGACACTGCGCAGACGGCCGCGGTGAACCGGGCACTGGCCGGCTCGGGGGCGCACATAATGACGTACGACGCCTACCTCGGGGCCGAGCGTTCGCAGGCCGCGCGACAGACGAACAACGCGGCGGTGGTGATCCTGGGGATTGCGCTGGCCTACGCGCTGATCGCGGTCGCCAACACGCTGGTCATGGCGATGGCCGGGCGGCGGCGGGAGTTCGCCCTGCTCGGGCTCGCCGGTACCGTGCGCGGGCAGATCGTGAGAGTCTGTGCGGCCGAGTCGGCCGTGGCAGTGATCGTGGGCGCCGTGCTCGGCGCCGTGGCAACCGTGCTCGCCGCGGTGACCCAGCACGCCTCGCTGAGCAAGCTCGTGACCGGAGCGCCGACAGTGATCCCGTGGACCCAGATCTGGGGGACCGTCGCGATCTGCGCCCTCGTCGCCGTCGCAACCGCATCCGGCGCGACCTGGCGTGCGACCCGCCACCGGGCGATCGAGGCCGCGGGTATCCGCGAATAGCACACAGCAAGGAACAACTCCGACCCTGACGTCCCGAGTCCCAGGGAGGGCTGCCCTGGGGCAGGTTTTGGAGTCTCAGTCGGCCTCGTGGTGGGCGGCCAGGCGCCTATGCAGATCGAGGTTCTCGCCGTGAGCCGCCTCAAGGGCCTTCCGGAGCCTCTCGACCTCTTCGTGGTGAACCTGCTGCTGTCGGGTGAGACGGGCGCTGAGGGCCCTTACGGCGGCTGAGGTGGACGAGTCACCAGGAGGCTCTACGGGCACCGCCGGGGTCGCCCCGCCCTTGGCACGGTGCCGTTCGATCCGGGTGCCCAGTTCCGGACTCCGGTAGAGAAAGTACGCCTTCGCCCACGGCCACCCGCCGCGTACTGGCCACCGTGCCCTCGGCAACGACCTCGAAGGTCGTCCAACTCGTCGAAGTCCGACAGCGGGCCGGCCGACTGGAAGCCCACCAACCACGCCATCTGGTGCACCTACGCCAAGGACCACACCCACATCAAGTCCGTCTGGAAGCTGACCACCACCGACAACGAGAAGTCCACACTGTCCGCGATGCTCGACACCTGCACCAACTGAGCCCAGCCCCGCGCCCCAGCCTGACTGCCCGTAAGAGCGCACGCTCCCGGGCGTTCAGGCTCGGGCGCGGGAGTATTTCCCTCCGGGCAGTGATGCCGCGGGCGTGACGAATCCAGTTGTAGGCGGCGGCCCTCCAACGCGAATGTCTGCCGCAGGTGGGCAACCGACGGATTTCGCTGACCTGCGGAGACTTGGACCGCCTGGTATGGATCTCCCGTCCTGAGGTGTGAGATTCCCGGTGATCTTCCAAGCGATCCGGCGCCCGCCCGGGTTCGGCTCGACCGCGTGGAAGTTGGCAGGGTTGAACAGCAGCCCGTCACCAAGCGACCGCGGCGGGCGGGTACCCGTAGGCCTCGCGGTGCTGCTCGTCGGCCGGCTCCCAGCGGTGACGCCACACGGTGGTCGCCCTGCCCGCCACTGGAACCGCGACCCAGACGTTGAAGGCGAGCTGGGCGACGACGTCCTGGTCGAACAGGCCGAAAGCGAACTCCCGGTTGATGTCGTCGTAGTGAATCAGCGCGCCGGCGTTGATCTCCCTGAGCGTGCCGCCGAAGACCGCCCGGCCGCCGATCATGGCCGGCGCCACCGCAGCACCCCAGGCCGACCCCAGCCGGGCCATCGCGACGGCGACCGGGTCCGGGCGTAACCCGGCCCGGTGCCAGGCCGCCCGCGCCGCCTCCGCAGCACGCCAGTACGGTCCGGCATCCAGCCGCCCGTCCTGGTTGCGGTAGTCGTCCATCGCAGGCCCGAACCGGGCGATCCGGGTCGGTACCCGCTGCCGGTCGTAGTCGGCTGTGGGCAGCCGGTCCAGCGCATGGAGTGCGGCCTGTCAGGTGAGGGCCTCCAGGAAGCCGGGGACGCTGACGGCGGCGAGGGTGCCGCCGACGAGTTCCCGGTCCTGACCGGGCACCTCGCCACGATCCTGCCCGCCACCGTCGACCACGACGTCTACTACGGCGCACTCCGCCAACTCATCCACGCCGCCGACCCGGCACACACCTAAGGAGCCGACAGCTGCACCCCCCCCCCACCATCTACATCGCACAGCAACTGACTGACCCCGCCGCGGTGGCAAGCTGCAGGCAGCTGGCGTCGTCCTCAGTCACGGATTGGTCGCCCTGACGGATGAGGCTGCTCCGCCTTTCGGCTGCCAGGTCGCATACGACTCTGTCGGCGCCCGCTGGGCGAGGAGACAGCTGTGGGGCAGCCCCGGGCCGCGGCTGCTCAGGAGAGGGCAGTGGGTCGGCGAGGCGGCGGGATGGCCCGGAGCAGCTCCCACAAGGGACGGGAGCCGGACGCCCACACTCCGAGGGTGTGACGGTCGACCACGTGCAGCCGCTGCTGCTTGGCGAAAGCCGCGGCCGGTGCGGTCACCCGGCCGTTCGTCACGATCACCGCGACGTCGGCGCCGTGAACCTGGCGGGCGGTGCCGTTGAGGACCTGAAGGTCCGGCGTGCCCACTGCGGAGCCGGCCAGGCCGTTGCGCCTGTGTTTGCACTGGATCACCCAGCGCCGTCCGTAGGGGTCGGTGGCCTTCACGTCGGCACCCAGGTCCCCGCCGCCTCCGACGCGGACCGCGTCCTGGCAGCCGTCACGGCGCATCAGATCGCGCACCGCGTCCTCGAACTGGGAGTGGTGCAGGGCGTCCAGCTGGGCCAGCCCGTACCGCAGGCCCTGCGCGCGGACCGCTTCCCACTGCGCGCCTTGCCGCTTCTGGTAGAGCCAGCCACCGCCGGCCAGCACCCCGAGCGCCCCGATGACGACCACGACCCACCAGTGAGTCAGCAGCCAGTTGACGACGGCCACCACCAGGGCGACGGCCAGGACCACGGCCACGAGAAGACCGATCAACCGGTCATCCGCGCGCTGCCGCCGCTTACCTGGCCTGCGCGTACGCCGTCGCACCGGCAGGCGCCTGGTCGCCGGCGTCCGGCCCCTGCGTGCACGGGGACTCATCGGCTGGCCTCCGTGACGCCGCTCGCGAGCTGCCCCACGATGTTCAGGATTCCCTGGCCTGCCGGAGTGGGTGCGATCAGGACGCCCAGCGCCAGGACGATGACGACGGTCAGCTGCTCGTCGGAGCGGCTGCGGGCCTGCGTGCGCCGCCGCAGCCTGAAGAACACGATGACCGCGAGCAGCACCGCCACGTCGATGGTCAGCAACCGTCCAGACCTCCCCAACGACCGGACCCACGGGGACGGCAGGACACCGCCCCAGCCTTCTTGTGTAGCCGCGCCTCAGTGATGTTGGAGGCAGGTTGTAGCCGAATGGCATAAATGCAATCGGACCTGTCTGAATACCGCGCTCGGGGAACGCGCGGCAGGACAGCTCGCGCATCGCCCGGTTCTGCCGCTCCACCGCCTGGGCGGGGCGGCGCGCGGTGCCAGCACAGTGGGCGCGGTCGGCTGCGGGTCCGGGACGGCGGCCGCCGTGGGGTCGGCCTTCCCGAAGGCGGGCGGCAGGACTTTCAGGGTGCGCACGTTCGTGTCGGACACCTTCGTGTTGGCCGCGTCGAACAGCTTCGCCGGGCTCCAGCGCAGCTTCGTGCCATACGCGGGAACGTCAGGGACGACGTCCAAGCGGCCGGTGTCCGCGTCGAACGCCACGGCCTGGACGTGACCGGCGAACTCGGGCTCAGCCGCGGCGGGGACGTCGCCGAACTGGGCGAGGACTCTACCGCCGGCGGCCGGGGCGACCATGCCGCACTCAGTCATCATCATCGTGATCGCGGTGCCCAGCCCGAGCGGCTCACGGCCGTCCCGGCGCACCACCACACCGGTACGCCGCTTCGGCTTCTCCCTGCGGGCACCGCCGTTCTTCTTCGCCGCCTCCCGGGCCGCGACCAGGGCCTGGCGCGCGAGGTCGACCCCGCTCAGCTCGCCGCTCACGCGATCACCGCCCCGGCCGTCTCACCGTCCAGCGGACGCGCGGCCAGCTCGGTCAGCCGAGCCGACCACGGTGCGGGCGCGGCCTGCTCGGTGCGCACCGCCGCTTGCTCGCGCAGCTGCTCCAGCCGCGCCGCCAGCAGGTACTCGGCAGTGCGCTCCCGGGCGGCGTCAACGGCCCGCGTGTCGCGAGTTCTCAGTCACCAAGGGACGTATTCGTCACAGACAGTCACAAGCCCCCAAGCCGATGCCAGGGATGCACGACTCCTCCTCAAGGAGGAGCTCCCCTCCGCTATGTTGGCTCTCGGTCGGCCTGAGGACGGGGCAGGGCTGGGATCGTGGGAGGGGCGAGCGGCACGTGGAAGGAATCGCCCGGATTCCGCTGGACGGTGGGGGCTCGGTGCTGATCGAGGCGGCGCCGGAATTCGACGGGCCGGTGAAGGCCGGGAGGATGACGGAACGACGGGCCTGTGGGACGTAAGCACACTCCATACCCGCATCGTCCTCCCGAGTCGCCCGGTCCTCCCGCATCGCCCGGGCAGCGCTGTGGCATCCGTGGCCTTCACCCGTGACGGGCAGATCCTCGCCACGGGCAACTCGGACGGCACGACTCAGCTTTGGGACACGGCCTCCGGTCGGCGCCGGTTCACCCTCCCCGGCGGACACAGCAACGTGTACTCGGTGGCTTTCAGTCCAGACGGGGACACCTTGGCCTCCGGTTACGACGACGGCACGACGCGCTTGTGGGATGTGACCACGGGACACGCTCGCGCGCAATTCACCGGCACCAGCACCATCGAGTCAGTGGCCTTCAGCCCGACGGGCACACCTTGGCAACTGGCAGCGATGATCGTACGGCGCGGCTATGGGAAGTATCCCTGCCCGACCCATACGAGGCGATACAGATGATCTGTCGAGCCGTGCATCGTGATCTGACGCCGCAGGAACAGTCCGACTACCTGCCAGGTCAGGCGCGCAGCCCCGTCTGCCCGGGCAAGTGAGAGCAGAGCTGGAAGAGGGCAACGAGCACTCACACAGAGATCACCCGGCAGTGCGCCACGCCGCACCGACGGGAGGTAGTTGGAACATCGGTACAGCGGATACCGGTCCGGCGCCGTCGGCGCCCCGCTTGTTTCGTGCCTCGGATCGCTCATGATCACGGACGCGGAGCCAGCCGTCCGCGCATGGCGTGAACGGTTCGATCCGTCAGCCCAAGCAGGAGTACCAGCACATGTCACGGTGCTTTTCCCGTTCCTCGACGAGAGCCGAATAGATGCGCGTGTCTACTCGACTCTCACTGATCTGCTCGGCAGTCATCATGCCTTTGAGCTGCGGATTGAGAGCTGGGGGCGGTTTCCGGGAGTGCTGTATCTCGCTCCGGAGCCAGACGCGCAGTTGCGGCTGCTCACTGAGGTGATCGCTGACCGGTGGCCCGAAGCCCCTCCCTATGGGGGCCAATTCACCGAGATCGTGCCCCACCTGACCGTCGCTGACGGTCAGGAGGATGCAGTTCTGGATGAGATTGAGGCTGACCTGCTCGGCAGACTCCCCTTCACGTCCCGGGTCGCGTCAGTTGACCTCATGGTGCATGACGGTGCGAAGTGGCAAGAGCGGGCGTCGTTCGCACTCCTTGAATGAACGGGCCCTGCGGACTCGGGTGCTGGCCAGCCGGTAGGAGTCGGTGCCGGTCTCGATGATGGTGCCATTGAAGGTGAGGCGGTCGACGACGTTGCCTGCTGCGGCACCAGGGCCTCGTTGGCGAGTTCGTCCTTCGACGCGGCGTTGCTCGACGCGGCACCCGCCAGCAGGCCAACCAGGACCAACAGCAGCACAACCAGCAGGGCGAGTATGGACACGAGCAATTCCCCTCGGGGGTCGGGCACGCGGGCTGTCCGCATGCGATGTGTGGGCTGCGGGATGCAAAGGTTCCCTGTGGCCCTTGGAGCGAAGGCGCGGCACAGCGCCCCAGGTCCCGGTAAAGGAGCCGGTTACCTGACGGAGGGATGCCCAGCCCCTTCTGCCAGCCGACCACCTCCTCGGCCAGGCCGTCCCGGCACGGCACGGCGGCTCGCACACCGAACGCGCCAGCCGTCGGGTACGGCCGGTTCAGGCGCAGGTGCTGGACAGCTTTCGGGGGCATCGGTTGGGACATCCGGTCCAGCCGGTGTCCAGTGCGCTGAGCTGGACGCGGAAGAGCTTCCACGCCTGCACCCAGTCGTCCCGCACGCGCTCGGGCACCATGCACGCATGCAGGAGAGCCATCAACTGCTCTTGGCGGGACAACGGCCCCAGTTCAGGGCTCTGTTCCACTCTGTGCCGTTGGCGTTCGGGCATGGTTACGGCGTCGGTCAAGCTGCGGACTCGGGACGGCATCATCCAGTGGACTGCACACCTCATCGGGAAGGTGTGGCTTCCGAGCGCCGACTGGCGTGAGGTTCTGCGCGAGGTGCCGGGAGGGGTCCGTCGTGGCCGTCACCTTCGCGGTGATCGCCCGCCAACCGTCCAGGCCTGCCAGTTCCGCCGACGCCGCCACGAACCCGATCTGGTTCAGCTCGGGACCCTGCCCTCGAGCCAGCCCGGCCGCAGTCACGGCAGCGAAGCGCCGACGCAACACCTCCTCCGACTGCGACGAGGTGAGAAGCCGTTGTGCATCTCTACTGTGAGTTATCTGTGCTGGTGGTGGTTGGAGCGCGAACGGGGAGAAGCGTCCCTGGTCGACGCTTCCGACTGGTAGGTAGGCCCTCGGAGCACCGTCTCCGAGGGCCCCGTACAGTGGCGCGTATGTCGCCTAGACCCAGACCGAAGCTGATGCTGCAGTGGTTCACCATGCCTGTGCTTTGCACCATCACGCTCGTCGTCACTCACAAGCTGAGGACCGGCCACTGGTACGTCCCATACATACCTGTGGTTGCCCTGTTCTCGATCGCCACCTTCGGGTTCTGGTACAACAGCGACCCCGAGCGCATCCTGCGTGCGAAGACCCGCAGGACAGAGCGCGAGGCTCAGCTCCGCAGGGAGATCGAGGAAGCCCGCAACCTGCCCAGCTGAACAGTCTTCAGCGCTGTATGCACGACGGCCCCGGCTACGGCATCGGCGCCGACGTCGCCAGTGCGCGTCCCTGGTCGACGCTTCCGACAGGCAGGATCTGATCTCCTACGCGCGACACAGCGCCGTAGGCAAGATGGTGATTGTGGGCTTCCGTGATCACCACACGCCCGGTCCTGTCGGCTTCACGCCCGGAACGAACCCCCGAAGCGGATCGCTGAGCCTGGCGAGCTGCCTGGTCACAGGGGTGTGGGGCGAGACGGACGGTCCAGGGCCCGAGGCGGGTACGCGTCGGTGTGTCCCGTTGCCTGTCCCCCTCAGCGACCAGTGCGGTATCACACGGTGCGCGCTGGCCAGCGCGGAGTTGCCCGCCCCCCCGCCATGGATTCCTCGTGCCAACCGGCGGGCGGTGCCGCAACAGATGAGGATGATGCTGACCATCCAGCCAATCAGCACGCCGGTCCCGCCCTCGCAGCCGACTCCCGAGTATGGCCGTGTGGCGTTGTGTCACATCAGGTTCTGTCCGTGCGGTGTGGACGGTCAGCACCGTGGCCCTGGTGCGCTGGTTCGGCGGGCGCAGTCGGCCAGTCCTGGTAGTCCCGGCCGGTCTTCGGCGATCCGCGCGGTCACCCATCGTCCTGGCGTTCGCGGGACCAGCGCCGCACGACGACGAGGTGGTGGGCGCGACCCGCATTTCGAACGTCGTGGTCAATGGGGGCAACCCGGTGGGGCTGACCGACGAGCCGCTGCAATCGTTCAAGGCGAAGTTCACCGCCACCGACCCCTCGGGGATCGCGAGCGGCGACATGTATCTGTACAAGGGCTCGTACGACACCCCGGACGCCGTCCTCTACGGCACCTGGCCGGCAGCCTGCACGAAGGTCACCACGACGACGTCGACCTGCGAAGCGCAGTTCGCCTACATCGAGCCGCGCTGGAGCCTTGGCCGGAACTCCCTCGCAGGAACCTGGAAGCTGGCTGCCTGGGCCGAATCCGCGGACCGCGCGGGACACGTCGCCCTGAGCGCGGCCAAGTCGGTGGCCGTCCTACGCGACACCACCCTGACGGCCGATGCGGCTCCCGAGCCGGTGACCAAGGGGAAGGCGCTGACCATCACCGGCAAGCTCTCGCGCGTGGACTGGGAGACGTCCGGCGGCTATCACGGATACGCCGGGCAGCAGGTGAAGCTCCAGTTCTGCAAGAAGGGGGCGTCCACGTACACGACCGTCAAGACGCTCACCACTGACAGCTACGGAAAACTGAAGGCCACGGCGATGGCTTCGTCGGACGGCTACTGGCGTTACTTCTTCGCCGGTACCTCCACGACCACCACCGCCACCGCCACCGGCGACTTCGTCGACGTCCTCTGACCGACCTGTAGCGGTGGCCGCCGCCGTGGCGGTCGCCGCCATCACGGCGGCGACCCCAGGACCCGTCACGGTGGTGCGCCCCCACCTCCTCGCGTAAGTGGGAGCGCACCGTCTGTGCGGGTGTGCCAGCGCGAGCCGCTCTTGCATCCTTTCGGGCCGACCGAACTGGCGGCACTGCCTCCCGCTGAAGTCGTTCGGCCCCGCGTCTTCTTCGCGCGTTACGCGGGGCCACCCCATTGGCAGGCTCCCGGCGTGTGCCCCGGCTGTGGCCGGCTTCTCGACTCCCTTCCCGGAGACGCCTCCGGCCGCTTGCAGCAGGCGTCGACGCGTTCTTCGATCTGGTCGGCGATCGGTGGTCGGGGTGGTGGAATGCGCCGGGGACGTCATCGACCTTGAGGCGCTCCACGGCCTGGCGCAGGACCCCAGGGGTGGTATCGATGGCGAGGTGCATCCATGCCGTCGGCGGGACGAAGTCACCTTCGGGCCCGAGCACGAGATATTGGTGCCACCAGTGGTCGGCGTCTTGTGGCGGCGACCGGTCCGCGGGTTGCGGCTGCGGCTGCGGCTGCGGCGTTCAAACGCTGGCTGATCCGTGTGCGCGCCATCTCATCCGGGCCCAGAAGCGCTTGCCCCGGGCCCGGATGACGTCCGGACTCAGGCGGGGGTGATGTTCTCCGCCTGCGGGCCCTTCTGGCCCTGGGTGATGTCGAAGGTGACTGCCTGGCCTTCCTGCAGCTCGCGGAAGCCGGACGCGTTGATGTTGGAGTAGTGAGCGAAGACGTCCGGTCCGCCGCCGTCCTGGGCGATGAAGCCGAAGCCCTTTTCGGCGTTGAACCACTTGACGGTTCCGCTGGCCATGCTGGTGCCTCTCAGTCGCTGTCAGGAACCGCACCGCGCGGTCCCAGAGGTGATCGCCCTGGCTCGGCACTACACAGCAAAGCGCCCGCACTCACGCGCGGGCAGTACGAACCACGGCATCTGGCAGCGACGCTACACGTCGAGGACAGCTCCCGCAGCTGCCTTGGCCGGTGCCACGGGCCTACAGGCGCGTGGAACGCATCACCGCCGAGTCCTCCCGGCTGGGCGAGATGGTCGACGACCTCGCTTCCGTGGTGTTGAGCTGGGCCCGGGTCTTCGAACAGGGCCTGGAGAAGGTCAACGTCAACGGCGGTTCACCTGGACCGATTACCGCGACCTGCTGATCGCCGCCCATCAACAGCTCGGCGCGCCGATCGTGCTCGTCCGGGACAACCTCAACGTGCACAAAGACGCCCGGCTACGGGAGTTCATCGACACCCACGACTGGATCACCTGCTACTTCCTGCCGGCCTATGCACCAGACCCGGTTTCTTGAAGCCTGTCAGGGCTGGATCATGCTTGCGGTCTCACTCCCCAGGCAGGTCAGCGCTTGCATGGCCTCGCGCTCTATACGTGAGAGATCGCCGAAGACCGAGCCGGCCTGGACGAGGCACTGCGCATCGCCCGATTCACCAGCCTTCTTGATCAGTGCTGCTACTTCCGTCCACAGGGTGGCTGCCTCGGCGTACAGCGTGTGGCCGGTGCGTAGGTGGCTGTTGTCGAGCAGATCGGTGCATTCGGCGAGGAAGTCGCGGTAAAGGTTGCGGAACAGGGCGCCGCCGGTGCCGGCCATCTCCATCAACCGGGCGGCCTGTGGCAGGTCTCGCTGTGGGTTGTCGGTGCGCTGGAGCCATGTGCATACCAGCTTGCCGGCCTTCTCGATGCCGCGGAGGCCGAGGTTGGCGATGGGCGGGTTGAGGAAGGCGTCGGCGCAGGCGGTGATAGCGGGGACGATCTGTCCGTGTGGGGAGGGCAGGTTTCTTGGAGCGGTGAGAGCGAAAGACCGGTGCTTGGCAGTCATCGGGCCACGCGCGGCCCTGGCCTGGGCGAGGCTGGTCAGGCTGGTGGAGACCGCTCCGCCTTGCTGTTCGGTGTCCACCAGGTAGGCGTTGTGGTCGTCGTAGCCGTACATGGCGACGACGTGGCCGCCGAAGTGGACCTTCGAGCTGAAGTAGTCCAGGTAGTAGCTGTCGAGCTGGAGTCCGACGGGGTGGCCGGCATCAATAGAGGCTGCCACGTTGTCCCATGCCTTGCGCGGGGAGGTGGTCTCCTGGATCAGGAGCTCCAGCCCGAGCCTGGTGGCCAGGTTGCTGGTGAGGTCGAAAGGCTTGACCCGTCCCCCGAGGAAGGGAAAGTCCATGTTCTTGCCGTCCCAGTAGATGAAGGACAGACCGGAGCCGAGACCGAACAGCATGGGCTCGGACAGATCAAGTCCTTGGTGCCGCAGTAGCACCCCCAGGGCTGTCGTCTCGCAGTGCCGTGTACCGCGGGCATCGATGTCTATTACCGTGGTCATGCCATGCTCTCCTGGACAGGGATGATCAGTCGGGTCATCAGTTCTTCTTGCGGTGCCTCTGCCGGTCCGACGAGATACGCCTCGCGTACGGGCGCTTGCGGGCGCAGTCCGTGCTCATGGATGGCGGCGAAGAGCGCGTTGTAGGCCAAAGGCAGTTGCGCGTAGGACCCGATGTGCATGGTCTCGGCAACGAGTCCGCCGGACAGCACCTCGAATTCCAGGCCGGGCATGCCTTCCTCCTGCGAGGTCTGCGCTCCGACGGCGATCTCCATCCGCTCTTCCAGGTCCAGCGGGTACAGCCCCCACAGCGGCGGCTCCCATGCGATTCCCGTCTTGCCGAGCGCGGGCAGCAGTCGACCTGCGCACTCCTCGAACCTGGTTCCGATCTCCGCTGGGGTGCAGATCGCTCGCACCACCGCCAGCCGACGCTCCGGCTCCCTGCCCAGCGTCACCTCATAGCCGGGCAGACCGCTTTCTGCCAGCCGCTCCAGCATCTCCAGCCGGGCCTGGTCCCTGCTGATCCGCTCGGCCAGCCGATCCCGCTCAGCACGCAGGATCCCTGCCCTGCGCTCAGGCCCGGCAGCCAGTGCCTGGGCGATCACGGGCAGGGGAAGATCCATCTCGCGCAGCAGGGCGATGGTCCAGTACGTCGTACGCCTTCGGGAAGCAGCCCATGCGCTGGTACGACTTCAGCGCCAGCAGCAGCGCGAGCTGATGCTCGTCGGAGTCCGTGGCCTCGGGCCGGACTGGCGGGCCCATCTCATCGTCAACCTGTCCGTCTGCGCGGGCCGTTACCATCCGCGCCCCGACGCCGCCGTGAGCGAGCTGTCGTACCAGGTGGAGAGCCTGGTCGTACACCGCGCCCACCGACACGAAAGCAGCGGCGCCCCGGGGCTGTGCGGCTGTCACCGGACTTTCGCGGGTGACGGTGTCGAACACGTGTCGAAGCTCTCGGCCACAGGAAGAGTCAGCCGACGCCCGGCACTTCCGCCTCCGGAAGGTCACCCGCGGCTTCCAGCCGCTGCTTCAGATCCGCCAGCTGCCCGTCGACCCGCCACCGGCCGATCCACATAAAGCCACGGGACAGCGCTGTGCGGGTGATCTGTAGCCAGCGGCCACACTCAGGGCCGATGCCTGTGCTGCGGTGACGGACACGGTTACGCCGAAAGGGTGCCTCGCATATGTTCGTTCGCATGAGCGCGGGGCACCCTGTCGGTCCGATTGGAGAGTCAGTTCTTCTCGGTTTCGAAGGTGCGCAGCAAATCGGCGGCGACGCTCAGGGCGATTGTCGCGGGTTCCTTGCCGGTGATGTCGGGCAGCCCGATCGGGGTCTTGATCCGGTCGATGGTGGCCTGGTCGTGACCGCCCTCGGTGGCGAGGCGTTTGCGGAACCGCACCCACTTGGCTGCCGACCCGATCAGCCCGATGGAGCCGAGATGGGTGGTGCGCAAGGCGGCGTCGCACAGAGCGGCGTCCTCGGCATGATCATGGGTCATGATCAGGATGTGGGTGCCGCGCGGCAACTCTTCCAGCACCTCCTCGGGCAACAGCGGCGTGTGGTGCACATGCACCTGCGCCACCGCGTCTGCCAGCACGTCGAGCCGCTCCTCGGTGAGGACGTCGGAGCGCGTGTCGATCAGGTGGAGGTCGAGGTCCTGACGTGCCAGGATGCGCGCCAGTTCCAGCCCGACGTGCCCGACGCCGAAGATCGCCACCGCCCTTACCACCGGCAGCGGTTCGAGCAGCACCGAGACCGTACCGCCGCAGCACTGCACGCCGTGCTGGTTGGTCACCTTGTCGTTCAGGGCGAAATCGATCAGCTCCGGCTCCGGCTTGGACGCGGCGATCATCTCCCGGGCCCGATCGATCGCGACGGCCTCGACATTGCCGCCACCGATCGAGCCCCATGTCTCGGTCTCCCCCACGACGAGTTTCGCGCCGGCGTCGCGCGGGGCATGACCGCGCACGGTCGCGACGGTCACGAGCACACCGGACTCCCGGAGTGCCCGCAACCGTGCGACCGCGGCGATCCACGTCATGTCAGGCACCGTTCAGCGCTTGTGCGTCAGTGCGGAGCTTGCCGTTGGCAGCGTCCCCGTTTCCGGTGTGGCCGTTGGCGGCAAACCCGTTGCCGGCGTGACCGTTCCGGGAGGCATCGCCCTGGCGAGCCGCCTGGATCGCCCAGTACACCGCCTCCGGCGTCGCGGGCGAGGGCAGATCGACGCTGACCCCGCTCGGTCCGAACGCGGCGGCGGCCTGCCGCAGCGCTTCGCGCACCGAGAACGCCAGCATCAGCGGAGGCTCACCCACCGCTTTGGACCCGTATACCGCGCCCTCCTCGGTGGCGTTCTCCAGCAGCGTGACGTTGAACTCCTCGGGCATCTCCGAGAAGCTCGGCAGCTTGTAGGTACTCGCGGCCTGGGTCAGCAGCCGGCCGCGGTTCGGCCCGTCACTGACATCCCAGCGCAGGTCCTCGAGCGTCAGCCAGCCCGCCCCCTGCACGAAACCGCCCTCGACCTGACCGATGTCGATCAACGGAGACAGGCTGTCGCCGACATCGTGCACGATGTCGACCCGGCGGATGCGGTACGCGCCAGTGAAGCCGTCGACCTCCACCTCGGTCGCGGCGGCGCCATGGGCGAAGTACTTGAACGGCGAACCCCTGAACGTCTTCGCGTCCCAGTGCAGCCCCTCGGTCCGGTAGAAGCCGGAGGCCGACAACTGGACTCGCTGGAAGTACGCGGTGTGCACCAGGTCGTCCCAGGCCAGCTCCCTGTCGCTGCCCAGGGCGCGCGCGACGCCCTCGACGATGCGCACGTCCGAGGCGTTCGCACCCAGCTGGGAGGCGGCGACCTGCAGCAGCCGCTCGCGCAACTGCTCGCAGGCGTTCTTCACTGCCCCACCGTTGAGGTCCGCCCCGGAACTGGCCGCGGTGGCCGAGGTGTTGGGCACCTTGTCGGTGCGTGTCGGGGCCAGCCGGACCTTGTGCAGCGGGATACCCAGCGTGGTCGCGGCCACCTGCAGCATCTTGGTGTGCAGGCCCTGGCCCATCTCGGTGCCACCGTGGTTGATCAGGACCGAGCCGTCCTTGTAGATCAGCACCAGCGCGCCGCCCTGGTTGAAGGCGGTGAGGTTGAACGAGATGCCGAACTTGATGCCGGTGATCGCAAGGGCCCGCTTGGTGTTCGGGTGCGCGGCGTTGAAGGCGGCGATCTCGCGCTTGCGGTCGGCGATGCCGCCGTCGTCGTGAACCTGCTGCCAGACGGTGGAGATCCGTTCCGGCTGCGTGACCGGCTGTCCGTACGGCGTCGTCTGGCCCTGACCCGGCCGGTAGAAGTTGCGTTCCCGCAACTCCATGGCATCCAGGCCGAGCAGCGGCGCGCAGCGGCCCAAGATGTCCTCGATCACCAGCATGCCCTGCGGTCCGCCGAAGCCGCGGAAGGCGGTGTTGGAGACCGTGTTGGTCTTGGCGACACGACCGGCGACGCGCGCGTTGGGAATCCAGTAGGTGTTGTCGATGTGGCACAGCGCACGGGCCAGGACCGGCTCGGAGAGGTCCAGGCTCCAGCCGCCGTCCGCGATCAAGGTGGCGTCCAGGGCCTGGATGCGGCCGTCCGCGTCGAAGCCGATCTTCCACTCGGCGTGGAATCCGTGCCGCTTGCCGGACATGGTCAGGTCCTGGGTCCGATTGAGCCGGAACCGGACCGGCCGACCGGTCAGCTTGGCGCCGAGCGCGGCGACGGCCGCGAACCCGTGCGGCTGCATCTCCTTGCCGCCGAAGCCGCCGCCCATCCGCAGGCACTGCACCGTCACCTCGTGGCTGGGCAGGCCGAGCACGTGCGCGACGATTTCCTGGGTCTCCGAGGGGTGCTGGGTGCTGCTCTGGATGAACACCTGCCCGTTCTCGTCGACCTGGGCCAGCGCCGCATGCGTCTCGAGATAGAAGTGCTCCTGACCGGAGAACTGGAACTCGCCGGTGAACACGTGCGCGGAGTCGGCGAAGCCCGCGTCGATGTCTCCGGCCACCATCACGGGCTGGGCGCCGTGATAGCTGTTGGCCGCGATCGCGTCCTGCAGCGTGACGAGGGAGGGCTGTTCGTCGAGCTCCACCTCCACGGCCGCCGCACCGAGCCGTGCCGCCTCCAGGGTCTCGCCGAGCACCCAGGCGACCGCGTGGCCGTAGAACATGACCTCGTCGGGGAAGAGCGGTTCGTCGTGCTTCATTCCGGCGTCGTTGACGCCGGGCACGTCGGCACCGGTCAGCACACGAACCACACCGGGCACGACGAGCGCGGGCTCGGTGTGCAGCGCGGTGATCCTGCCACGGGCCTTCATCACCTGGACCGGGTAGGCGTGCAGCACGTCCTTGGTGCGATGGACCAGGTCGTCGGTGTAGAGCGCGGTGCCGGTGACGTGCAGGGTGGCGCTCTCGTGCGGAATCGAGACGCCGACGACGGGCTTTTCAGGACGCTCGGACAAATGGCTCATGATGACACCGCCTCGGTGGTTTGCGCGTGCAGCTTCAGCAGACTCTGGCCGAGCATCGCGGAGCGGTACTCAGCGCTGGCGCGGTGATCGTTCATCGGTGTGCCCTGAGCCTGCAGCACCTGGGCCGCGGCCTCGACGGTCTCCGCCGCCCACGGCTTGCCCTCCAGGGCCGCCTCGGTGGCGAGGGCGCGGATCGGGGTGGCGGCCACGCCGCCCAGGCCGATGCGTGCCTTGCGGACGATCCCGTCCTCGATGTCGAGCGCGAAGGCCACCGCCACGCTCGAGATGTCGTCGAAGCGCCGCTTGGCGATCTTGTGGAAGGCCACGACCGGCGACAGCGGCAGCGGGACGCGCACCGCGCGGATCAACTCGCCGGGGCGGCGCACGCTCTGCCGGTAGCCGGTGAAGTAGTCCGCCAGCGGGACCTCGCGCTCACCGTCGGCATCGGCGAGCACCACCGCCGCCTCCAGGGCGAGCAGTACGGGCGGGCTGTCACCGATGGGCGAGCCGGTACCCAGGTTGCCCCCGAAGGTCGCACTGTTGCGGATGAGCCGTGATGCGAACTGCGGGAACAGCTGTGCCAGCAGCGGGACGTCGCCGTCGAGGCGGCGTTCGATCTCGGTGAGCGTCAGCGCCGCCCCGATCTCGATGCAGTCGGATTCGACTCGCAGCTCCCGCAATTCGGACAGCCGGTCGATGGCGACCACGCAATCCGCCCGGCGGGAACGGATGTTCACTTCGACGCCCCAGTCGGTGGAGCCGGCGACCACGACCGCGTCGGTCCGCTCGCGCAGCAACTGCAGCGTCTCCGCCAGGGTGCTCTTCCGCAGGAACGCACTGTCGTCCTGGGTGTATTCGGTGGCGACCGGTGCGGGCGGGGACTGCTCGCGGCGCTGCGCCAGCGGGTCCTCGTCGGTGGGCGTGCCGACGGCGAACGCGGCATCGCGAATTGGGCGATAACCGGTGCAGCGGCACAGGTTTCCGCTCAGCGCGTGCAGATCGAAACCGTTCGGACCGTGCTCGGCGTCGGTGCTGTCGGCCGAGTCCGCCGCATGCGCGCAGCGGTTAGGCCGGTAGTACTCGGCGGCCATGCTGCAGATGAATCCCGGCGTGCAGTAACCGCATTGGGAACCGCCGCGGACCGCCATCTCCTCCTGCACCGGGTGCAAGGTGGGCGGCGTGCCGGGTTCGCCGGCGGTGGCGAGACCTTCGGAGGTAATGATCTCCTGACCGTCGAGCGCAGCGACCGGGACCAGGCAGGCGTTGACCGCCACCCAGTCGGTGGGCTTGTTCACTCCGGGACGGGCCACCAGGACCGAACAGGCGCCGCATTCACCCTCGGCGCAGCCCTCCTTGGTGCCGGTCAGGCCACGCTCGCGCAGAAAATCCAGCGCTGTAGTGTGGGGCGCAGCCGGTGAAATCGGTGTTTCCTTCCCGTTGACCGTGATCCGCGCCGCTACCATGACGGGCCCTCGTTCCGGTGTGTGATCGGTCGATTCATCATGTTCGCCAATTTCAGGCAGCTTTCTGTGTTCAGACGCGCCACGTGAGAGGAACGGGCGCAAAACGGCACGCAACAGCGACGTGCCGGAAGATGGTGACGGGAAACCCGGAATGTGCCACGGACGGGCACATCAGAACGGCGTGCTCAGCAGCCGTGCGCGATCCGACCCGGAACCCAGACTGTGCACTGGGCGAGGCGACCAAGATCAGAGCTGGTGTACATCCGCTGGTCGCCTCCTTTCGGTAGTTATGGGTCGACGGCTACCGCAAGTTAGCGGCTGGGGCCACAGAGGTCAAGAGGCCGACCTCTGTCTCTCGAGAACCGATCGGAACCGAGGCCGGGACGCCACCGCTGGATGGCCGAGCGCACAGTGTCCTGGCCGACCGGCTACCGCCGCATCTCCACCCTGAGCGCAAGCGCCCTCGATCCGTCAGCAGCATTCCCGTCCATCCCCACAGGGCCATTCAGCGGGCGGGCGCGTTCCGGTGCGACAGCCGGGAGACTCCACCCAACCGCTCCTCCGCGGTGAATGAACTTGAAGGGTTGCCATGGGCCGCTTCCCTGCCGCCGCCTGGGCCTGTTACAGGATCAGGCGGCGTGTTCTGTCTTCAACCCTGGTGGCCCAGATTCCATGCAGCACCTTCGTGAGGCGGGTGAGGCCAATGCCCGCTACTCGCGCTGGGAGTTCAAGCAGCCCAGCGAGCTTCCCTGGCGAGCTCGTGCAGGGTTGGCAGTGAGACGTCGAGCCTGGATCGTAGTTCATGGCTGCGTGGCGGGGAACGCGACTCGTGCAGCGATCATCAGCGGCTAGAGGGTCACGGGCCTGTCGGCCGTTGTGATCGCTGAACTCGTCGCCGAGGTGGGGCCGTTGTGGCTGGCCTGCTGGTTCGGCGTGGACCGCTCCACCATCACCGGGGCCATCGGCGAGCTACGACCGTTGCTCGCCGATCGCGGATGCACTGTGAGCCCCGGTCTTCGCCTGCGGAGTCTGGCCGAGGTCGTCGACCATCTCGGCGCCAACGGGAAGACCGACATCATCGACGGCACCGAGATCCGGGTCCGGCGACCCGCAATCGGCCGCAAGGACCGGGATAACTTCGTCTCCGGCAAGAGCAGGCAGAACGCGGTCAATACCAAGCGCGTCATCCAGGCCGGTCCGGTGGACGGTCTGCACACAACCGCACCCCGCCGGCTTGCTGGACCACGGGGCGGCCGTCACCTGTCACCCGCACGCGCCGGCAGCCCGCTTCATGAAAGCCCGAGGTTAACGAGCATCCTTCCTCAGCACATAGCCGCCGTGATCATCCTTCGTCCCCGTGATCCAGGTTCAGGCAGAGCGCCCAGACGTCGGAGTAGGTGTTCGGCGAGGGTGATCCCCCGACGTGGATGTCCGCTGTCCAGGATGCGGCGGTGCTGGTCCCGTCACTGACCGGCGTGCCGTCGAAGTCGCTGGGGAAGCTTCCGATCAGGTGGGTTCCGCCCGACCCTGCCTTGGTGAAGTCGGTCGTCGTCACGTTGCCTCCGCTGGCGGCGGCGCCCCCACTGACCAGCACGTGATGCTCCCTCCCGTTGTTGCCTTCCTCCGCCTGGTCGGCGCAGCCGACTGTTGCCGTCTGGCTCGTGCCGGCGGTGGTCGGGCCGCTCAGCTCGCGGAAGTGGACGGTCGTGGTGATGCCTCGGACGTTGACGTCGTCTCCACTGCAGATCGCGTAGGCGTATGTGGTGTTGTCGCTGTCGCGTCCGCCGCCGATTCCCCCGACGGCTGTCCAGGAGTCGGGGTTGGTCTCTCCGTCCGCAGCGGCTTTCTGGCCGAAGTCGTGTGCGGTGTCATTGAAGGTAGGGAAGCTGGCGATCGGCTTGAGGCTGCCGACGCTGGCGGGGGTGGTTCGGGCGCCGCCACCGAGCAGGAGCGTGCCGGTCGGGCAGGTTGCCACGACGGTTTTCGCCGTCTGTCCGATGGAGGGTCCGGCGATCTTGTTCATGACCACCTGGGTGTGCTTGATTCGGTTGCTGGAAAGGCACACCGCGTAGGGTGTGGTGGAGAACTCGGGGCTGGAGTTGCTCCCGCTTCCGCCGAACGCGAGCCAGTGCTTGACGTCGGTGCCGACGACCCCGGTTGAACCGGTGTATTCGGTGACGCCGTCGGGGCTGGGCGCGATGCCCATCACGTGGTTGCCGTTTCCCGCCCGGTCGCTGCCGGTGTTCTGATCGATCCCGCCGCCGGAGATGAGACCTTGGCCGCAGTCCGCGTGGGACGAGACACCGGTGAAGGGGGTTGCGGGGCCCATGGTGGGTCCGGGGGTCGCCACGGTGACGCTCGCGGTGTCGGCGTACGCGATCTCTGGCACCGCCACGGCGAGCAGGGCACCCGGGATCAGTATCTTCGCCAGGGCGGACTTCCGGGAAAGCCTCTTCTTCATCGAATTCTGCCTTTCTGGTGTCAACGCCGTGAACGTGGTGGGACAGCGTTCATGGGAAGCGGCGTTGTCTCGCTGGAATCGATACCGCCGCGCAGCCTCTCCAGCCCGCTTTGGGTGACCGAGGCGGGACGGGTGCTCTGCGGACGGGCTGCCGGGGCGTCGTGCCCGCCCGCAGAGCAGTGGTGCCGGTGACTCAGACGCCGTCGTTGGCGCACAGCGCCCAGACGTCGGAGTGGTTGGTCGTCGACGCCATCCCACCGGTGTGAGTGAACGCCGTCCAGGACGCCGCCGTCGTGGTCCCGTCACTGACGGCGTTGCCGCTGGAGTCGCTGGGGAAGCTGCCGTTGAGGTGGTCGCCGCCCGAGCCCGGTCCGGTGAAGTCGGTGGTGGTCAGGTTGCCCCCGCTGATGGCGGCACCCCCGCTCACCAGGTTTCCGTCCCCAACACCGCAGCTGACGGTAGTCTTCTGGCCGGTGCTCCCGGTGTTCGGGCCGTTCGCCTCGCTGTAGCGGACCTTCACGGTGACGCCGCTGACGTTGATGCCGCTACCACTGCAGATCGCGTAGGCGTAGGTCTCGTTGCTGGCGTTGGCGCTGTTGTCCCACCCGACGGCGCTCCAGGAGTCGGGGTTGGTCTCTCCGTCCGCAGCAGCCTTCTTTCCGAAGTCGTGTGCGGAGTTGTTGAAGGTGGGGAAGCCGGCGATCGCCTTGAAGTTGCCGGTATTGCCCGGTGTGACCAGGGCACCGCCACCGAGAAGGGCCGTGTTGGCCGGGCAGGTCGCCGTCACCAGACCCGCCGCCGTCGCGGTGGTGGGTGCGTTCACCTTGTTCATGACCACCTGAGTGTGGTTGATCCGGCTGCTCGTGAGACACATCGCGTAAGGGGTAGTGGAGAAAGAGGAGTTGACCTGTCCTCCGCTTCCGCCCTTCGCGATCCAGTACGCCACGTCGGTACCGACGACCCCGTTCGTGCCGGTGTATTCGGTGGCACCGTCCGAGCTGGGCTCGGTGCCCAGCACGTGGTTGCCGTTCACCCCTGCGCCGGTGCCGGTGGCCTGGTCGATCCCGCCGCCGGAATTGAGACCGCTGGTGCAGTGAGCGCTGGTCGAGACCGAAGAGTCTATGGTCGTGGGTCCGAGGGTGGCGCCGGGCGTTCGCACAGTGACGCTCACGGTGTTGGCGTACGCGACCCCTGGTGCCGCCAGGACCAATAGGGCCCCTACGACCAGCGCTTTCCCCGTGGCGAAGCGCCGCAGAGACGTGTCTGTCATCGAATTCTCCCTTTCGAGGTTTCCATGTGTGCACACGGGCAGGCGGCGTTGTTCGATGCGCAGCCCTCGGCCCGTGATGGCGTCGTGCGCCCACCCTTGACGTCGGCTCAGCCGACTGGGCACACCAGCGCAGTCGTCGGCCAGGTTTCGGGGATCCGGCCGGCCCTGCTCCGCTGACCATCCGCCATGCGGAAAGGCCCTTCTGAGGGGAGTCAAGTGCTGCCACAGAGCCGGGCGTCGCCGGACTGTCGGGGGATCACCACAACACCGTCTGCCGGACGCGGCCTTGCACGCAGATCCATGCCAGATCCTTTGTGTTCGGGGGGCTTGAGGGCGGAGCCGATTGAAGCAGCGACACGAGGGCACGCACTACTGGTGCCAAGCATAAAAAGACGACAGCCTTTGGCTGAGTCATTGGATGAGAGAACAGGGGACCGTGGCGGTGCCTCCCGAGCGCGAGCCGTGGATATCGACGCCTCTCCGTCAACAGCCGACCGCACGTGGCGCAAGCAGGAGAGGGTCCGCGGCGCCGACGGGGATCCGTTCGTCACCGCCTACGGGCACGAGGCGCCTCACGGCGACGCACGCCTCTGACTCGCGGGCCGACGCGAGATTCTGAAAAATGGGCGGTGGCGGCGGAGCCGACCAAGTCGGGGCCGAACTTCGCAGGGATCCGGTCCATGGCCCCTTCGGCGACGAGCCGGGTCTCGCGTGCCTGATCGAGGCTGATCTGCTGGGCAACCCGGTCGGCATCGATGAGGTCCTCGCCCTTGAGGTGATACCGGTCAGCCGGACGCGCTGGAGGCCAGCGGCGTCGCGTCGGCGTCTGTGTCGGCGGCCCGCTGTCCGATCGCCCTCTCGCAGGCCCTTCTCGGGCCCGTCCCGGTCGGTCAGAATGCGGGCATGCGCACTCGGGGGAATGCACAGCCGCGCCTGGGGCCGTTCGCGGCCGGGCCGGTCGGGGGGATCGCGGCCGCTGCCGCGGCGTTGCTGATCGCGCTGTCGGGCCGCTACGGCTTCCACCGCGATGAGCTGTACTTCCTGCTCGTGGGTCGCCACCTGGCCTGGGGCTATCCGGACCAGCCGCCGCTTACCCCGCTGCTGGCTCGGCTCAGCGCGGAGCTGTTCGGCGCCACCCCGACCGGGGTGCGGATCCTGCCCGCGCTGCTCGCTGCAACCTCGATTGCCCTAACAGCGCTGATCGCCCGCGAGCTGGGCGCCGGGCGGGGCGGGCAGGTGCTCTCGGCGGGAGCCGCGGCCTGTTCGGGCTATCTGCTGGGCACCGGCCACCTGCTCTCCACCGCGACGTTCGACCTGACCGCCTGGCTGACGGTCATTCTGCTGACGCTCCGCCTGTCGCGCACCGGCGAGGCCCGCTGGTGGCCGCTGCTCGGAGCGGCGGTCGGGGCAGCGCTGCTGAACAAGCTGTTGGTGCTCGGGCTGCTCGTGGCGCTGGCGGTTGGCACCCTGACGGCCGGGCCGCGCGGCCTCTTCGTGCCCCGGCCGCGCGCACTGCTCGGACCGCTGACCGCACTGCTCACCGCACTCCCGATCGCGCTGCCCGTTCTGTGGTGGCAGGCCGCGCACGGCTGGCCCGAACTGACGGTCGCCCAGGGGATCAGCGCCGCTGGCGGAGCCAGCGGGCGGCTGCTCGTCCTCCCGATGCAGCTGCTCCAGCTCTCCCCGCTGCTGGCACCCCTCTGGCTGACCGGGCTGAGCCGGCTGCTGCGCCGGTCGGAGCTGCGCTGGGCCCGACCGGTCGCGGTGGCCTGGGTGGTGCTCTGCCTGCTGGTGATGGCGGGCGGCGGCAAGGCGTACTACCCGATCCCGCTGCTGTACGCGCTCACCGCGGCCGGCTGTGAGCCGTACGCCCGCTGGGCGCGCGAGCACCGCGCCAGGCTGGTCGGCGGACTGCTCGCGGCCCTGCTCACCAGTGCGCTGGCCGCCCTGCCGGTGCTGCCCGCCTCGGCGCTGGCCGTGCCGATGACCGTCGACCCCGACATCGGCGAAGAGGTCGGCTGGCCTGAGCTCGCGCGCGCCACCGCCACCGGCTGGGCGGTCATCCCCGCCGAGCAGCGGGCCACTGCCGTGCTGCTGACCGCAAACTACGGCGAAGCCGGAGCACTCGCGCAGTACGGGCCCGCCCTCGGCCTGCCATCCCCGTACTCCGGCCACATGGGCCTACATGCCTCGGGCCCGCCCCCGGCGACCGCCACGGGGCCGGTGCTGCTCGTTCACCCGGCGGGCTACGCCGAGGTAGAGGAACACTTCACGGGCTGTCACCCGGTCGCGCGCGTCGACAACGGGCACGGTACGGCAAACCAGGAGCAGCACGCGGCCGTGGTGCTCTGCGCAGGGCCGGAGCGGGCATGGACGGCGCTCTGGCCGCTACTGCGCCGGTACTGAGCAGCTCACGCGGGCGTGGAGCCGCCGTAACCCGTACGTAGCTCTGTACTTCGCCCCCAGGAGGTCTCCACCCAGTCGACGACGCCGCTGATCCGCAGACCGTCGCCGTCGCCCGCGAAGAGGACATTGCCGGGATGGAAGTCCCGGTGGAGGGAGCAGGCCTGGTACTCCGGGGGCTCGCGGCGGATGACGTCCATGGCCCGCTGCCACAGTTCAGGCTGATCGGTGTCATCGGGCGGGCTCGCCACCGCGGCCAGTTCGCCTACGTGGACGGCGAACTGGCCGACGGCGACAGCATCAGGCTCATGCGCCTGTGCTACGGCGGATCCGCCAGCACCTGGGGTTTCGCCTTCTACCCCGGGCATCTGGCCAACGCCACACGGCACCGGCTCCGGAGCCGCCCCCTAAGGACTTCCGAAACCGACCAATCAGTTTTCCAGGCGGACAGGCATCAGTATCGAAAAGGTGTCCTCGGCGTCGGTCCGGCGGATCGCCAGAGGCGCCGTAGGGGCGCCGACCTCCAGAATCAGTTGGTCCCGGGCCCCAGCGGCGAGGGCATCCAGCAAGAACTCGCGATTGACGGCGATGTTGCCCTGGCCGTCGTCACCGTCTTCGCAGACGCACACCGTGCCGTCGCCCGCCACCTTCAGCACGCTGAGGTCACAGGACACGCCGTCCTGCTCGCGCACCTCGCTGACGCGGACCGGGCCGGTTTCCACCGCCGCCCGGAAAGCCGGGACATCGACGAGGGCACGGTGTCCTGCCGGCAGGCGGATGAGGCGACGGTAATCAGGGAAGTCGTGATCGAGACACTGGCCGGCCGCCTGACGGTCCCCTGCCTCCAAGACCACGCGGTCACCGTCCACAGCGAGCTGGACGGATGCGTCGTCACTCAGCAGCGCTCGCATCGCGTCGGCGAGCGGGGACGGCACGATGACCTGGATACGGGGCCCGCCATGCCCGGTGGTACCGGCTTGTGCGACTGCCATCCGGTACCGGTCGGTGGCCACGACATGGAGCGTCTCCCCCTCGATGTCGAACAGGACACCGCCGAGCATCGGCAGCTCCGGGTCGGTACTGGCGGCGAAGCGGACCGCGTCCAACGCCGCGGCCAACTCAGGCGCGGGGACAGCCAACCGGACGGTGCGGGCGGTGCGGAGCAAAGTCATGGGATTCTCCCTGCATTCGAGTAGCGCTCGGACCGCGGAGAACTCAATGCGGGCATCGGACAGCCCCAGTTCAAGACGACGCAGATGCGCCTGAAGCAGCTGCCGCACCAGGTCGGTGTCCTCACTGGACCAGCCGGCCAGCACCAGCCGAATGTCCGCCAACGGCATACCGGCCCGGCGCAGCCGGGCCAGCAACCGGGCTTCTTCAAGCTGCTCGGGGCCGTACCAGCGGTAGCCGCTCACCGGGTCCACCCAAGTCGGGACCAGCACGCCGGCACCGTCGTAGAACCGCAGGGCGCTCACGCTCAGTCCACTGTCCCGAGCCATCTCACCAATGCTGCGCATCTCTCTCTCCACACCCACAACCCTGAGCCCTCCACCAAGTCGAGGGTCAACCCCAGCCAGCCGGCTCGAATATGAACAGCATCGGGGTACAGAGGCGAGACCGCCGATCGAGGCCGAGGAGGACGAACAACCCGTGCTGAACGTGGGCGGGGTTCTCCCGATCCTTTGCCATCAAAGGGCTGCGCCTGCAGCCTCTACCTCGCCAGGACCAGCGCATCGCCGAGGGCTGCACGAACGTGTCCCGGCTCCACCGCGAGTTGCAGGAACGCGGGGCCCACTGCAGCTACAGCACCCTGCGCGACTATGTCCGGCCGCTGCGCTCCAACTGTCGGCCTGCCGCAAACACGCCGCCGATCGCCCGGCCGCCATCGCCGCGCGAGGCCACCGGCTGGATCACGGCCCACCCCGACCACCTGCGCGAGGACGACCGTCAGCGGCTCAAGAACCTGCTGGCCCGCTCACCCGAGCTCACGGCCGCCGCAGACCACGTCCGCACCTTCGCGACCATCATGACCAACCGCGAAGGAGACCGGCTGCGGCATGGATCGCCGACGTCTGCGCGGACGAGCAGGCCGGTTTGGCCGGCTTCACCGCCGGACTGCCCCCGACCTCGACGCCGTCGTCTACGGCATGAGCACCGACTGGTCATCCGGCCCGGTCGAGGGCCGCGTCAACGACCTGAAGGCGCTCAAACGCAGCATGTTCGGCCGAGCGAAGCCACCGCTACTGCGCAAGGGCTTCTCCTGACCGCCGCCAGCCGCCGCCGGCACGGCCAGACCCCGGACGATGCGCACGGATCCGGTTGTCGTCACGCATGATCGGCCGGACGCGCTCCAGGCGACGCAGCACCCGCACAAGTCGGGGTCCCGGTAGGAACGGAACGGAAAGTCCGGGTTGCCGTCAAATCTTTTGACAGTCCGTGATCTGGCCCGCCAGGATGCCCCGGTGAGCGATGACCCGACGATCGGTTTCCTGAAGGCGGACGTGGCGCGGTTCTGTGCCGGTCTCGAAGATCTGGCTCCGGCGATCCGGCTGCGGTTGGTCGTCCAGCTGCGGGAGGCGCTGGACGGGGTGACGGGCAGCGCGCTGGACGCAGGGATGGCCGCCGCGAAGTCGGAGGGCTGGGGGCTGCGGCGAATCGGTGATCACGTGGGGCTGTCGCACGAGAAGGTCCGTTACCGGCTCGCCCGACGCCCGGGCGAGCCGGCCGGGTCTTCCTAGAGCGAGGCGTCGGCGGGCTTGCGGGTGGCCCGGAGCTGGCCGCTGGCGACCTCGGCGGGCAGCGCGAAGCTGTACCGACCGTGGAAGTTTATGTGGGCGAACTTCAGCGGGGAGAGGCGGGCGATGTCCTCGTCGCGGACGTGGATGCCCTCAGCGCGCATCTCTTCGGTGATCTTCTGGAAGTAGACCGTGTTCCACAGGACGACGATGTTGAGCATCAGTCCCAGTGCCCCGAGCTGGTCTTCCTGGCCTTCGCGGTAGGACTGCCGCAGTTCGCCCTTCTGCCCGTGGAAGATCTTGCGGGCGAGGTTGTGGCGGGATTCCTGCCGGTTGAGCTGGGTGTTCACGCGGCGTCGTAGTAGCTCGTCGGCGAAGTAGGTGGACAGGTAGGCGCTGCGGTCCAGGCGGCCGATCTCCATGATGGCCTTGCCGGTGGGGGTGGGCTTGCCGCCGGGGGCGAGCACGCGCATGACCTCGGACGCCTTGATGGTGCCGGAGTGCAGGGAGCCGGCGACGCGCAGGACGTCGTCCCAGTTGGCCGTGATCTGCTGGATGTTGATCTGTTCGCGGGTCAGCGGGTTGAGCGGGCCGTAGTCGGCGCCCGGTTCGACGCGGTACAGGGTCGCGCTGCCAGCGTCCGCCAGGCGCGGGGAGAACTGGTAGCCCAGGAGGCGGAAGAGTCCGAAGATCATCTCTGTGGCGCCGTGGGTGTCGGAGGTGATCTCGACCGGCCGCAGGGCGGTCTCCTGTTCCAGCAGGCCGTCGAGGATGTAGAACGAGTCGCGCTGGGTGCCGGGGATCAGGATGCCGTGCAGGCCGCTGAACTGGTCCGACAGGAAGTTGTAGAACGTGGCTCCCTGCCGGCGGGTGCCGAAGTACTTGGGGTTGGGCCCGGAGTTGAGGGTGCGGATCGGGGTGATGAACCGCAGGCCGTCGGCAGAGGCCAGCTCGCCGCCGCTCCATGCCTGGACCAGCGGCAGGAGGGTGTGGAAGGCGACCAGGCGGGCGTTGGCCCGGCTGAGGGTCTGGGAGCGCAGGTAATTCTGCTCGATCCAGAACAGCCAGTCGCGACTGAGGGCTTCGACGCCGTCGTGGACGATCGGCTCCATGCCGACGTTGGTGGCTTCCGCGGTGAGCACCCCGGCCACGGACAGCTCCAGGTCGTCCATCCGGGACTCGGCCTCGGAGACGTGGGTGAAGTCGGTCAGGTAGGGCACCCAGGCGTTGACCTCCAGCACCATCTCTGGCAGGTCGACCGCGGGCGAGCGGGCGTCGACCTGCCGGTTCAGCTCGTCCAGGGAGGCAGGGACCTCCAGGCGATCCAGGCCGGTGAGGATGATGCGGTCGCGGCCGTCGTGCTGCTCGATCCGCACCGCGGGGTTGGCGACCAGGCCGTCGACCAGCTCGCGGTGGGAGCGGTCCAGACGCTCGATCCAGCCGGCCAGCACGGCGTTCGGGTCGGTGCTCAGGTCGAGCTCCTCGCAGACCCTGGGGCGCGCGGCCTTCCAGGCGTCGGTGCTCAGCAGCCGGGCGTTGGGGTCGCCCCACTTGCGCAGGCCCGGGACGTAGATCTCGTGGCGGTGCAGGCTGGAGCGCAGGGCCTCGGTGGTGGCGACGACGTAAGCGCGCCTCTCGACGATACCGACCGGGGCCGGCTTGGGCGGGAAGACCCTGCGCAACCAGGCGGCGGACAGGAACTTGATCGGGGTCTCCCAGCCCTCAATGGGCTTGCGCCGGCCCTTGAGGGTCTTCACGAAGGCGACGGCCTTTATGACGTCCTCGCCGTCGGGCCCGGCCTGGAAGTCCAGCTGCTTGAGGAGTTCGGGCAGGAAGCGAGCGATGGTGTTGTAGCGGGCCTCCAGCATCTGCTCGAAGCCGTCGTCGGGCTCCTGCGCGAGGTCCTTGACGGTGGCGGCGGCAGCGTGGACGGGGGCGACGTCCATGGCGTCGAGCATCGCGCGGATGTCGCCCTCGGGGTCGGCGGCGGCCTCGCACACCGCGAGCCATGCCTTGCGCAGGACCAGGGCGGCGGCGTCCAGGTCCTTGAGGGAACGCAGGCGCTTCTTGGTCATTTTGGTGGCCGAGCTGCGGATCAGATCGCCCATCACCAGGTCGAAGACCTCGATCGCCTCATCCGCGGCAACCTGCGGCATCACCGCGGCGAAGGCCACCAGGGTGGCCAGGCGCCGGTGGCCGCCGAGCTCGGCGACGGCCTGGGCCCGGGCGGCCTTGGCGAAGCGCACCAGCGCCTGGATGCGGCCGGGCGGTACCGCCGTTAGGTCCCAGCCGGGGCCGCCGAAGGTCTTCAGCGCGTCGTAGCGCTCCAGCGCCTTGAGCACGCCGCGCGGGGAGATGTCCCGCGGCGACCTGCGCAGCCGGTCCAGCTCGGAGACGCGCCGGGCGCTTGGGACGATGACCAACTGCTGCAGCCACTCGGCCTGCTCGGCGCTCGGAGCCGCGGCCAGGGTCGCCCACAGGCGCTTCTCAGCGCGTTCACGGGTACCGGAGACCAGCCGCTCCAACGTGGTCGCCCCGGGCAGCAGCACCTGATGGTCGAGCAGGCGCTTGGTCGCCAGGTCGAACAGCAGGGTCGGCCGCTCCGAGCCGATCCACGCACGCTGGTACATCCAGCGCGCCAGGGAGAACCACTGGGCGAACTCGAACTTCGTGTACCCGTAGGTGGCGCGGATCTCCTCCTGGTGCTCCCACCGGGCCTTGCGCGAGCCGTAACCTGCGAAGGCGGTGACGGACAGGCCGAGCTGCTCGGCGACGTACTCCACCACGACCTCGGGCACGTCCTCGGGATCGTCCAGGAAGGTGCCCAGGTAGCGCACGGTCCCGAGCTGGATCGCGTAGCCCAGGCGGTTGCGCGAGCCGTTGGCGGCCGCGGCCCTGCGCCGTGCGGTCTGGTCGAGGAGGAAGAAGCCAGCGAGTTGGCCTTCGTCGGGTACCTCGGTGAACCTGCCGTAGCGCCTGCGCTGTTCCTCGCTCAAGAAGTTGACCGGCACTGCCCCATCCCTTGATCGTCTGCCGTCGCTCGCGCGCGATGCTCGCAGCGGTGCCGTCCGTGTGTTCGTGGATCGAACGTTTCCGTCTGCGAAATCACCGGATCTGATAGGGCATCGGTCTTCGCGCTGGCCGCATGCCACCGCGACAGCGACGGCCGTGACCTTCTTCGGGTGTGGCCGCCCCGGCTCACGGGGTGCCGTTGAACTCCTCGTGCAGAGCCGGAAGGAACGAGGCGAGGTGGTTCATCTCCGCCGCGCAGTGGTAGAGCAGGTCATGGCCGTAGCCGGGCCGCAGGGCCTTGCCGGCGAGGTGCGGGAGTGCGGTGCTGGCGAGGGTGCGGGCGGGTTTGGTGGTGAGCAGGGCGGCGGCGCGTGCGGTGCTGGAGTGGGCGGGCAGGTCGAGGAGTGCGGGGTGGTCGAGGAAGAAGCGGCTGCGCATCTCGGAACCGTTGGGGGTGGGCCTGACCTGGTGGATGAGCCAGCCCATGGCGATCGGGTACTGGCTCAGTCCGACGCGGGCGCAGACGACCGTGTTGCCCGGGGCTGGTTCGTCGAAGCCGAGCCGGGTGGGGTCGGTGAAGCGGATGGCAAGGCAGTCGAGGCTGCCGCCGATGTACTCGTCCACGTACGACACGTTGCCGACATAGCGCTGGCGGTCGGTCAGGGTGCGGTCGGCGCTGCGGTCCTCGCCGATCGCGGCGAATTGGTGGGCCTCGGGGTTCCAGAGCTTGTAGCGGGCGGAGTCGGTGGAGTGCCAGCCGAACCACCAGTCCCACATCTCGGCGGTGACGCCGGGCATGTCGGTCAGGACGGAGATCATGAAGCCGCCCTCGGTGCGGGTCCAGCCGGTCTCCATCGCGTGGTAGCCGGGGCGGGACATCCGCCGGGCGGCGTCGCGGAGGTCGTAGGCGTACTCGGTGGGGGCCATGGACAGCAGGGCCTCGCGCACGTGGTCCTGGACCGGCCGGGTCTGGGCGCGGAAGTACTTGGCGAACGGCTTGGACGCGTCCGGATCCTGGTAGCCCAGGTAGCGGGACTCGGTGGCGTACTGCCCCGGGATCGGGGACCGGTCGGCCGCGGTGGGCTCATAGGTGAACATCGCAGCACCTCCTGTGGTGCAAAGAAGGGAGAAAGAAGGGAAGAGGGAAGAGGGGAGGACGGGTTCAGTCCCCGGGACCGGACTGTCCGCCGCCTCGGTGGCGCAGACGGGCGATGAGGGAGCGGGTGACGTGCTCGCCCGCGAGGATGCCGAGCAGGCCCGCCAGCGCCACCCACGGCGGAGCCGGTGAAGCGGTCCCCAGCAGCCGGTACAAGCCCCCCGCGAGCAGTCCGGCCAGCACCGAGGCGCCATAGCGGCGCAGCGCCGGGCTCATACGAACCGGCCCAGCAGCGCGTAGCCGGTGAGCATCCCCGCAAGCCCCAGCAACGCGACAGGCGGCGGCGCCGGTGACTTCACCCGAAGCAGCGCGTACACCGCCCCGACGAGCACGCCCGCGAAGAGCGACTGCACACACGCGGTCACCCGCGCTCCCCCGCCGCGCCTGCGCCGGGCTGCGCGTCGGGAAGGCCCTTGGAGCGCAGCAGGTAGGACTGGCACAGCCGGGCCAGCTCCACCCCCGCCCGGTCCAGCGGCAGCTCGTAGCGCAGTCCCGTGTCCGCGCCGAACAGCACCTGCCACATCGCCGCGGCGAACACCGCCCGGAAGGCCATCGGCACCTGGACCTGCGGTGCCGGACAATCCAGCTGATCGGCGCGTGCCAGCAGCAGGCCGGTGAACAGTTCCTCCGCCAGCAGACTGGTCGCGTTCCCCCGCTGGCGCAGCGACGGATCGACCGCGGCGCGCTGCATCAGCGGCCCCATCACCGCCCCGTGCCGCGCCACCTGCGTGGCAAGCGCCAGCACCGCCTCGGCGATCAGTTCCTCCGCGCCGAGATCGACCCGGTCGGACAGGCGATCAAAGGCCTCGTGCAGGTCCGCGTCGACCTCGTCCAGAACGTCGTGCTGCACTGCGTGCACGAGCCCGTCCTTGTCGGTGAACCGCTCGTAGACCGAACCGACCGAAACCCCGGCCGCCGCGGCCACCCGTGCAACCGTCACCCCCTCCCAGCCCGCCTCCGCCAGTGCCTCACGCGCCGCCGCCAAGATCTTGCGCTGTGTGCGCCGACTGCGCTCCTGCTGCGCCGGCCGCTTTCCCGTCTGTGCCATGGGGTCCTCACCGTCCTAATCGGGCTCGCAGTCCACTGTAACTGAACCTGAACTATGATTCGGATAAGTACCCGCACGGCGGCCACTCGATGTGCTTGCACCGCATGCGCGCCCGGTCACGGATCCGGCGGAGCGCGCCAGCGGAAACGCACTGGCGCGCTCGCCGTCATCCGTCGCGGCACCGGTCCAATGACGCACGGGGGCGGAATCGGTCGATTGCGCCCCCACGGCCGTATCCAATCCCGCCGCGCCGCCCACCAGCGCAAACACCCCGCCGATCCAATCGGATCCGGTCGAAAATTACGCCTCCCCATTTCGCCCCCTCTGATGGGCCGCAGACACCGCCGGGCACCACCCGGCCGCCCAGGGAAGGCCACCACACCCGCATGGCTGACCGGATCTACCTGCGCCACTCCACCGACAAGCAGACCGACGCCCGCCAGCGCCACGCCCTGGCCGCCCTGCTGACCGACGGCGCCCCCGTCTACGGGGACCCCGCCACCTCCAGCCGCCAGCTCTCCCTCGACCGCGCCGGCTTCACCAAGCTGCTGCACGAAGCCGCCGTCGGCGACACCATCCGTATCGCAGACGCCGCCCGACTCTTCCGCTCCGTCGCCGGCATCCTCGCCCTGCGACCGGTGCTCATCCGCCGCGGCCTGCACCTGCGCGTGGAGTCCGGGCTACTGTCCGGCATCGACCTCGCCTCCGACGACCCCGGCACCAAGATGATGGTCTCCGTCCTCGCCGCCGTCCTGGAGTTCCAGCGCGACATGATCAGCGAGAACACCCGCGAAGGCGTCGCCGCCGCCGAAGCCGCCGGAAAGACCCTCGGCCGCCCGGCCGCGCTCAGCGAGGATCAAGCCGCGAAGGTGGTCGAGGCGTTCGGCGAGGGCGTGGCCGTCAAAGCACTGGCCCGCCGGCACCGGGTCGACCCGAAGACCATCCGCCGCACCCTGGACGCAGCCGGCGCCCGCGAGCTGCCCGAGCACCTCGACGTCCTCCCGGACCCGGCCGCCGAGCAGCAGCCCGCACCGGACCCGGAGATCACCCTCGACCTACCCGGCCTACTCGCCGACCACCTGCGCACCGCAGGCGACGAGACCGTCCTCGGCGCCATCGCCACCGGGCGCACCATCCGCCGCGGCCAGGGCCACTCGATCCGCCTCACCGCACCGCTCGAATTCCACCGCGCCGCCCTCCAGCAAAGCGCCGCCCTCGCCGCCGACACAGCCGGACCGGCCGAGCGCAAGGCGTACCGGGTCTATGCCGCCCGCATCACAGCCGCCGAGACTCCCGAGCCATGATCAATCTCACCGATAACCACGGTTTCCATTGATCCCCGAGGCGATCTCGGAGAACACCAAGGAAGGCGTGGCCGCCGCCGCAGCCTCCGGCAAGATGCTCGGCCGCCCGGCAGCCCTCGACGAGGACCAGGCAGCCGAGGCCGTCGGCGCCTACCAGGAAGGCGCCGCGGTCAAGGCCCTGGCACGGCGGCACGGCGTCGCACCCAAGACGATCCGCCGCCTCCTGGACGCCGCCGGCGCCCGCGACCTGCCCGGCGCCCCCGAGCCACCGGACGGGCTCGCGGAGGCCGAGCAGCAACAGCCCGAGCCCAGCACGGTCGTCCTCGCCCTCGACCTGCCCGGTCTGCTCGCCGACCACCTGGCAGACACCCCGGACGCCGCCGTGAGCGAAGCACTGGCCAGCGGCCGGGCCATCCGCCGCGGCCAGGGCTACTCGGTGCGCGTCACCGCCTCGCTCGCGCTCCACCCGGCCGCACTGAAGCAGTGCGCCGCCCTTGCCGGTGACGGCTCCACCCCGGCCGGGCGCAAGGCGTACCGGACCTACGCCGACCGGATCACCGCGGCCGCTCAGACACACTGACGCGACGGTTTCCATCAGATCCGTAGTCGGTGCAGCCGCCAGGTGGCGCGCTGCCTCGATCCAGGGCTGCAGCGCGGGGAGAGGCCGATGCCCGCCGCGGGCCCTTCCAGTTCGCCGGTGCGAGCCGCGTCCCGAGCGATGGCGGTCACCTCGGTGGCTGCCCAGGATGTTCAGATCACAGATCGTCAAAAGATTTGACAGTAATCCGGACTTTCCGTTCCGTTCCTACCGGGACCCCAAGTCGGACGGTCGGATGCCGAGCCCCGATACGGTTCGCCCCCCCTGCGTCCTCACCGCCGCGCGGGATGTCAGAATCCGATGGCCTCACGCAGCAGCAGGACAGTGCCGCGCCCGGGCTGCGGCTCGGCGTTGAGGACGAGCAGACGGTTGACCGCGCTCGGCTGCCCGTAGACCGCCTGGGCGCGCGCGCTTTCCAGCGGGAGGGCGTGCTCCTCGACCCGGCGCAGTGCGGTGCTCAGGTCGGGCACCACCTTCTGCGCCCCGACGATCCAGATCGCCTTTGCGGCGCCGCCTGCGGAGGCGGGCAGCTGGCTGCCGCTGCCCGAGGCTGTGACGAGCGAGCCGGTCTCGGTCACGGCCGCGACGCTGGCCACGAAGACGTCCGGGGTGGCCATCAGCCGGCGGATCTGGTCGGACTCGGTGGCGCGGTCCATCTTCAGCACGCGCGGCCGGATGGCCTGGTAGCGGTCGCCCTCCTCGATGTCCTGCGCGATGCCGGAGAGCCGAAGCGTCTCGCTGGCCCCGGTGAACACGCCCGCGCCCTCCGGTATCAGTTCCTTGACGCGGGCGCGGGCCGCCGCGGCGTCCTCGAGCAGTTCGGCGGTGAAGCCGTTCGCCCGCAGCGCCGCGACCGCCCGGTCCAGCCGCTCGGCGGACGCCGGTGCGCCGAAGTCGTCGGCCGCACCCGTGGCCGACGCGTCCGCCTCAGCGGCATCCGAGGCCAGGCCGGCGTCCCTGGCCTCACCGGAGCCGTGCGGCTGAGCGTCGGGGACGGGCGCGGAACCCCGCAGCGGGGTCGTGTCGACGTACCTGACCTCGTAGACCCGCTCGGCGAACTTCCAACCCTCCGGCGTCCGCTGGTAGCTGTCGTGGTAGACGGCGAAGTTCAGGCCCGAGCGGCCGTCGAGCACCCGCGCGATCTCCTGCATGTAGGTGCGGCCCGTGGCCGTGTCGCCGTCGAGACGGATCGTCCCCGGGTGGCTGTTCTGCACGAAGAAGTCCCACTGGGCCTGCAGGCGTTCGCCTCCGGTCCGGATCTCCTCGCGGCCGACGAACTCGACCGGGATGTTGGGCATGCGCAACACGCCGTCGGGGGTGAACAGCGCGGCGAGGCGGGCTCGGTCGCGCATCATCGCCGCGTCGGTGAACTCGCCGCGCAGCGCCTCGATCTCGACGCGGTCGGCGATCTCCTGAAAGTCGTTCATGTTCGGTGTCCTGTCCTGTGGCTGGTGTGTTCCTCTTCACCCAGTCCGACAACGCAGCCCCGCCGAATGTGAGGCGAACCGCCGACCTCACATTCCACCGCTCTGATTTGTCGTAATGGAGAGGGACCGCGAACGAGGGAGCTGGAGAGCGTATGACCACCCCGTGGCGACAGTCACAGCGGCAGGCGGAGGAGCAACACGACCCGGGCCTGGGCACGATCATGAGCGAGCGGCGACAGTTGCTCAATCTCGCCTACCGGCTGCTCGGGTCTCTGGCCGACGCGGAGGACGCCGTCCAGGAGACCTATATCCGTTGGTACGCGATGTCCCGGGCGCAGCAGGAGGCCGTCGAGTCCCCGGGCGCCTGGCTGACGACGGTGGCCAGCCGTATCTGTCTGAACCTGCTCGGCTCGGCGCGCAGTCGACGGGAGACCTACGTCGGGGAGTGGATCCCGGAACCGCTGCCCGACCCGGCCGAGTGGATCGCCGGGGCGGCGGGCGGCGGGGACCCGGCCGACCGGATCACCCTCGACGAGTCGGTGACCATGGCCTTCCTGGTCGTGTTCGAGTCGTTGACCCCGGCCGAGCGCGTCGCGTTCGTGCTGCACGACATCTTCCGCTACCCGTTCGCCGAGGTGGCCGAGATCGTCGGCCGCAGCCCGGCGGCGTGCCGTCAACTGGCGTCCTCGGCCCGCCGTCGCATCGCCGCGCGGGCGGAGGCGAGCCCGGACGCGGCCCGGCAGGCGAGCGTCGTCCGGCGGTTCAAGGCGGCCTGGGAGGCGCAGGACATCGAGGCTCTGCTCGGCCTGCTCGACCCGGGCGCCACCGCGATCTCCGACGGTGGTGGCCGCGCCATCGCCCACCTGCTGCCGATCGAGGGCGCGGAGCAGATCGCCCACCTCTATGTCACGATCGCCCGGCTCGCGCCGCCCCGAACGATCCTCGAGCGCACCGTCAACGGGCTGCCGGGCCTGGTGATCGAGTCGGCGGGCCGGATCGAGACGGTGTTCGCGTTCGAGGTCGCCGAGGACGACCGGATCACGCACATCTGGGCGGTGCGCAACCCGGACAAGCTCCAGCCGTGGCAGCTGTCCTGACCGTCCCCCGCCGCGAGTGCCGCCCCGGCGGCCTCGGCGATCTCCTGCCTTCGCCGAAGGACGAAGTCCCACACCGTTGAGGGGCGATCTACTCCCCAGCTCGCGCTGAAGCCTGGTCAGGATGCGCTGCACGGTGTGCCGCTGCTTCGATGGAGTTTCCAGATCGTCCAGCAGCCACTGGTCGATCGTCTTCACGAAATCCGTGCCTGAACCCGTTCAACCCGCCAGAAACACGGCCGGGCTCAGGAGAACATGCCGGATGTCGCCGGGTGCAGATCAGCGGATGCTCGTTTGGTTTGCTATACGGAAGAGCTACCGATAGCCGGGGTCGGGCCGTTCGAGCCCGCTGGCGGCCGAGAAGCGCCATGGGGACGCACAGGAGCACCCACAGCACGTGTACTTGGGCAGCCCTCACACAGCTCAGGACGATGCCTGCCAGGCCTACGTTCACCTTGAGATCGGCTTCGGCCGCCAGCCGGTCGTAGTCCCCGTACATGCCATGGCCTGGTCAAGAAAGCCGGAGGGCACGGTCAGCCACGTGGGTCAGATCGCCCGCAATCTTGCTGGCGTCCGACCACTCAACTGTCTCCGCGCCCGCAACCCAGCCAATGACGGCCCCATAGACCTTGAGGAGCACGTCGGTGAGCCTGCGGGTGAGGGTTGCGGCACGAACCTCCAGCACGCTTCCCGTGAGGTAGGCGAGGAAGGCGCCGACCGCGAGAGCCGCTGGCTTCCCCAATTAGGGCCTGTCCCTGCGATCTTGGATATCGAGGGTCGGGACTGTCGGCCGGCGCTTAGGATCAGCCCGTGATCGCTGACGTGCAGTGTGTGGTGTTGGACTGTTCCGAGCCGACGGAACTCGCCGAGTTCTACCAGGCGTTGCTCGGTGGGGCTGTCAATAAGGAGGATCGGCGATGGGCCCTGGGTGACGGCTGGGCGACCTTGCACACGCCGTCCGGACTCGTCCTGGCCTTCCAGCGGGTAGCTGAGTACATGCCGCCGCAGTGGCACGACTCGTCCCGTCCTCAGCAGTTCCATCTTGACTTCGGTGTCGCGGACCTGGACCGAGCCCAGGAACAGGTGCTGGCCTCGGGGGCGAGGGTGCTGGACGAGGGTTCCGGCGAACGGAGCTGGCGCGTCTATGCCGATCCGGCAGGGCATCCGTTCTGCCTGGTGCGGCACTGAGGACAGGGAACTAGCTGCGGTCACGCCAGCGCACGATCATGAGCGGAGCCGGATGAGGAGGGCGGCGGCGGTCACGGTGCCAAGGTAGACATACCCGCGCTTGTCATAGCGGGTGGCCACGGCTCTGAACTGCTTGAGTTTTCCGATGGCTCGTTCCACCGTGTTGCGATCTTTGTACCTTGCTTTCTCGAAGCCCGGAGGCCGCCCGCCGCGTGAACCCCGGCGCAAGCGGGCGGCCTTGTGGTCCTTCTTCTCCGGGATCACGTGCCGGATGCCGCGCTTGCGGAGGTAGGTGCGGATCTTGCGGTTGCCGTATGCCTTGTCGGCGCCCACGCTGTCCGCGCTGCGGCGGGGACGGCCTCGCCCCACGCGGGGAACGTGGATTTTGTCCATGACCGGCTGGAACTGGGTGCAGTCCGCCCGCTGCCCCGGCGTGATGAGCAGGGACAAGGGGCGGCAGCGGCCCTCCGCGGCGACGTGAATCTTTGTGGTCAGTCCGCCGCGGGAGCGGCCGAGGGCCTCCCCCGGCACACCGTGCCGTCGGCTGACCACAGCAAGTGCCGCTTGTGGACGGTCTTCCACGGGCCGAAGCGTTCGGGAAATTCCGGCCACTGCACCCCGGTGCTGAGCCGGTGAATGATTCCGTTGATCACCTGCCGGTGGTCCCGCCACCGGCCGCACCGGTTGTTGCTTACCGGGAGCTGCGGCTCCAACACTGCCCACTCGTCGTCGGTCAGATCCCCCTGCTGAGCATGATCAGAACAACGAGCTACCTGATCGAAGAGACACGGCTTAGGGCTGGGATCAGAATGAGGGCTTCGTCGCTCGGGTATGACGGGCTGTCAGTTCGAGTTGGTACCTGCCGGACAGGGGGTGGGTCCGGCCGAGACGCGTGGTGGGAGCAAGCCGTGGCTGGTCGACGACGCTCTGTGGGAGCGGATCGAGCCGCTGCTGCCGGTGGTCGAGCGGCGTTTCCGGTATCCGGGGCGTCGGCGGATCGATGACCGTCGGGTGCTGTACGGGATCCTGTTCGTGCTGTACACCGGCATCCCGTGGCGGCACCTGCCGCAGGAGCTCGGCTTCGGATCGGGGATGATCTGCTAGCGGCGGCTGCGGGACTGGAACGAGGCCGGGGTGTGGCAGCGCCTGCACGAGCTGCTGCTCGGCGAGCTGCGGGCGGCCGGGACGCTGGACTCCATGTGATTGCCGAGGCGCACGGCATCCCTCTGGCGGTGACCCTGACCGGTGGAAACCGCAACGACGTCACCCAGCTGATCCCGCCGGTCCAGGCGGTTCCGCCGATCCGCGGCCGGAGCGGCCGACCCCTTCGCCGCCCCACCGGATCTACGCCGACCGCTGCTATGACCACGACGTCTACCGCGACAAGGTCCGCCGGCTCGAGATCACCCCGGTCATCGCCCGACGCGGCGCCGAACGCGGCTCCGGCCTCGGAGTCCACCGCTGGGTCGTAGAGGGCGCCATCGCGCTGCTGCACTGGTTCCGGCGCCTGCGCATCCGCTGGGAGATCCGCGACGACATCCACCAAGCCTTCATCACCCTCGGCTGCGCCATCATCTGCTGGCGACGGCTGAAGACCTCGGCCAGTCCTTAGTACTGGGCGTCGTTGTTGCTGCCGAAGTCGGGCACGTCGGCGGACAGCAGGTGTTCGGCGCCGCCTTCGAGGGCCTTGGCCGTCTCGGTGGAGCGGGGGAGCATGGTCTTCTCGTAGGTGCGGATCGCCTCGTCGACGGTGGCGGCGTTCGCGAGAGCGAGGGCGATTTCGCTGGCGTCGAGCATGGCGAGGTTGACGCCGACGCCGAGCGGGGGCATGAGGTGGGCGGCATCTCCGAGCAGGGTCACCGTCGGGTTGTGTTCCCAGGTGTGCGGGACCGGGAGGGCGAAGATCGGGCGGTTGACGTAGGGGCCGTCGTTTTCGGTGATCATCCGGCGGATGCGGGGCGACCAGTGGGCGTACTCGCCCAGGAGCAGGGCGCGGATGCCGTCGGTGTCCTCGACTGTCAGGCCGCTCGTGCTGATCCAGTCGACCGGGACTCGTTGGATGATGTAGACGCGGATGTGGTTTCCGCTGTTGCGCTGGGCGAACAGGCCGCGCTCGCCGTCGGCTGCGTGGGCGCTGCCCTGGCCGACCAGCTCGGCCAGGTCCGGGTGCCGGTTCTCGACGTCTGAGAACCATGCTTCCAGGAAGCTCACCCCTGTGTACTCGGGGACGGCGGGGGACACCGCCGGGCGTACCCGGGAAGAGGCGCCGTCGGCGCCGATGACCAGATCGGTCTGGATGGTCGTGCCGTCGGTGAAGTGCAATTGCCGCGGCCCGTCGTCGGGTCCACTGATCCTGTCGAGGGCGCGGCCCCAGTGCACAGTTCCCGGGTGCAGGGAGTCGAGCAACAGGTTACGCAGCTGGCCGCGGTCGATTTCCGGCTTGAAGAGTTCGTCGGCCGCCGGGACTTCATGGGACTTGATCGTGCCGGTCGGGTCCATCTGCCGCATTTCCTGCCCTTCGGGGCGGGCGAGCTTGAAGAACTCGTCGAGCAGACCGGCTTCGCGCAGGGCGAGCTGACCGTTGTCGGCGTGCAGGTCGAGGGTGCCGCCCTGGTTGCGCGCGTCGGGGCCCCGGTCGCGGTCGTAGACGGTGACCGCTATGCCGCGCTGCTGGAGGATGCGGGCGCAGGTCAGTCCGCCGGGGCCGGCACCGATGATGCTGATGCGTGCCCGGGCGGGTTCTGGGGAGTTCATGGTTGTCCCTTTCAGTCGGCGAAGAGGGGCGAGCAGGCCGGGCGTTGTCGACCTCGGCACCGGCACCGGATGTGCCCCGCAGAGGGCCTCTCACGTGAACAGGTCGGCGCGGCGCAGACGATGACCAGGCCGACGAGGATGTGCCGCTCAGGTGCTCGCGCATATCCATAGAATCAGAGCGAGTAGAAAAGTGCAACGACTCTACTTAGCGACTGATTCGACTATCTAGTACGCTGCAGTCATGACCGTGCCCTCTACCAGCCGCCGCGACCGCAAGAAGGCGGCCACCCGGCAGGCGATCGCCGACGCCGCACTGCAACTCTTCCTGGAGCGCGGCTACGATCAGGTGAGCATCCGTGACATCGCCGACGCCGCCGACGTGTCGACCGCTACGGTGTTCAAGCACTTCAGCGGCAAGGAAGCACTGGTATTCGACCAGGACGAAGACCGAGAGTCACAGCTGATCGCCGCGGTGCGGCAGCGACCCTCCGATCAGAGCATCCTCGATGCCCTCCGACAGCACGTCCTGGACACCTGGCCGTCGATCGAGGCACATCCTCAGGCGGCCGAGTTCACCAACCTGGTGAACTCAACGCCGGTGCTGCGCGCCTACGCCGAACGCATGTGGACCCGCTACACCGACAGCCTCAGCGCAGTCATCGCCGACGAGTTCGGCGTGGAGCACGACAACCTCGCATGTGTGGCTCTTGCTCGATTTGTACTCGAGATCCCGGTGCTTGCTCGCGGCCGGCAGGACCGCCGGGCCGCCGTCGAGGCAATCTTCGACATCCTCACCCACGGCTGGGAGCCGCCAAGCAAACCGCCCGCGCCGTAGCACCTGGACCGTTTCCTGGGCCCGTCTTCGACCAGCCTCGGCTTGCCCCACTACGCGTATCGGTCGCACTCACCCCCTGCCTGGCAACGAGAACTGACATCCCGTCATTCCCAAACGGCAAGCACCTCATTCTGACCCCAGTCCTTAGTCCACCACGTCGTAGAGCGGCTTCAGGTTGCCCTGGGCTTCGGCCTTGGTCGGGATCCTGTCGCCCAGGATCGGATGGAGGGATAGGGCGTAGAGGTATGCGGTCGCCAGTGGGGTGGGAATGTCCCGGCTGCGGCCCGGGGCCGCCTCGCCCGCCCGCACGGGGGGTACGGCGAGGCGGCGGCTTCGGAATCAGGGAAGGAGGACGACCTTGCCCTCGTTGCGGCGTGCTTCGATGTCGGCGTGGGCCTGCGCGGCCTCCGCCAGGGGGTAGGCCCGCCACACCGGGACGTCGAGCTTGCCGGCGGCGATCAAGTCGGCCAGTTGCGGAAGGGCCTCCGGAAACCGGTCGGCCGGGTCCATTCCGGTAAAGAGCACCCCGTGCTGGGCGAAGGACGGGTCCGCGATGGTGATGACCCGCCCGGCGTCGCCGACCAGGGCGACGGACTCGGCGAGCACGCCCGCACCTGAGGCGTCGAACACGAAGTCCATCCCGCCCGGAGCCGCGGCCTTCACGCGCTCCACCCAGCCCTCGCCGTAGCGGACGGTGGTGGCGCCGAGGCCGCTGACGCGCTCGATGTCCTGCTCGGCGACGGTGCCGACCACGGCGATACCGCGCGCGGCGGCCAGCTGCACCGCGATGGTGCCGACACTTCCGCCCGCACCGTGGATCAGCAGCGTCTGCCCCGGCTGCACGCCGAGGTGCTTGATCGCCCGGTAGGCAGCCTCACCGACCGTGATCATCGCGGCCGCGGTCTCGAACGACAGCTCCTTGGGCTTGGCGAACGGCCGGCCCAGCAGCGCGTACTCGCTGTAGCCGCCGACCGAGGCGACGCCGAGGACCTCGTCGCCGACCGCGAAGCTCGTACCCTCGCCGACCTTGTCGACCACACCGGCGACGTCCCAGCCCGGGACCATCGGGAACTCGACGGGGAAGACGCCCTGCATCATCCCCGCACGAATCCGCACGTCGATCGGGTTCACAGCACTCGCCCGCACGCGGACGCGGACCTGGCCCGCACCAGGCTCCGGCGTCGGGACCTCCGAGAGCCTCAGCACGCCGGGCGCACCGTACTCGGAGAAAGTGATCGCAGTGGACATCAGGAACTCCCGGAAGAAAGGAAACGTACACACCCTGAATCACTCAGTGCGTGTGATTGCCCTTCCGGTGTATCACACAGCACGTGTGATTGATGAAGCCCAGCAACTGTGGCGCTCATCACACATGACGTATGATTCTTGGATAGAATGGCTTCATGTCCTCCACGCCCGTCCATCGCCGGCAACCGACGTTGAGCAACCCGCGCGTCCAGCGCACCCGCGCCCGCATCCTGACCGTCGCGCGTGAGCTGCTGCCCGAGGTCGGGCCGACCGGACTGACCTATGCCCTGCTGGCCGAGCGGGCCGACGTCACCCGCCAGACCCTCTACCGGCACTGGCCCAACCGTGCCGCCCTGCTCTTCGACCTCATCCTCGAAGGGCCCGACTTCGGCGATTACCCCGAACCGGGCAGCGACGTGCGCGCTGTGGCCACCGCCTGGCTGAAAAGCCTGCGCAACGGCATCAGCGACCCCGCCATCCGTACCGCCGTCCTCGCCGTCACCGCCCAGGCAGATCACGACCCCGACAGCGCCCAGGCCCTTGTCCGCATCGGCGAGGACCGGCACGCGGCCCTGAACAAACTGCTGGAACCCTCCGGCGTCCAGATCGACGACGACGAATACACGATGCTCTACGGGCCCGTCCTCGCCCGGCTCTTCCTCGACCGCGGCCAGGTCACCGACACCTTCATCAATGCCGTCGTCACCCAGTGGCTCGCCAGCCTGGAACGTGAGGGCGCCCTGCCGCAGCCACACACCCCGACCAAAACCTGATCACAGACGCGTGGCCGAGACCGGACCGCCGCGCCGCCCAGAACAGCTGTTTACGCCGGGGGCCGCGTCGCGATGAACCTTGGGGAGGGGTATCACGCTTCGCACTCGCAGAAATGAGCAGTTCTGAGAGACCGAGACCCCCCGCCGGACCGCATCCGGTTTGTCCCTGATCTTCGTTATCCAGGAGCACAACGCCTTGGTGGAAGGCACGTTGATCTATGGGGCCAGGCACAAGGGGAGAGCCGGCGCATCAGGGAGTTGGTCGGGGCAGCGGTGTCGGCAGGTGTCACGTGGGCCGAGCTGGGACGTCTGCTGAGCGGTATCGAGGACGATCCGCCGCCGAACGGGCTTGTGGCGAGCGTGCCTTCCGGCGCTGATGAGGGTGCGTGCGCGGAAGGACCGGACACACAACCTCATGTTGCCGCACAAGGCGTGGGGACCGGGCCCCGGGTGTTGGCCGGCGGGCTGGTGCCCGAAGGCACCCCGGCGCTGCTGTTCCAGGCCTACTTGGTCGTTTCGAAGAGCGCACAGCAGGAGATGACTTCGCGTGATCTTGCCGTGGCGCTCGGATGGAACCAGAACACCATCGGCCCCGATCTGTGCGCACTGCTTCGTAAGGTCGGCGTGGAACGGTCCAACGGCGGGAAGATCAGGGCTCGCTATGCGGGTAACAGGAAGCCGCTTCCCGGCTTCACCACCGCCTGTCTGCGGCAGGCCCTCGACGCGTACGCCGCGAGGGCGTCGGAGTCGCCGGTGGCTCTCGCATAGAAGCGTCGGCCGGTGCCCGTAGCCCGGGCAGGCACGCCACGGCCGACCGCGGCGGAAGCCATCGAATCAGATGGGTTCACAGGTGGGCGGGATCGCTGCGCTGGTCACCTCGGATACGAGAAGCGAAGTGCACCGGAACGAGCGCCAAGGCCCAGGGGTGTTCCCATGCGCGGCGGGAACAGCCAGTCTGGCTCGCGCTGTTGCACTGACCGAGGGACCGGCGCCGCGCGACGGGGAACAGGAAGACCAAAAGGTCGTCCGCCCCGACGCGACCCGGGCCCCCGGGTCCGCGGTACGCCCGCCGCGGACCCGGACCGAGGCCTTTTCACACAGGAGGACTGTTTCATGAATGACCGGCCCTTGACACTCATGGCGGTTCACGCCCACCCCGACGATGAGGCCACTGGAACGGGAGGTGTCCTCGCGCGGTACGCGGCGGAGGGCATCCGCACGGTCCTCGTGACGTGCACAGACGGCGGTTGCGGCGACGGACCAGGGGGTGTCAAGCCGGGCGATCCCGGTCACGATCCGGCGGCCGTCGCCTTGATGCGGCGTCAAGAACTCAAGGCAAGCTGTGACGTCCTGAAGGTCAGTAATCTGGAGATGCTGAACTACGCCGACTCCGGGATGATGGGCTGGCCGACCAACGACGCCCCCGGATCCTTCTGGCAGACCTCCGTGGAGGAGGGCGCTGCCCGACTCGCGGAACTCTTGCGGCGCTACCAACCCGATGTGGTCGTGACCTACGACGAGAACGGCTTCTACGGCCACCCCGACCACATCCAGGCCAACCGCATCACGATGGCGGCGCTGGCGATGACCGCGCTGACACCGAAGGTGTACTGGACGACGGCGCCCCGCTCGATGATGCAGCGATTCGGGGAGGCCATGCGCGAGTTCGGTGGGGACTGGCAGGAGCCGGATCCCGCTGAAGCCGCCGCGATGGCCGAGATCGGACTCCCCGATGAGGAGATCACCACCTGGGTGGACACCACCGCGTTCGGCGGTCAGAAGTTCGATGCGCTGGCCGCGCACGCCAGCCAGGGCGAGAACATCTTCTTCCTCAAGATGGGCCAGGAGAGGTTCACCGAGTTGATGGGCGTGGAGACCTTCGTACGTGTCCGGGACACCACCGGCGCGGCCGTGCCCGAGAACGACCTCTTCGCCGGACTGCGCTGATCCGCCCGCCTACCCGGGGGCCACGAAGAGGGGCACGATCGCTCACTCCGAGGGCCCCCGGTCCGTCACCCCGGCGCTTCTTCTCCCGCTTGAACGAGGGCCGCAGCAGTTCGGTGCCACGCATGGCGAGATCGGTCTCGAACTCCTTGGAGGCAAAGCCCTTGTCTGCGATCAGCAGCAGAGCCGACCGCTCGGCCACCAGATCGGGGTCCAGGTCGAGCATGGCCTGAAGCACTTCGCGCTCGTCCAGCTCCGGGTTCGCCAGTGCCGACAGGATCGGCATGCCGACCGGGGTGCACACCAGGTACAGACGCAGGCCCCAGAAGACCCGGGAATGGGAGACGCCGTACCCGTATCCGGCCCAGCCGGCCAGCTCTGACCCATTCACCGTCGGCCGCGACATCCCGCACAGCACTGGCGTGGAGTCCACGATCCAGTGGGTGTCGAACCCGAAGTCCGTGTCGACGGTGAGCATCCGTATCGGCTTCTTCACCAGCGGCAACGCGGCTCTGAGGCGCTTATTGTACCCAGGCTGCTGTGGCAGATACGGGAACATCGACGCCAGGTGCCTGTTCGCGTACCGCAGCCAGCGCGTCTCAGAGTGGAAGCCGAGCAGGGCCTGGGCGACTGCGAGGGTGACCAGTTCGGAGTCGGTCAGCTGCGGTGGCCTGCCCATCCATCGGCATGTCTCCAGCTCGTCGTCGATCTTCACGTACAGTGCGGTCAGTAGGGTGTTCAGGTCGTTCGTCACACAATGATCTTGGATAGTCTGCTCGTGATCCCCGGCGCCATTCAGGCGGTTCCGCCACTCGAACCGTCCACTCTTCCGAACTCCCGAGCGGACAGGCCGAAGACGAGACCGCCGACCAGGAACCAGGGATTCCACAGCACCAGCGTCCACAGCCGCTGTTCCGGACTTACGTCTGCCTCCTGGCCCGCTGTGTCGGTCAACAACAGCATCTCAACCGCGATGCACCGCACCAGCAGTACAGCGCAAACAGACCAGCCCAGAGCCTTGACCACCCGTCCGGCCAGGCCACGAGGCCGCGGCCGGGCGAGAAGCCATCCCAGCACACCGCCGACAAGGCACAGCACCCCCACACCCCACAAGCCCACCGCCACGAACCACGCCGGGCGTTCCGCGGCCAGGGGCCCCGCCGAGACACTCAGACCCCAGTTGCCGCCCAGCGCCCAGTAGAAATGAAGCGTGGCGAAGGCGACCGCCCAGGCGCACGCGATACGCCCCCACACCCCCGCCGTTGTCCTGCCCTGCCGATCTTCGTGCATAGCGAGGAGCATGCCACTGCCGTGGCACGCCACCACGAGAAGGGTGCGGATCCTTTGAAGGGAACGCCGCCTCGGTCTCACAGTTGCCGGTCAGAGGAGCTTGCCATGGGGCTCCTCAGGGTTGCTGCGCACCCCCGCGCGGCCGGTGAACGGCCTCGCGGTCGGGCGGGAGGACGATGCGGGCCGTGCCACCGGCCAGGTCGATACGCGTGTGCGGCGGGGCACCGTCGTCCTGGTCATCGCGGCGGTTCGCCTCATGTTGCTGCTGCTCGATCTCGATCGATTTGTTGCCGTTGAATACCAGGTCGAATTCGTTGAACGCGGATCCTGTCAAGGGGCGGTGCTCAGGACCGTGGCCTCGGTGGAGGACACTGCGCCGCTTGAATCGTCGCATCATCAACTCGGCCGCGCCGCAGACGAACAGGAGAAAGGCCAGCGCCGGAAGCGCGGCGCCCCACATAGCCAGCATGCGGGAGAAACGCGGCGCCTGTGCCGGAAGTTCCCGCGCCTTAGTTCGAGCCCCCAGCGCGCCCGCCACTCAGTTGGCCGTCGCAGGCGATCAAACACATCGGACTTGATCGTCTTGAGGTTCGGCTGGAACGGGCCGGGACCGGACTGCTGGTACGGGATCACCTAGCCCTGAACCCGCCACCACCCGCCCCGCTTCGACGCCCGCTCCGGTAACAGCGGCTCGATGCACGCCCATTAGGCATCACTCGACGACACAACAGACCAACGATCCGATGATCTGGCAGAAGCGGCCCTACAGATGCGATTCCAAAGCGGCATAGACCCTCCGCCACGCGTCCGCCCCGGCCTGCGGGTCGTAGTCGTCCGGGCGGTCTGCACAGGCGAAGCCGTGCCGGGCGCCCGGGTAGGTCACCAGCTCGTGCGGCACCTTGGCCTCGGTGAGTCGCTGCTCGGCCTGCTCCCACTCCTCGGCCGGGATGATGTGGTCCAGCTCGCCGCGAAAGCCCAGCAGGAATGCGCTGCCCGCGGCGATCCGCTCGCTGGTCTCCAACGGAGGCACCGGGCCGACCAGCGGGAAGCCGCTGTTCAGCAGCCAACCCGGGTAGAACACCGCGACCAACTCGAAGCTCAGCTCAGTCGCCGCCCGCACCGCGATGTGCCCGCCCATACTCAGGCCGAGGAAGGCCACGCCCCGCTCCCCGGCTTCAGTGCGCGCCGCCGCCAGCGCCGCAGAGGCGTCAGCCACCAACTCGTCCCGATCCAGCGCGCGCATCAGCACCAAGCCGTCCTCGCGCTCCTCGGCGGAGTAGCCGAGCTCGGTGCGGCGAGCGCTGCGCCAGTAGTAGTCGGGCGCCAGCGCAACGTACCCGGCCGCCGCCAACTCCGCGCAGGTGTCGCGGACGTAGGCGTTCACTCCGTAAAGCTCGGAGCAGACCACCACGGCGCCCCGCACCTCACCCACCGGTCGGTGCACGTACGCCTCGATGCCGCCCGCTTTGCCGAGTCTCTCCCACTGACCAGTCATCAGTCCCCCATGCCTCGATTGCTCAACGACGACGCAATCCTAGCCCCGCCCCACTCGGCGGCCAGGGCCTCCACCAGCAGCAGGCCGCGCCCCTCCACGGCCTCCAATTCGTATGATTTCAGCTTGAGTCGGTCTCTGGGGTGGTCGGTGCCGGCGGGGTGAGGGTGAACAGGCCGGGTTCGGGTTCTGGTTCGGTGAGGATGCCGCGGTTGACCAGGCATTTCAGCTTGGCGCGCATGCCTTCGGTGTGCCGTGGCTCGGTGCCGAGGCCAAGGGCACGACAGACATCCCTGGCGCGCAGCCCGTCGGCCGGCCGCGTCTCGTAGTCCCCGCACGAGTCTGCGGTGGAGCAGGAGGGTGCCGAACGTCTGCTCCACCACCCACCTTTCGGTTCCGGGGTGAACCCTCTTGCCCCGGGCTTACGTTGGACGTTCTCCACGTCGATGCCGAGGCGCGCGCCGTGCTCGACCACGGCCTGCTTGAACCCGGCATCCACCCAGCCCTTGGTCACCGTGGGTGCGGTGGCGGCGACCTTGTCCGGCAGGGCGATGCCGAACGCGTTGTCGTGCACGCTCGCGGTGACCACGACCACGGCGATGATCAGGCCGAGCACGTCGGTGGCGATGCCCCTCTTGCGGCCCGGGCTCCTCTTGCCCGTAACCAGCCCGGTCGTCTCCTTCGGCGCGTTCACCGAGGCCCGCACCGTTGACCGAGGGGTGCCCCGCCTTCCAGGCCGTGATGACTGGCCGGATCAGCTCTCATGCCTCATCCGGCAGATCACTCGGGTACGGTTGGCGCCCACTCACGCTTCCCAGCAGACCGCACCCCCAGCCGACCGGGAAGCCGCGGAAACGGACAACCCACACTCAAGCGCAACGAGAACCGTCGAACTCTTCCTCGTCGCATTCCAGCGCGCGGCGGGCCGGGACCTGGTGGCTGAAGCCGTGCCGGTGCAGCATGTGCGCGGTGGCCGGCAGGGTCATGCTCTTGTGGAAGCGGCGCCCGATCAGCGTTTTGATCCGGGCCAGCATCCAGGTCTGGTCCGGCCGGCCGTGCGCGACCGGCCCCTTGGCCAGCTCCTGCTCGAGCACCGCAAACAGCGAGCGTTTTCCAACCTCAAACTGAGCAGGTCAGGCGCAGCGCAGCACACCGCACAGGTTGGAGAAACTCACCGAGTGGGCGCCTCGGCGAGCGACAGGCTGTTCCCGTCGGGGTCCAGCACGACGACGTGGCGCACGCCATTGCTGTAGGTCTCGACCGGTTCGTGGTCGATCCCGTGTGCGGCGAGTCGGGCCAGGATGTCGTCGAGGTCGTTCACGCCGAGCGTGATCATGGCTCCGCCTACTCGCTCAGCGCGCATGTCCCGATCGTCAACGACAACCCATGCGTTCTCACCGAGCTGCCACAGGTATTCCTCGCCGATGATCTCGTCCGCTGGGCGCCCGAAGAACGCCTCGAACCACTCCAGTGCCTTGATCCGATCACTCACGCACATGATGCTGTACAGGTCCACTCGGATCACTCCTCACAGTCGTTTCGGAAGTTGGACCACTCCCGTGACCAAAACTCATCGGAGGAAGGTAGCCCGGTTCTCCACAAGGAAGTTGAGGGCAGGTGCCGTTGGAGTCGCCGCACCCTCACTGAACCTTTCCAACCTGCGCGGCGTGCAGGGTGAGGATGGCCTGGACGAGGCTCGTGATGCGGGTGGTCGAGCAGCGCAGTTTGCGCAGAAGCCGCCAGGACTTGAGGGTGGCGATGGCCTGTTCGACGAGGGCCCGGATCTTGGCGTGGGAACGGTTGACCGCCTGCTGGCCTGTGGACAGGGTCTCCCACCGGCCCCAGTAGTTGAAGCCCACAGCAGACGTCCGGAAGGGTCGGCGATGACCTGCACGTTCATCCCGTGTTTCCTGTGCTTGCCGGAATAGAAGGGCTGGTCGGCGGCGATCCGGTCGACCGGCAGAAGGATGCCGTCCAGTAGGACGTACGCCTTCGTCGAGGCTGCCCGGGCCGCCTCGGCCAGGCTCGGGGCGAGTGAGGCCAGGAGCTCGACGGCTTCGGTGATGTAGCGGTAGGCGGTGGTGGTGCCGATACCGAACCCGGCCGCTAGCTGGGCGTAGGGGTGGCCGTTGCGAAGGTGGGAGAGGGTGAGCAGGGCCTGCCGGCCGGCGCTCAGGCGCCGCCAGCGGTGCCGAGCACGCGGCGATGCTCCCCCAGGCGAACGGTGAGGAAGCGCAAAGCAGAGCTGGACAGGTCCAGCCCGGACGGGTAAACAAGCACACGAAGCCTCCGGTGGAGACGGTTTCCCAGGGCGAATGACTCGGCCGCCTGCATCCGGATGTGCTCGCGAAAGGCCCGTCGCTCCGCGGTCAGCCCGCCCCCTTGTGGATACCTCATGTGACCGGCCTACTGCGACAACCACGGCTTGTCAGCCCCCGCGACATCACGCCAACAAGGTCAGTGGTGGGGGGTCGGGCTGGCACAGCGCTCCACTTGGCCATTCGGAGACACGGCCGTCTCGGCCGGCCCCACGGCTGGGTCAGCCCGGCTTGACCGCCAGCGTCGCAAAATAGTTCGACATGTATTGAGCGGATGCGTTGGATTGGTGCGGCGCTTCCGCGAAGCCGGTGAGGACGAACCCCGCGGCAAGTTGCCCGCCGATCTGGTCGGTGAGGGTGTGGCTGTATTCAAGAGCGGCATCCGCGCCGAACTTCGTGGCGCGTTCCTCGGCGGAGTACTGCGTGACATCGCTGTAGGGCAGCTTGTGCACGACGATCAGCTCGCCGCGCTCGTCGAGCGCCTCGTGGTCGAACAAGTACACATCAGGGTTGAGGAAGCCCACGAGCAGAGTTCCGCCCGGTCGCAGGGCGCGGAAGCACTCACGCCACACCGCTGCCAAGTCTGGTACGAATAGGTTGGAGACCGGATGGAATACGACGTCGAATGTTGCGTCGCCGAAGGCGCTGAGGTCGCGCATGTCGCCTAGGACGGTGCGCAGCTCGAGTCCGTCGCGCGCCGCCACCATCTGGTCCTGGCCGAGCTGGCGGGGTGAGTTGTCGAATACGGTGACCCGCGCCCCTGCGGCGGCGAGGATCGGACCCTGCTGGCCACCGCCGGAGGCCAGGCACAACACGTCCTTGCCGGTCAGGTCCGTCGGCAGCCAGGAGCGGTCGACTGGCTCACGCCCGATGAGAACAATCGACCAGTCGCCCATGCGGGCGCGCTCGACATCCTCAGCACTCACCGGCCTCGACCACTCGTTGCCCTCTTGGACATACTTGTCCCAGGCTGCCCGATTGTGGGCAACCGGGTCGACAACAATGTCCTGCACGTTTAACTCCCTGCTACAGCCAAGCGGACACCTGCGGTACTGACAGTTCGGTGCCGCTAGCCAACACGATTGCAGGGTGCGGGCTCAACGAAATTAGCGGGCATCGAGGTGTCCACGGGCTCGACGGGTGGCCGCGCAGCGGGTGCGTAAGCGCTGGTTGCCGGGGTTGCGGAAGCCGTAGGCGTCGCGGGCGATTGTCTTGATGACCCGGTTGGTGCCTTCGGAGCCGGCGTTGGTGATCCCGGTGTGCAGGAACGCAAGGATCTCTGGCCACCGTGTCTCGACGGTTGTGGCTAGGCGCTGCAGTTCGGGAAGGTCGGCGTCGGCGCATCGGCGGTAGAACCGGTACAGCAGATCGCGGACCTGTTTCCGGTCCGGGCGGGTCCGGGCGGTGGCAAGCAGGTCCAGGAGGTCTTCCTTGGCGTTCCACGCGACGGTGATCGGCGCGCCGATCACCCAGGGCAGGTTGGACAGCTCGTCGAGGAGGGCGTCGACGTGCTCGCCGCGCATCCGGGCGGGGGAGCGGGTGAGCCGGTTGCGCAGTTCCCACTCGCGGTTGCCCTTGCGGCCGCGGTGGGTCACGGTGACCCGGCGGCGGACCTCGGTGAGGTCTGGTTCGCCAGCTGCACCAGGTGGAAGTGGTCCACGACCAGGGTGGCCTGCGGCAGGACCCGGCGGATCGCCGACTTGAAGATCGTGCACATGTCGATCGCGACGTACTGGACCGCGTCGCGCCAGGCTTGGTCGCGGTCGGCCAGCCAGGCGATGACCGCCTGGGCGGTGCGGCCTTCGACCTGCCCGAGCAGGCCCTGCTTGCCGGACAGGTCGACGAAGCCGACGTGCCAACGGTCCACGGCGGTCTGCCAGATCCCGGTGGCCTCGTCGGGGATCCATCTCGGCCGGCCTCGGCGGATCTCGTCGATACCGAGCGCCTGCACCGGCTCGGGCTGGGCCGGCAGCACCGGCTCGGGCTGGGCCGGCAGCACCGCCCGGGCGTGACTGGTGAACGCCGCCGCAACGACCGGCCAGGAGAGCGCATAGTCGCGGGCCGCCTGGACGACCGTGCGGCCCTGATCGGCCACCGCCGCCCCGGCCGCAGCCCGTAATCGTGTGGCTAGCCGCTTACGTGGCGGTACTGGCGGGACCGACTCGGTGAACGAGCGACGCTGGCACGCCAGCTCGTCACAACGCCAGCGGCGCTTGGCCCACACCAGCCGTGGTCGGCGGCCGCCGACCGATAGGTCACGCGGCCGGGTCACCCGCCGGCCCTTCGACCGCCGCGCCCGGGCGCCGCAGTCTGGGCAGTGGCGTGCCCGCTCATCAGCGGTGACCAGGTGCACCACCGGCCCGTCGGTGTCGTCGGCGACCCCGACCACGGCCAGGCCGTCAAGGCCCAACAACCGCGTCGTATCGTTTGCCACGTCCGTAGCTCTTCTGTTGTGATCATCTTGCTTCGACAACAACATGATCTACGAGAGCTGCCGGCATCTATCGGTCAGGGTCCACAGTGGAACCCCGTCCGGCGCTCAAACCCCCACCAATTTCCAAGAGCCCACATGAGGCAGTGCCTAGTAGTGCTTGGTCAGGTTGATATCGGTTCTGGCATGTCGCGGTGACAGGTGAGGCAGGCGTCGGTCCAGAGCGCGAGGAGTAGCTGCAGTTCGCGGGTGACCCGGTAGAGGCTCAGGCCGGCGCCGTCTCTTTTGGTGGCCCGCTTCATCTCGCGGTAGTTGTTATCTACCGCGACTGCGGCCAGGTGGCCAGCACGCCGGTGATCTCCTCGTCGATGAGGGTCAGGCGTGCATCGGGCATGCTGCCGTACTCGCCGACCCAGCGCCGGAATGTGCCGCGCGCGGTCTCCTCCCGGTTCCACCAGCCGTGCTGCACCGGCCGGCCGCCGATGGCGAGCGGCAGGTGGTAGCGGCCGATGCTGGTCATGCGAGCTCCTGCGAGGCGTTGGGGGAGCGTCGCGTACAGTGCGGTGCCGCGGGCCTAACGGTCCAGGTTCTCAGCCCGACCTGCGGGGTCCTTTCGTCTTGTCCGCCGCCGAGCCGGCGGAACGGGCTCCGCGGCCGTCCCATCCGGAAGGAAAGCGCATGGCTCTGCAGATTCTGCGGGCGCAGGAGAGAACACCCGCCCCGTGGAAGAACGGCGGAGGTGTCACCTCCGAGGTGGCCGCCCGCCCGGAGGGGGCGGGGACCGGCGATTTCGTCTGGCGTGTCAGCCTTGCCGATGTCGCGCAGAGCGGACCGTTCTCCGTCTTCGAGGGCGTAGACAGGATCATCACCATCGTCGACGGTCCCGGCATGGCCTTGACGGTCGACGGCGCCCCGCACGTGATGGCCACCCCGTACGAGCCATTCGCCTTCTCCGGTGACTCCGGCACTCTGTGCGAGCTGCTCGGCGCTCCGATCGTCGACTTCAACGTCATGGTGCGGCGCGCCGAGGCGACTGCGCGGGTCCGGATCGTGCGCGACCGCGTCACGGTGCGGCCGGAAGCCGGAACGTGCGTGCTGGCAGTGGTTCTTCAAGGGGCGGCCTCCCTTGGCCGGCAGTCCGTCCGACTCGACCGCCTGGATGCCGTACTGCTCGCCGAGGGGGACAACGACGACATCGGCGTCGACGGGGTTCTCGCAGTGGTCACCATCGCCGACCGTGGATCAGACTGACCCGGCATCAACATGCTCCGCCGGTACTCCTTTACCCTCTCCGACCTGCCTGGGGGTGCGTGAGTCCGCAGTGCGGGTACTCGTGAACGTCCCCAGCCGGTGCCAGGGGTCACCATCCATCACGCCGCCGAACTTCCCCGGTAACCGGCCTTGTTTCAAAGGTCGCTGGGACTGCAGACCGTGGTCCAGTTGTTCTTGATGGCACTGCGGGCGGCGGTGAGGCAGGCGGCGAGCTGGGGCCCGCTGGTCGACGGCTACGCCTGCGGCTGTCTTGGCGTGGGCGCGGCGGTGCTGTCCGGAGCGCAGATCGATGGTCCAGCCGCCAAGGGTGAAGCGTTCCTTCCGCCCACTACCGCTGCCAGCGATAGAGGGCGGGGCCATGCGGAGGGAGACGATCGCCCGCCTGGCAAAGTGAGCGGCGTGCGATTGGAGCTCCGAGCCCGACTCCCGCGGCGCCGACCTGCGCCACGCCGGAGGCTCGTCCCCCATGGCGAGTTCACCGGCCAACACCGAGACCAGGCGTGGGTCGGTGCCGCGCAGCGCGCTCGCGGCAAGGACAGTTCCCAGCCGTACAGGAGGGGCCGGTGGCGCTCGGGATTGCACGTCAGCACGTCCCCGCCCGTCGGGATCTTCGCTGTCACCGGATCGGCATCAACAGTGCGGCAGGTGCTGTGCATGGGATCGTGGACGGGTGGCACACACTGACGCGGCGACGATTTCAAGCGCCCTCTTCCACTACACGAGCCCCGCATGCTGGGACGAGATCCGCACGTCTGGCTTCATCGACACCACATCCCATGCGGCAGACCACATGGACAGCCGGTCTGGACAGGCGTGGCTGACCGACGGCCCCCCGGAGGCCACCGGACTTCAGGACGCGGGCCGGACCGTCGTCAGGATCTGCGTCGCCCCGGCGCCATCGGTGTTCTACTGGCCGCTGTGGCGCGAACTGTGCAGCAACCGGGCGGCGGTGGAAGCCGCCGGCGGCGACCCGGCGGCCTGGTACCTCAGCGATCAGCCCATCACGGCAGAACACTGGGGCGAAGTCATAATCATGGAGACCTGCGAGGTGCTGCTCAATCCGAACACAGCATCGCCACCGGTCTCGTCGTGGGCGCCCATGCCCACCCCGGCACGCATCGCAGCGGCGGCTCGCAGGCTAGACGAGCTCAGGCCACGGGAGCCGTATCGTGCCTGGCGCATCGATCAGCAGATCGCGAACCTGAGGATCATGGTCGACCAAGGCGAGACCCAACAGCGGCAGCGGGCGGCATGGCGGACGCTGAAGGCCGGAATCGCCGCCTTCCCGGATGCGCAGCAAGACCCGCAGTGACGGACGACAGCCCCACAGCGGGCTGTCACGTACAGCTGCGCGTCTGACGTGCGTCGCGCGCGCCAGACGGCGGTGCACACAGGGGCCGCTAGGCGCCACCCTCCCTCCGGGAACAGCGGCACGGCAAGCGGCAGGGCGATGGCCGCCCCGAGCCCGGTGGCTCAGCACACCAGGATCTGCCACGACCGCGAGCCCAGGGTCCACCAGGCCCGCAACCGGCACCATCGGTCAATCATGAGACCACGGTGGCGAGTTGGGGCCGACTGCGCCCACGCTGCTCCGCCTGGCGGGGCGGGCGCCGAGATGCCCACACGACCGCGTTGTGGAACGTGCCGTATTAGCACCCTGCAGCGCGCCGATCCGATACGGGACGCGGCCTTCGTTGGGTGATCAAGAACGGTCAGCCAACCAGTCCATCTGCACAATCCCAGCTCACAGCCCTACTCGCTGCGCAGAAAGACCGGCCGCCGACAGCGGCCCGCAGACTCAGCCCGTTGTGGCCGAGAGTCCGTCGTCGCCCGGGCGAGCCGGCCGGTCATGCTCCGCACGCGCCGCCTCCAGCAGCCTGCGCCAGGAGCTCACCGTCGGCCGGCGCCGCAGCAGAGCCCGCCGTTCCCGCTCGGTCATCCCGCCCCAGATCCCGTGCTCGATCCGGTTGTCGAGGGCGTAGGCAAGGCACTCGGTCCGCACCACGCAGCCCGTGCACATCGCCTTCGCCCCGTGCTGCGCGGCTCCTTCGACGAACAGTTCGTCCGGATCGGCCGCACGGCATGCCGCGTGCTCGCTCCACTCCTCATCCGCGCCCACCCTGTTGCCGTCCCCTCTCCCCGAACCGGCCCGCCCCGCTCCCCCACCTGCGGAACACGCAGTTGAGACCGTACGACAACCGGCCCCGCGTGGGGAACACCGCTCTCGGGCAGCCATCCCATCGGGTGACAGCCCATCACCGAGTGACACCGGCATGCAGATTCGCAGCTGAGCATGACCGAGCGGGCCGGAGCAAAATGTCCCTCCCCTCGTAGCGTGAAGACCGTGACTGCAGGGGAAGTTGGGAGTCATGGCGGAGAAGCGACGGAAGTTCGATCCGGAGTTCCGTGAGG
>NZ_JBSFVU010000031.1:0-82878 GCF_053592475.1 Streptomyces sp. NPDC002671
GGGAGGAACTCGACGTCCTTGAAGGTCCACCCGGAGTTCCGGTAACCGGGCTCGCCGCCGGGGGCCTCCACGACGCCGTCGAGCGAGATGAAGGCCGTGCTGATCAGAGTGCGCATGGGAGTTTCCTCGGTGTCTCGGATGTGCGTTGACGGAAAGTGGCCGATACGGCTGTCCTGGCGCGGCATTCAGGCGAGGAGGCCGGTGAGCCACCGCTGCCACGCGGCTTCGGCGCCGTCCGTGTCCGGGCCGAAAAGGTGGTGGAACATCAGCACCACGCCGGGGAAGTGGTGGAAGGTGTAGATCCCGTCGGCGGTGCGGACCTCGATGCGCTCGTCATCCGACCAGGTCACTTCGCCGTCCAGCGGCGGCAGGCCGGCCGGCTCGGCCTGCGCCCGCGCGCCCGTCGCGACCGGGCTCGGCAGCGACAGACCGCGGGTGAGGGCCGCCCGGACCTCCTGCGCAGGCTGCTCACCCGACGGCACCATGGCGAAGACGGGAACGCCGGCACGGCCCGGGAAGTGTGCGAGGTATTCGCGGAGCGTGTGGAGGTGGAAGGGCCAGCCGCGGCGCAGCGCGTCGTACTCGTCCTGCCAGTCGTCACCGAGCACCCCGCTATGGACGACCCGGAGTACCGTGCTGCCGCCCTCGCGCCCCTCGATCAGGTACTCGAAGGCCATGAACCGGCCGTCCTCGGCAGTGGCCGTGCGGGTGGCGAAGCGCTTGCCGGGTTCGTAGGCGGTGACCACCGCCTCCTCGCGGTTGCCTCCGATGTCCATGGCAACGGTCCCGCCCTCGCGCGGCGCCACCTCGTTGCGGCCCATGAACCAGGAGTCGATTCCCGGTCCGGTGGCGATCGCGTCCCAGACCTGCTCGGGGCTCGCCGGCAGGATCGTCTCCTGGTCGAGCTCGAAGGGGTGCGTCATCGCTGGTTCTCCTGTCCTGCTTCGGAGGCGTGCTCTGGTGTCCCCCCGGTCTTCTGCTGCGGTTCGGCCTGGCTCCCCGAAGCTCTGGGCTGCGCGGTGGGGATCTGGTGGAGTCCGACGATCACCCGGTGGCTCCGGCCCGCGGGGGCGAACTCGTCGTGGTAGCGGCCGACGAGGGTCGTCACGGCCTGGGCCAGCTCGTCGGCGAAGGCCATGCGGTCGGCCGCGGAGGCGAACCGCACCTCCGCGTCGATGCCGAAGGTGGCGACCCGCTTGCGAGCCCGGGAGGCACCGGTCAGCAGAGCGCCGACCTCTTGCACCAGCCGGGCCCCCAGCGCCAGCAGCCAGCGGGCGGAGAGCTGGTCCGGGGACCGGGAAGGGTCCGGGCTGACGGCGGACAGCGCGCTCGGGGAGATCACGTAGGAGGCGGCCGTGGCGCGGTAGATCCGCTCGGTGACGTTGCCCTTGCGCCGTTCCTCGGCCAGCTCGACCAGGCCGTGACGCTCCAGTTCCTTCAGGTGGTAGTTGACCTTCTGCCGGGGCAGCCCCAGGCGGGCGGCCAGCATGGCGGCCGAGCCGGGCTCGGCCAGGGCGGCCAGGATCCGGGACCGTATCGGGTCCAGAGAAGCCTCGGCCGCGGCGGGTTCTTCGATCACAGCGACGTCCAGCACCACTCCAGGATCGGTCCGACAAAATTATTTGTCAAGGACAGAAAAGCTGTCGGCGATCGACCGTCCGGGCTCAGCAGCCGCACCGGAGACGATCACGCACCGCTGATGCTCAGGGCACGCAGGGCGACGTACAGCTCGGCCGTCGAAACCGCGTCGGCGACCCCGCGGCCGGTGAGTTCCTGGATGCGGTTGATGCGGTACAGGACGGTGTTGCGGTGGCAGTGCAGGTGCTCGGCTGCGCGGGTGGTCGAGCCGCCGACGGCGAACCAGGCGTCGAGGGTGTCGAGCAGCACCTGCTGCTCCGGTTCGGGCAGGGCGCGCAGGCCGCCGAGGACGGTGGCGGCAACCTCGGCGGCGACCTCCGGGGAGGCCGCGGCGAGCAGGGTGATGGGTGAACCGCCGTAGACATGGCAGCCGTTGACCCCTCGCGGGAGGCATCGTGCGGCCTGCTGGGCCTGTCGCCAGGCGCCCGGGGCGTCGGTGGGGGTGGCGAAGGGCCGGCTCACCCCGATGCGGCAGTCGGCCGCTGCGTCCAGGTGCTCGACGAGCGCCGTGGCCGCCTGTTCGTCGACGGCGGCGAGCACGCCGACGCGGGCCCCGATCTGCTGCACCCACACCCCGGCAACTCCCGAGGCGCGCAGGCGGTTCTCGGCAAGGAGCGGCGTGCTGGTCAGGGCATGGACGACGAGCAGGACACCAGGGCCGTCCAGGCGCAGGGTGCGCAGGACCTCCGCAGCGCGGACGCTGCTGGCGACGCTGCCGTCCAGGAGCCCGGTCAGCAGGATTCCGCGCATTTCGGCGTCGTGCCGGGCCTGCTCCTCGACAGCGGCCCGGTAGGCGTCCGCGGCGGCGCTGGAGAACTCGTCGATGATCAGCCAGACGTCGGAGGCGACCGGCAGGAGTTCGGTGGCGCATCCCTCCTCCTCGGCGGCGGCCAGCAGGCGCTCCCAGATGAAGCGGCCGGCCAGCCGGTAGGCGTGCAGGAGGGCCGCGAGGGGGATCCCCTGTTCGGCCTTGAGACGGCCGGCCGCGCGGGCGGCGTCCAGGCTCATCGGGCGCCCTTGCAAGGCGGAGAGCAGCGTGCGCAGATTGTCGTAGACGGCGCCGCGCAGCTGGTTGTGGGTGAGCCGGGGGTTGTGGGCGTAGGCCAGTTCGCCCAGGAAGATGCCCTCGGTCAGCTCGTCGGCCAATGGGTCCACCGCCCCGAGGAGGCGGGCGACGAGCCCGGCGACGTGCGGCTCGGAGGCGAGGTGCGGCTGCATGGCGGCAGGCTGCCCCATGCTTGTGCAGCCGCACAAGCATGTCGACGACATCTTCACCGACCGCCTATGGTCAAATCCCTGCCCTTGCTAGGACGATCGCGGTCAGCGCGCAGTGGAGCCGCCACTCGCTTGGTGCGGAGGCACAGTCTCCGCGCTCTCTACCGGTCGGTCGAGGAGATCACGTGGATGAGGGCATGAGCTACGACTACGTCGTCGTCGGAGCCGGATCGGCGGGCTGTGTGCTCGCGGCCCGGCTGAGCGAGGATCCGGACGTGCGGGTGGCGCTGGTGGAGGCCGGCGGCCCGGACACGGCGCAGGAGGTCCACGTGCCTGCCGCCTTCAGCCAGCTGTTCAAGAGCGACCTCGACTGGGATCTGGACACCGAGCCCGAGCCCGGGCTCGACGGCCGGCGGGCCTACCTCCCCCGGGGCCGGGTCTTCGGCGGCTGCAGCTCGATCAACGCGATGATCTACATCCGCGGCAACCGAGCCGACTACGACGGGTGGGCGGCTGCGGGCGCGGCCGGCTGGTCGTACGAAGAGGTGCTGCCGTACTTCCGGCGCTGCGAGGACAACGAGCGCGGTGCGGATGCGTTCCACGGCGCCGGAGGTCCCCTGCGCGTGAGTGAGGGCCGCTCCCGGCACCCGCTGGCAGCCGCCTTCGTGGAGGCAGCGGTGCGCGCGGGCCACGAGCGCGCCGAGGACTTCAACGGGGACCGTCAACTCGGCTTCGGCCACTATCAGTTGACCCAGCGGAACGGGATGCGGCACAGCGCCGCGGTGGCCTGGCTGCACCCGGCGCTCGACCGGCCCAACCTCACCGTGTTCCCGCACACACAGGCGCTGCGCGTCGTCCTGGACGCGGGCCGGGCGACCGGCGTGGAGGTGCGGTCGGCCGGATCAGCCTCGGCCGAACTGCTGCGTGCGGAACGGGAGGTGGTCGTCTCCGCCGGTGCGTACGAGTCGCCCAAGCTGCTCATGCTCTCGGGTCTCGGGCCGGCCGAGGCGCTCTCGGCCTTCGGGATCGAGGTCATCGCCGATCTGCCGGTGGGTCAGGGGCTGCAGGACCACTTCATGGCGTTGCTGAACTACCGGACCGACGCCGAGTCGCTGTACACGGCGGCGAGCCCGGCCAACGCCGAGCTGTTGGCGCGCGAGGGCCGCGGTCCGCTCACCTCCAACATCGGCGAAGCGGGCGGCTTCGTGTGCACCCGCCCCGAACTGGCCGCACCGGACGTGCAGTTCCACTTCGCGCCGGCCCTCTTCCATGAGGAGGGACTGGGGGCGGTGACCGAGCACGGCTTCGGGCTCGCGCCGTGCGTGCTGGCGCCGACGAGCCGCGGTGAAGTGACGCTGCGCTCTGCGCGACCGGACGCCGCGCCCCGCATCCGCCACAACTACCTGACCACGGACGAGGACCGCGCCGCCATGGTGTCGGGCGTCCGGACCGCTCTGGAGATCGTGGCGGCAAAGCCCTTGGCGGACTTCGCCACATCCGGGTTCAGCGTGCCCGCCTCGGACTCGGAGGCGGATATCCTCGCCTGGGCGCGCCGCACCGGCATGACCCTGTTCCACCCCACCTCCAGCTGCGCGATCGGCACGGTGGTCGACCCCGAGCTGCGCGTCCTGGGCGTCGCGGGCCTGCGCGTGGTGGACGCCTCCGTGTTCCCGACCGTGCCACGGGGCAACACCAACGCCCCCACTCTCATGGCCGCCGAGAAGGCGGCCGACCTGATCAAGGGAGCCACCCGATGACCACATCCATGCAGCCGGGGACCGCCCAGGCGGACCGGATCGACCAGCTTCTGGCCGAGCTGGCCGAGGGCGAGGCCGCCTGGGCGGCCTGCGGTCTGGCCCGGCGCCGGGAGCTGCTGGAGCAGGTGCACGCCGCGACGGCCGCCCAGGCTCAGGCGTGGGTCGACGCCGCCGCCCGTTTCAAGCAACTACCCGCCGACAGCGTACTGTTGGGCGAGGAGTGGACGTCCGGACCGTACGCCGTCCTGACCGGTACGACGGCGCTGGCCGCGACGGTGCGGGCGCTGGAGTCGGGCCGCAGTCCCGTCGACGACTACACCCTCGGCCGGGCCCCGGGCGGCCGGGTCGCCGTGCAGGTCCTGCCGCACAGCGTCTACGACAAGCTGTTGCTCAGCGGCTTCACCGCCGAGGTGTGGATGCGGCCCGGCACCAGCGCCCAGGAGGTGCGCGAGCGCGCCGGCCTGGCGCAGCGCACGCCCACGGCGACGGGCGGGATCAGTGTGGTGCTGGGCGCGGGCAACATCACCTCCATCCCTGTCCTGGACGTGCTCTACGAGCTGTACGCGCACAACCGCGTCGTCCTCCTGAAGCTGAACCCGATCACCGACCCGATGCTGGAGGTCTTCCGGACGGTACTGGCACCGTTCATCCGCCTCGGCGCGGTGCGCATCGTCACCGGCGGCGCGGACGTCGGCGGCTACCTCGTGCACCACCCGCGGGTCGCCCACGTGCACATGACGGGCAGCGCCGCCACGCACGACGCCATCGTCTTCGGCACCGGCCCCGAGGCGGCCGAGCGCAAGGCCGCCGGAACGCCGCTGCTGGACAAGCCGGTCACCAGTGAACTGGGCGGCGTGTCGCCGGTCATCGTCGTCCCCGGGGACTGGTCCGAGGCCGACCTGCGCTTCCAGGCCGAACACATTGCAACGCAGCGGCTGCACAACGGCGGCTACAACTGCGTCGCCGGACAGATCGTGATGGTCAGTCAGGACTGGCCGCTCAAGGACCGCTTCCTGCAGCTGCTGCGCCAGGCCCTGGCCGCCGCACCCGCCCGGCCCGCCTACTACCCCGGCAGCGACTCGCGGGTGGAGGGAGCCGTCGAGACCCACCCGGGCGCGGAACGCCTCGCCCACGGACGGGTCCTGCTGCCCGGGCTGCGCCCCGGCGACAACGCGTCGGCGCTGACCACCGAGTACTTCTCCCCCGTCCTCGGCATCCTCGAACTGCCAGGCGCGCCACGGCAGTTCCTCGACGCGGCGGTGAAGACGGCCAACGATGAGCTTCTCGGCACCCTCGGCGCCAACGTCGTCTGCGACCCGCGCACCCTGCGCGAGCTCGGCCCGGCCTTCGACGCCGCCGTCGCCGAACTGCGCTACGGCACCGTCGCCGTCAACGCCTGGACCGCCCTCGGCTACCTCACCCCCACCGCCACCTGGGGCGCCTTCCCCGGCCACACGCTCCAGGACGTCCAGAGCGGCATCGGCGTCGTCCACAACGCGGTCCTGCTCGACTCCCCCGAACGCACCGTCGTACGCGGCCCGTTCCGCCCGGCCCCGCGCTCGGTCCTGAACGGCGAACTCGCGCTGTCCCCCAAGCCGCTCTGGTTCGTCTCCAACCGCACCGCGGCGACCACGGCCCGGCGGCTCACCGCGTTCGCGGCCCGACCGCGAGCGACCGCCCTCCCGGGCATCTTCGCCTCCGCGCTGCGCGGCTGAGCGGGCCACTGGGCAGCAGCCCGGCGCCGAGAAGGCGCGGCGCCGGGCCCTTGGTGAGCAGGCCTAGGCCGAGCCCGCATGGGCTCGAACCGAGACGTCGATACGGCGCGCCGCACGCACCGGTCCGGAAATGCAGCTCAAGTGCGCGCCGGTTCCGCCACGTTGGCAGGTGGCAAGCCCATCGCCCCCACACTCATACGAGTGGCGGACCGTCAGAACTGCTTCTGCGCCGCCATGATGGCCTCGCGGATGCGGTGGTAGGTACCGCAGCGGCAGATGTTGCGGATCTCGTCGAGGTCGGCGTCGGTCAACTGCCGTCCGTCCGCGCGGGCCTGGAGGACCTTGGCGACAGCGGTCATGATCTGGCCGGGCTGGCAGTAGCCGCACTGCGGGACGTCGAGCTGCAGCCAGGCCTCCTGCATCGGGTGCAGCTCCTTGCCCACGGTGGCGGGCAGCCCCTCGATGGTGGTGACCTCGTCCCCGGCCTTGACCTCGCCGACCGGGACGCAGCAGGGGTTGAAGGCCTTGCCGTTGATGTGGCTGGTGCAGGCCTGGCAGACGCCGAGCCCGCAGCCGTACTTGGGACCGGTGACGCCGAGGATGTCGCGCAGGACCCAGAGGAGCCGGACGTCGTCCTCGACGTCGACGGTGACCTGCTTGCCGTTGAGGATGAAGGTGTGCTGAGGCAAGGCGTCTGCTCCTAGAAGGTGCGGCTGAGGCCGTCGGTGGGCGACTGCGGGATCGGCGGGACGGTGGGGAGCGGGTCGAAGGCGAGCGGCGCCTCGTGGTTGATCGGGAAGCTCGTCGGCATGGTCCCGGTGGCCCGGCCGTAGGCGCAGGCGACGGCGGCCATCGCGCCGGCGACGGCCAACTCCCCCGCGCCGCCGGGGGTTCCGGTGGTCGGGGGCATCACCACGATCTCCAGCTCCGGTGGGGTGTTCCACTGCCGGGTGTAGAAGTAGTTGTCCCAGCTCCCCTCCTGGAAGTGACCGTCCTTGAGGTGCAGGCTGGAGGTGAGGGTGATGGCGATGCCGTCCATGATGCCGCCCATCATCTGGGCTTCCAGGCCGCGCGGGTTGACCGCGAGGCCGACATCGACGGCGCACACCACCTTGGTGACCCGGGGGCCAGTCACGGCGTCGCGGACCTTGCGGTTCACCGTGGCCGGGGTGCAGTCGATCTCGGCGAGGACGGCGACGAAGCCGTGGTACTCGGGGTGGATCGCGAGGCCCTGGGCGGTGCCGGGGGCCATCGTACGTCCCCAGTTGCCGACCTCGGCGACCTTGTCGAGCACGGCCCGGGCGCGATCCCCCTTGAGGAACTGGCGGCGGAACCGGTACGGGTCGCTGCCCATGGCCTCGGCCAGCTGGTCGAGGATCAGCTCCTGCGCGCAACGGACGTTGGGCGAGTAGATGTTGCGCATGCTGCCGGTGTGGAAGCCGTTGTCGACCTCGGTGAGCAGCTGGGTGGAGACACCGAAGTTGTACGGGGTCTGCTGGGTGAGCGTGAAGATGGTCTCGGAGAAGGCGAGCCCGCCGACGGGGAGTTTGGCGGCGCTGGCGGTGATGATCTCACCGAGTCCGTGCCCGAACTCGGTGGCCACCGAGGTGTGCCGCTGGTCGAGGGTGAGCACCTGGCCGAGCGAGTAGGTGGCGCGGACCCGTGAGGTGGACATCGGGTGGACGCGGCCGTGCCGGAAGTCGTCGGTGCGGTGCCACATCAGCCGGACCGCCTTGCCCATCTTCTGCGAGACCTCGGCGGCCTCCAGTGCGGCGTCGTGGAAGAGCTTACGGCCGAAGGAGCCGCCGCCCTCGGTGACGTGCACGGTCACCGCGCCGACGGGGAGCCCGAGCCTGGCGGCGATCTCCTCCTGCGCGGTGATCGGCGACTTGACGGAGGCCCAGATCTCGGCGCTGCCCGAACGTACGTCGGCGACGGCGCAGTTGGTCTCCAAGGCGCTGTTGCTGGCGAAGTGGAAGGTGAAGCGGGCGTCGACGGCCTTGGTCAGCAGGGGCAGCGGCGGCACGGTGAGCGGGTTCTCCGCGGCCCGCAGTTCCTGCAGCACGGTGGCGTCGGTGGCGGCGTCCTCGCTGCCCGGCCCCCAGGTCACCTGGAGCGCGCGGACGGCGTCGATGCACTGTCCGAAGGTACGCCCGCGCACGGCGACGCCGGTGGAGACCACGGCGACGTCGGTGATGCCGGGCATGGCCTGGACAGCGGCGAGGTTCTGCACCGAGCGCACGGTGCCGTTGATCGTCGGCGGCCGGCAGATCATCGCGGGCAGGGCGCCAGGGACCTTGACATCCATGGCGAACTGCTTGCGGCCGGTGACGGCGGCCAGCGCGTCGACGCGGTTCTGCGGGGTGCCGATCACAGTGAACGCGGAGGCCGCCTTCAGCTCGACGGCGACCTTGAGGTCCGTCAGGCTCGCGGCCTTCACGGCGAGTTCGGCGTAGCTGATACCCCGGCCGTCCGGCGCGGTGATCACGCCCTGGAGCACGGAGAGGGCGGAGAGCGGAGCGCCCAGCTCGTCGGCCGCGGCCTGCAGCAGGCGGTGCCTGGCCGTCGCCGCAGCCACCCGGATCGGGGTGTACGTCGAGATCGTGGTGTTGGAGCCGCCGGTCAGCTGGTTGAAGAGCAGTTCGGGCCGGGCGTCGGCGAGCGAGACCCGGACCCGGTCCAGCGGCAGGTCCAGCTCCTCCGCGATGAGCATGGCGGTGGAGGTGGTGATCCCCTGCCCCACCTCCGCGCGCGGCAGGGCGAACGACGCGGTCCCGTCCGGGTTCACCCGGATCGTGATCAGGTTCGCGGTGGGGAGGGTCGCGTCCGTCAGCATGTCGCTGAGGTCGTAGAGCTCGGCGGGCTCCGGCACCCCGGGAACCGCCGCGGCGGCGTCCGGGGCCGCGGCGGTCTCCCCCAACTGGGCGGCGACGGTCAGCGTCGACGCGGCGAGCACATATCCAAGGAACCGCCGCCGACCGAACTCCTGCTGCCCTGGTTCACGTTCCATCGATGCCCTTCCCGTTACGACGACCGTCCGGGCGTCTCACTGCGGCAACCGCAACGCAACGCACCGCGCAGCAGCGTGGCGTGTACACGGCCATCGCACAACGGGCGGTCGCCGGAATTCCGTGCCCCGGTTTTGTGCCCGGGCACAATACGCCCAACCGCAGCCGCGCTGCTGTCAGGTGAGCCGGCTCGTCAGGCCACGGCGATTCGTTCGCCGGCCTGCCGTCAGGGGGCAAGCCTGGCCGGGCGCGCCGGGTCGCCCGGGTTGCCGCCCTGCGCCAGGATCTGCTTGGCCAACTCCCGTGCGGATGCGACAGGGTTGGTGTCGGGGCGGGTGGCTCCGGCCGCCAAGGCTCCGTCGATCAGGAGCAGAAGCTGGTCGGCGGCGTGGGCCGGTCGCGGATGGCCGAGCCTGACCAGCTCGCCCGCCAGGAGCCGGCTCACCCGCTCCCGGTACTCACGCGTGACGGCGTGTCCCGGATGGGCGGGGTCGGCCAGGGCCAGGTCGGCAGCGAGATACCGGCAGCCCCGGAAGTCCGGCTCGGTGACGACGGTGTCGAGCTTGTCGAAGACGGCCAGGAGGCGCTCACGCGGATCGTCGCCCGCCGCCCGCATGGTCTGCTCATAGCCGACCTCGTCCTCGGCGGCGCTGCGGCGCAGGACCTCCGCGATCAGGCCGTCCTTTCCACCGAAGTGCTCGTAGAGGGACCGCCGGGCCGCGTTCGCGCTCTTGAGCAGGGCGTCCACGCCCACACCGACGCCATGGCGGTACGTCAGCTCCTGTGCCGCCGCCAGCAGTCGCTCGCGTGGTCCTGGTTCCGCACGGGTACTCATGGGCGCCAGCCTGCCAGTGGTTGACCGATAGATCAACCGTTCTATACATTCCGAGTAGACCGACTGTTCTATCCACCAGGGAGTGAGCATGCCGCTTCGTACGACCGCCGCTGTCATCGACCGCTTCAACCACGCGTTCGTCCACCACGACCCCGACGCGCTCGACGATCTGGTCGGCGAGGACTGCGTCATGGAGGCGGTCCAGCCGGCACCGGACGGTGAACGCCACGAAGGCCGGGAGGCGTGTCTCGCCTTCTGGCGGACGCTTGCGGCCGACCGCACCACCCAGTTCCAGCCCGAGGAGGTCGCCGTCGCGGGCGACCGGGCAACGATCCGCTGGCGCTACCGCTTCGGCGACGGGCCCAGCGACTCCGTTCGCGGCGTGAACCTCATGCGTGTCGAGGACGGCCGGATCGTGGAGGCCCTCGGCTACAGCAAGACCGCCGGCGAAGTCCCGCTGGCCACCGATCCGGACACGGACGAGTGAGTGGCAGCCGAAACGCGGTGCGGTGAGAACTTGGCCGTTATGTGCTGTTGCCACCCCCAAGTCGTCGTAACTGCCGCCGTCCTGCGGGCCTGGTGATACCTCAGTTCCCTTTCACAGACAGGGAATTCGGACCTCTTTCGGTTCCTTTCCCAAGGCTCTTGGTGGGCCGGTCCCGGACAGCTACCTTCGCTGGCGTGCGGCGGCAGCGCTCTGCCCGGCACCGGTGGGGGGAGTGGCGATTGATGCCGTCGTGCGTCCGATTCGGCCATCTTCAAGGGGGGGTTCGGCATGTCCGGTTCCATTCGCATGTCCCTGGCCGGGGGCAGACGGCGAAGATCATCTGTTTGGGCGGTCCTGCTCCTGATCCTGTCGTTCGGGCTGGCGGGCATCGCCTCCACGCCCGCGTCCGCCGTCACCCACGGTCAGGGCAACGCCGCCCGGGCCGCGGCAAGCGGCGGCGCTTCGGTGACGGCTGCCGTCCTCGACAAGCCGCGGCAGTACACAGCCGACGAGCTGGCCCAGCTCAACGCCCGTATGTACGACGAGGACACCATGGACAAGGGCAAGGCGGGGCAACGGCCCAAGCACGCCCCGCTCAGTGCCGCGGTCGCCCAGCCGTCCTCGGTAAGGTCCTTCGCCACCGTGGCGCGCGACAGCGCCATCCCGACCTCCGGGATATCGGGCGGCGCCTCCTCCCTGTCGTCGACCCAGGAGCCGAGCACCGACGCCAACGGCTCCAACATCTTCCAGACGGGCAACTGGTACGCCACCCGCTCCACCGACAACGGCGCGACCTGGTCGTACCTCGACCCGTACTCGCTGTTCGGGTCAGGGTTCTGCTGCGACCAGGTCACGCAGTACGACCCGGCGACCGGCAGGCAGTTCTGGCTGCTGCAGTTCAGCGACCACCTGGTGATCGCCAACGCCTCGGCCTCCGGCCCGGGCGCGTACACCGGCTGGTGCTACTGGAGCATCACCCCGGGCTGGATGGGTCTGGCGAGCACCACGGCGCTGGACTTCAACGACATGTCCATCACCAACAACAACGTCAACATCTCCACCAACTTCTTCCCGAGCACAGGGGGAAGCGGTTCCGGACTGCTGCGGCTGCCGAAGAGTCCGATGAGCACCTGCAGCGGCTTCAGCTACAACTACCTGACCCGCACGGACAACCTCACCTTCAAGCTCGTACCCGGCTCCACCGACACCCTGTACTGGGGCAGCAACTGGGGTCAGACCAACGGCAGTTCCTTCCGCGTGTTCGCGTGGCCGGAGAACTCCGGAAACTACTCGTGGTGGGACCGCACCGTCCCGTCGTACGGCTTCTACACCCGCAACAGCGGCCAGAACTGCGCCAGCGCCGACGGCGTTGTGACCAACTGGTGCCAGTACGCCGACTCCCGCGTCCTCGGCGCCTACCGGACCGCCGGACTCATCGGCTTCTCCTTCAACGCGAAGCAGGACAGCAGCCACCCGTTCCCCTACACCCGGTTCGTCTGGTTCAACGAGTCCGACAAGAACCTCAACGGCTCGGGTGACCTGTGGGGCAGCTGGGGCGCCATCCAGTTCGCCTCGCTCGCGCCCAACTCGCTGGGCCGGGTGGGCCTGGAGTTCGCCTGGGGCGGCGGCACCGGCACCACGCACTACTACCCCGGCAGCGGCATCAACTCCCAGCCCGCCAACGCCATCGACACCAGCCCCAACTACTACCTGTGGGGCGCCGGAAACACCTGTACCTACGCCGGCCTGCCCCGCTGGGGCGACTACCTCACCGTCCGCACCTACCAGGCCGACCCGACCCGCTGGGTCGCCGCCGGCTACGCGATGAAGGGCGGGAACTGCGGCGCCACCGGGGCCTACCCCGAGCCGCACAACGTCCTGTTCTCCTAGCGTCACCCGCAGCCTGGGGCCCGGGGCCGGGCGGGGACCTCTCCGCCCGGCCTCCGGCCGCCCCGTCCGCGGAACCGACCCGCACCTTGGGAAGTCCAACCCGTATGAAGTGCCCCCTTCGCACCGCGCTCGCCGTCCTGGCGCTGGCCGCCGTGCTGTCGGCCGCCGGATGCGGGGACTCTCACGGAGCCGCGGCGCCGACCGCGTCCGGCTCCGGGATCGAGGGCCACACCCTGGTCGACGGCGGCTGCCCGGTGGTCCGCGGGCACAGCCCCTGCCCCGACCGTCCCCTGAGCGCCCGGCTGACCATCACCCGCGGCGATCCCGAACGGAAGGTCACCGGGACCACCAGCGGCGCGGACGGCCACTTCCGCATCTCGCTGCCGCCAGGCACCTACACCATCCACCCCGCCAACCTCACCGGCGCGGTCACCCCGATCGCCCAACCGGTGACCGTCACCGTCACCAGCGGGCGGTTCACCAAGGTCGTCATCCACTTCGACTCGGGCATCCGCTGAGGCTCTGGGGTGCCGTCGGTCAGGCGTCGTGCATGCGGTCGAGCAGCGACCGGGCCTCGGCCGTACGGTGGTGGTCCGGGCCGAAGGCGGCCAGGCAGGCGTCGTGGGCGGCTGTGGCCCGAGTGTGGGCCTCGGTGCGACGGCCCAGGCCCAGCAGGGCGTTGGCCAGGGCCAGTTCGACGGCGCCGGTCTCCGGGTGGCGCACCTCCTCGGACAGGCTGCGGCCCAGCTCGTCGGCGCGCTCAGCCTCGGCGAGAGCCTCCTCGTGGCGGGCCTGGCCGTTGAGGCTGCGGGCCAGGCCGAGCCGCAGGACGAGGTTGAACCGGTCCGGCTCGGGATGGGCGGCGAGGGCCTCGCGGGCGAGCGCCTCGGCCTGCGAGTGGCGGCCCTGCGCGGTCAGGGCGTAGATCTGTCCGTTGCGGGCAGCCGCCGCGAGGAGCGACATCTCCGGCCCTGTGCCGCGGGCCGCGGCCCCGGCCACGGCCGCGCACTCCGCCTCGCATTCGGCGTGCCGGTCGAGCGTGCCCAGTGTCTGGGCGCGGTCCGAGCGCAGTTTCAGCGTGTGCGGGTGCTCAGCACCGAAGATCCGGCCGAACACCGGCAGCAGTTCGTCGTAGGCGGCGAGGGCCTCGGCGGAGCGGCCCTGGGCGCGCGTCGCGAGCGCGGCGAAGTTCAACGCCAGCGGTGCGTACGGATCGTCGCGCAACCGGGGCCGAGCCGCGGCCACGGCGCGGGCCTCGGCCTCCGCTTCGGCATAACGCCCGGCCTGGTACAGGGCTATGGCCTGAGCCAGAGGGAAGCCCGCCGTCTGTCCGGCGCTGTTCCGGCCGCGCGATCTGAAGCGTTTCATGCCCGGAGCTTACGGACCTGCGCCGGGGACACCACCGGCCGCCACTGGAGGACCCGGCGCCGGAGCCTTCGCTGTCGGGGGATTCAACGTCTGCTCCGGCGCCGGGAGTCTTGTCAACCCTGCTGAACGGGCTGGTAGTCACCGGCGGCCTGCTGGGTGCGGGCGGTCACACCTAACTGACAGAGCACGGCGCTGCGATGTGACAGCTATGAGAGTGATCCACGTCTCATTTGGGCCGAGGGTGTGTGGTGACAGCGCGTGTCGGGGAGCTGGGGCCGCCACTTGGCGGGTGATTGACTGCGTCGCATGGACATAGCCAGGGGTGCGCCCCGTTTCGACCCCGAACTGGCCGTCGCCCTGGCGGCTTTGGGGGACGAGGTGCGCGAGCCGTACACCCCGGAGAACCTTGCGGCCCGGCAGGAGCGGGATGCCGCGGCCCGGCCCAGGCCGACGGTCCGGGAGCTGCGGGCCGACGGCCGCTTCGAGGTGGAGGAGCTACGCGTGCCGGGCCCGGCGGGCGGGCCGGACGTCACGCTCGTGTGCGCACGACCCGCCGGTATCGCCCGGCCGCTGCCACTGCTCTACTACATGCACGGCGGCGGAATGATCACGGGCAACGCGTGGTCCGTCCTTCCGCGGCTGCTGCGCGAGTGGGCCCTCCCGCTGGAGCTGGCCGTCATCTCCGTCGAGTACCGGCTGGCGCCGCAGACGCGGTACCCGGGACCGGTGGAGGACTGCTACGCCGGGCTCGTTGGCGCGGCTGGGCACGCTGGCGCCCTGGGTATCGACGCGGACCGCATCATCGTCGGAGGAAAGAGCGCCGGCGGCGGCCTCGCCGCGGCCCTCGCCCTGCTCACCCGTGACCGAGGCGGGCCCACGCCGATCGGGCAACTGCTCCTGTGCCCGATGCTCGACGACCGCAACGACACGTTCTCCAGCCGGCAGATGGCGGGTGTCGACCTCTGGGACCGCACTTCCAACTCGACCGCGTGGCAAGGGCTGTTGGGCGACCGGTACGGTGCGGCGGACCTGCCGCCGTACGCCGCTCCCGCCCGCGCCACGGATCTCTCCCAGCTGCCCCCGGCCTACATCGACGTCGGGTCGGCCGAGACCTTCAGGGACGAGGGCGTGGCCTACGCACATGCGATCTGGCGGGCCGGCGGCCAGGCCGAGCTGCACGTGTGGCCCGGCGCCTTCCACGGCTTCGACACCGTCGCACCACGGGCAGCGCTCAGCGAGGACGCCCGCAACGCCCGTACCCGCTGGCTCCGGCGCCTCCTCACGCAGTCCGCCGCGGACAACTGACCCAGGACGCGGGTACGGCGGGCTGCGCACTGGGAGTCGGCCGCCGACGCCGACCATCGGCGGAAGCAGCTCGCGCCGAGCCGAACTTGTCCATACACCTTTTCTCCACGAACCGATCGGTCAACGTTCCCCCAGCCGTACCGGCATCTGACTAAAGTCCAACGCTGTCATGTACGCGCCCCGCTGGTTCCCAACCCCCGATCCAGCGGGCACCCGACTCACCCCCAGGAGAACGCATGGTCACCCGTCGTACGGCGACCGCTCTCACCTCCGCGGCGGCCCTCGCCGCACTGCTCGGCTCCGGCAGCTTCGCGGCTCCCGCCGCGAGCGCGGCCACCGGCACCGACCTCTCGGTGTTCGCCTGGAACGTCGACCTCGCCACCCCGGTCGTCGACAGCACCCAGAACGAGAAGGCCGCCCAGCGCACCCCGGTCATCGAGGACATCATCCGCAAGCACAACGCGGACGTGGTCGTACTGGACGAGGACTTCAACAACAGCTCGACCGCCGACATCACCAGCAAGCTCGCCGACCTCTACCCCTACCGCACCCCGGTCGTCGGCCAGACCTGCTCCGGCGGCGGCTGGAACGGCATCAGCGGCAACTGCTCCAACTCGTGGTTCGTCATCAACGGCGGCACGCTGATCCTCTCCAAGTACCCGATCACCGCCCAGTACGCCCACGTCTTCAGCAACTCCACGTACGGCACCTGGGACTACCACGCCAACAAGGGCGCGGCGCTGGTGCAGATCGACAAGGGCGGCGTGAAGAGCTGGGTGGTCGGCACCCACCTCCAGGCCGACGAGGACGGCACCTCCACCGACACGACCCAGTCCACCCGGCTCGCCCAGCTCAACGAGATCCGCACCTGGGTCAACGGCATCGCCGGCACGAGCGCGCCGGTGCTGATCGGCGGAGACATGAACGTGGAGTACTACGGCGGCCAGGCCCGCGGCGACTACGCCAACGCCCAGGCCGCGGCGAACGGCGTGCTCGGTACTCCCGCCACCGACCCGGGCCAGACCCTGCGGACCATGGACTGTTCCGTCGCCGCCTGGTGCCAGTACATGTCCGGTGTCGAGACCTTCCCCAAGGACTACCGGGACGACCTGGACTACATCGGCTACCTGAACGCGCCGGGGCGCCCGACGCCGACCGCGATGTCCAAGGTCACGGTCGACTTCGACCCGCAGGCCGGCTGGACCCCCGGCCAGATCGACACCAACGCGCCCAGCGACCACTACCCGGTCGAGGCGACGTTCCACGTGAACTAAGGCCTGCTGAGCCCGCGTTCCGGGAGGATCCGGCCGACGGATCCTCCCGTCCGCACGTACCGCGCCCCAGGCGAACGCCGTGTCCGGCGCCGCGCTCGCGGAGCAGTCCACCGGTCGAACCCGAAGCACGACGCGTCATGCGGGGATGGCGAATTCGACCCACAGCGGGTAGTGGTCGGAGATGTGCCAGGACAGTTCCGTCAGCGTGCGGTCGCCTCGCAGTTCGCCGACGAAGTCGACCTGACCGCCGCCGGTGCACTCCAGCGTGAGCACGGGCCGGTCCTGCTCGTCCTTGGTGAACCAGGCGATCTGGTCGTAGAAGTGCCCGGCGCCCGGCTTGTCGAAGATGGTGCGCGGCAGGCCGGCCAGCGGCGGCGCGGGGGCCAGTCCGGTGGAGGTGAACGCGTCGAAGAGTGGGTCGCCTGCGCGGTCGATGTTGAAGTCGCCCAGGGCGACGAGGTTGTGGTCCCAGCCGAACTCCCGCTCGGCCCAGCCGGCCAGCCACTGTGCGATCGCCTTCAGTTCGGGGACCCGGTCGGCGGCCTTGCCGCCGAAGTCGACGTGCAGGGTCACCAGGGTGAACGTCTGGCCCGAGGCGAGGAAGCTGACCGCATAGGGGGTGCGGGCGAACTGCCGGTCCAGTGCCTGCGCCGTCACTCCCGCGCCCACTTCGAGCGGTACGACCAGTTCGCACGCCAGCCCGGACGGCTTCACCCGGCGTGTGTCGAACAGGAAGGCCAGGCGCTCGTCGTTGCCGGCCTTCCCCTCGGTGACGTCGGTGAGAATGAACGCCCAGTCGTCGCCCAGCACCTTCAGCAGGTGCCGCAGGGCCCGCAGATTGCCGTGCACCTCCTGCACCGCGACCACGTCGAACCGGCGGATGACGGCGGCGATGAAGTGCAGGTCGGTGAAGTTCCGTTTCGGTGACATCCCCGCGCCCGTCTCCCACGCCTTCGTCAGATCCGCGAAGGCCCGCAGATTCCACGTCGCGACCAGCAGATTCGACCCTGCCGCCTTGGCCGGCATCACCTGATCGAGCGCTGCCTCCCACCGGGCCACGCCTGTGGCGATCTGTTGGGGCGGGGCCAGGATGTCGGCTTCGGACGGCACGCGAACCTCCCGTGTCACAGCTGGGGCGGCTCCAGCGAGTCGATGTTCGGTATGCGCTCGGGGTGGAAGGCGGAGAGTGCGGCTCCCGCGAGCCACCAGCCGCGATACACCAGCGCCTGGCACAGACCGAGGTCGAAGCGGTCGAAGACCGTCGGCACGCTCGCCAGGTGACGCCCACCCCAGTCGGTGCGCTCCTCGAACCTCTGGCGCCAGGTGCTCAGCCCCGGCTTCTCGACGTCGCTGAAGTCGGTGGCGAGTGCCACAAGGATGCCGTGGCGGGTGCCGGGTGCGTCGGCCTGGCCCGGTTTCAGACCGGCGTGGAAGCGTTCGTCGATCGCGCGGGTCCGCAGGGCCGTGCTCTGCCGGTAGAGCAGCGAGTTCGCCCGGGCCAGGTCGCGGACGATGGGGACACGGCCGTACGGGCCGGGGTGGAGCAGGCCTCCGGCGTTGAGGATGAAAAGGAAGTCGGGCCGGTAGTACTCGCTGTCGAGCGCCTCGGTCGCCGTGTTGTCGTAGGTGCCCCCGTCGAGCAGGGCCGGGTCATATGCCGCGCAGGGGAAGGGGGTTCGGTCGAGCACGAGCGGCGGGAAGGCTCCGGGAACGGCGGCGGAGGCGGCGACGGCCCGGCTCAGTGCCAGCCCTCTGCCTGCTGTGGGTGCCAGTCCGGTCACGTAGTCGCCGTAGACGTCGCGCTCGAAGCCGAACCGCACGCCGGTGGTCAGGTTCGCGGCGTTGAAGATCCAGCGGACCTGCGGATCCAGCTGTTCCAGTTCCGTGCCGTCGAAGAACCACTCGTCGAGTCTTCGGGCCAGCAGCTCGGTGCGGGTCATCGGGCCCAGGGTCTGCCACAGGCCCAGGATGAGGGACGTCTTCAGCGACTTCGACGAGACCTTGTCGACGACCGGTTTCAAGACGAGTTCGTCGAACGCCGTGGTGGTGAGGCCGCGCTTCTGCAGCTCGGGCCAGGCGGTGGCGAGGACCGCGTTGGCGATCGACCCTCCGGACACCGACGATGCGTACCGCAGTCCGGTCAGCATCCCGGTATCGGCCAGCATCCGGACGAAGCCGAGCGCGGCCAGAGTCGCCCGGAAGCCGCCGCCCGACAGACACACGGCCACCGGAAGATCCGCGGGCGGGGGATTGGCGGGCCGCAGCGCGTCGCCGCAGGGGCGGGCCTGCAGGCCGGTGCCCGCGGCGGGAGAGTCGGCGGCCCAGGCATGCTCGGCGGCGCGCATCGCGCGTTGGACGCGGCCGGCGCTGGTGAAGCGCGAGGCCTGAGGAGTGTCTGAGTCGCGAGGATGGTCTGCGGACGGGCTCATGGCCGATCACCTGCCTCTACAACAAGTGTGGTTGTGCCACCGTGCACCCGGCAACCGAGGGGGCCGACGGTGCAGGTCAGACGATTCCGCTCCACACGCACAGCGCGCCTGGCACGCAGTGCCAGGCGCGGGAGTCGAGGTCCAGTGCGACCGCGGGATCACGGGGGTCGTACGGCAGGCTCGGGTGTTCGGCCACGGCGGCCTTTCCCACCGCCGTGGGCCCGGAAGCATCAGTTCAGGAGCAGGGGATTGGGCAGATCGGCCTCGGGATGCATGCGCAGGAGGGTGTGCAGGACTCCGGCGAGGCCGGACATGAGGCTGGGCGAGAACGCCTCACGGGCCAGGCCGCCCACGGGGCCGCGCTGTTCGAGGCCGGTGAGGATCTCCGCGTCCAGGTCCCGTGGGTCGCCGTGGCCCAGCGATGTGAGGAACTCCCAGAGGCCCAGGTCACCATGGCACAGGGTGTGGCTCCAGCCGAAGCCCTCGGCGGCGCAGGCGCGCGCGGCGCGGTGGGCCATGTCGAGGTGGGCGGGGTCGCCGGTGCGCCGGTGGAGGTCGAGCATGCCGATGCCGACCCCTGCGCTGCCGTGGCACCAGCTGGTGAAGAAGTCGTCCTCGGCGCCGACCCGGACGTCGAGCCAGTTGCCGTGCTCGGGCCGGTAGAGGGACTCCTGGTAGGCGAAGGCCCGCTCGGCGAGGTGGTGCCAGCCACGGCGTTCGGCGGCGCTGCCCGCGTCACTGAGGGCGAGCCGGGCCAGGGCCCAGCCGATGCCGGTGGCGCCGTGGGCGAAGCCGCCGATGCCCTCGGGGTTGAGGCGGGTCGTCCAGCGGGCGCCGCTCTCGTCGAGCGTGGCGAGCCCGGTCAGCCGGCGGCCGATACGGGCGGCGGCGCCGAGCCAGCGGTCCTGCCCGGTCGCGTCGGCCAGGTTGAGCAGGGGGACGACGGCGCCGCAGGCCCCGTTGAGGAGGTCCACCTCGATGTCGTCCTCGACCAGCCGGCCCTCCGTGAGCAGCAGGGCCCGTTCGGCGGCCCGCTCCAGAAACGAGTCCTCGCCGAGCACCCGGTGCAGCGCCATCCAGGTCCACACCTGCGAGGCGGCACCACTGAACGCCCCGGCCGAGGGCGTCGGTGTCTGGTCCTCGGTGGCGACCAGCACCCGCAGCGCCCCGTCGAACGTCTCGGCGGCGCCTGGTACTTCGTCCGCCCGGCCGTTCCGTGTCTCGGTCACGTACTCCGCGAGTGTCAGGGCCACGCCGCCCTGCCCGGTGTAGAGGTCGGCGGGCAGCACCCTGATGGACCATCCGGCGGGCGTGAACACCGGGCTGATCCAGGTGACCGTGCCGTCCTCGCCGCGCACCGCCCCGTCGCACAGCCGCCGTACCATCTGCGCGGCCAGGTCCCGGCGGCGCCGCTCCCGGTCACGGGCGTGCGGCTCGCGGGCGGCAGCCTGCACGCGCGCGGGCAGTGAGCGCTCGTTGAGGTAGGCGCCGACGAGCGCGTCCTGGATCACCGCCTCCTCCCGCGGCAGGTCGGCCGTGCGCCAGTCCTCGACCGTGTTCCGTACGGCGCTCGCGTCCACGGTGAAGGTGAACATCGGTACGTCGCCTGCCAGCAGGTCGGCGATCTCGCCGTCGATGGCCGCGCGGTCGGTGGGCGCGCCGGGCAGCACCTCGGCATTGCGCCGCAGGATGTCCCGGGCCCGTTCGACGGCCGCCGGCTCGTCGTGCAGGGACGCCGGGTGCCACAGCATCCGGCCGATGTCGACGTAGGCCTGCGTCGGCCGCAGGATCCGCCGCGCCTGGGCGCCTTCGAAGCGGCGCAGCAGCCGGTACGGGTCCCGGCCCGGCCGGCGCAGGTGCGCGGTCATCTCCCGGAAGCCGGCCAGGATGCGGTCCCAGTACGTGCTCAGCACCGGGGCGGGGCTGGGATGGTTGGCCGCGGCGGGCATCGCCACCAGGTCGACCTGGAAGCGGGCCGCCGCGGTGCCGCCGTCCGCGATCACCGGGTTCGGGATCAGCGGCTGCTGTCCGGGCAGCGCCCCGACCCCGGAGATGTCGACGCCGCCGAGCGCGAAACCGGTGCCGCGTACGGGCAGCAGTCCGGTGCGCAGCACGGTACGGCGGATGGCCGCAGCCGCCACGTCCACCGCGTCGCCCTGGTTGCTGGGCGGGAAGGGTGCGGGGGCGTCGAAGAGCGTCTCGGCGTCCACGATCACCGGCACCGGACCCGCGGCGATCATGTTCTCGGCGTGCATGTCGGTGCCGCCGGTGAAGCGGAGGACGGCCAGCCAGTGTCCGACGCCGCGGTAGAAGGCGGCGAGTTCGGCGTCGTCCGCGCAGTAGCGGTGGCGGACGAACTCGGCCCAGCCGTAGCCGTCGCGCGTCAGTGTCCGCGGCACCCGGATTCGCGCTTGCGGCGCCGGGGCGGCGGGGAAGTCCGCGAACAGCTCGTCCAGCAGGCCGCCGAGCGCCACGTCGGCCTCGGACGGCCGGGGTTTGTACATGACGCTGCCGCCGGCGAAGTCGACGCGGCTGACGGTGAGTCCGCCCCGGTGGCTGTCGCCCGCCCCGAAGGTGACGGCGCGCAACTCCCCCGCCTCCGCCCCCAGCAGGGGGTGCAGCAGGGCGCGGTCGGCGGCGAGCCGGTGCGCGAAGGCTGCCGTTGCCGCCACCGAGAGCCGTGCCACGGAGGCGATGCGCGCGCCGAGGGTCGGGTAACGGACCGCCAGTTCGTCGAGGTAGCCCGCTCGGCCGGCCTGCTCGATGTACGCGGCCCAGGTGGCGGTGTCCGGTGCGGTGCCCGCGGCCGGTGGCCGGCCGTCTGTGACCAGGCGCAGCGCGTGTAGTTCGATCAGAAACAGGCGGGACAGTTTCGCGTGCAGGGACCTGAGGAGGGCCGTGTGCCCGGCGTCCAGCACCAGATCCCGTTCGTCCCGGCCCAGACCGTCCACGGCGGCGAGCCGCCGGGCCAGTTCGTCCCGCCAGGGGCGGGCGATGCTCCGTACGGGCTGGGCGAACCAGTCCGCCTGGTCTCTGTCCGCCTCGTCTCTGTCCTCCGGCTCTGATGTCTCCGGCCCCGATGCCTCCGGCCTTGATCCGCTCACCGTCCACCTTCCCCGTCCCGCCGCGTCGCGCCTTCAGGGCGCCTGAGGTGGGGTGTGAGGAATCGTTCCACCAGGCTGGTGAAACGATTCCTCACACCCCTGTTCGTGGAACCTCACTCCGCTCTCCGCCGAAGCGCACTCAGGAAGCGCGTTCCGGCGGAGAGACGGTCAGCAGCACCAACTGCCGCGCGAACCGGACGGGCTGGAACAGAAGCCGTAGAGGGAGTCGCTCGGGTCGGTGAGTGCGGCCTCGGCGGCGCTGCCGCCGACGTACAGGGGCCCGGCCGGGTTGGACTGGCCGAACGCGCTCTCGGCGCCCGACAGCCAGGCTTCGAGCACGGCGGTGTGGGACACGTGGGTCTGGGGCATGGATGGCCTCCGGACATAGGAATTGGGGCGGATTGCCCAGACCTGAGTATCGCCGTGCTCGCACACGCGTCAGATGACGGATCCGGCCACACTCGTGTGGTGCTCGTGCTGCGGCCCGCTACTCATGAGGCAGGCGGGAAGGCGCGCCGGGCGTGCCGTGACACGTGCCGGGCCAGGGGAGGCTGCAGCGCGGGTCCGGGCTGGTGGTGGCTCGTGACGGGAAGACGTCTCGACAAACCCGACAACGCGACGGATACGTACAGCCGCACTCGTCATCGCCGTCACCAACCCCTCGACACCCCTTCGACCGGTCAGTCGACGACCATCGTGCCCTTGGTGTAGCGCATGCCGTACTTCTCGCCGATGACGTTCACCTTCTCCAGGTCCATCGCGCCGTCGGCGGTCCTGATGGCGGGTCCGGCCGCGAAGAGGTCTTCCACGAACTGGTCCCAGCCACCCGGTGTGGAGACCTGCAGGGCCCGGGCCGGGGGCTGGGAGCGGTTGCGCAGGGCGTGCGGGACGCCGCGCGGCAGCAGTGCGCACATGCCGGCCGTCAGCCGGTGGGTCTCACCCCCGAGGTCGAGTTCCATCTCCCCCTCCAGCACATAGACGAACTCGTCCGTCCGCTCGTGCACATGGGGCGGGATGTCGATGTCCAGCTGGTTCTCCATGGCGGCCAGCCGGCCGTCGCTGTCGGCGGTACCGACCTTGACACCGAGGCCGGGCGGCAACGGGACCCGGGTCGGACGGCTCTCTCCGGGCTCCAGCAGAAAGAAGCGGTGAATGGACATGGGTGAGTCCTCCTCGCGGGTCGCATGACGCCGGATGGCCTGACTCACCCTACGCGCTTACCGGAGAAAATTCTCCGGTTATCGGGCGGTCGCCTAGCATCACCTCATGACCACCGAGCCACCCCTGCGCGCCGACGCCCAGCGCAACCGCGAGCGCATCCTCGCCGCGGCCTGCGAACTCTTCCGTGAGCGCGGCACCGCGGTGCCCCTGGACGACATCGCACGCCGCGCCGGAGTGGGCCCGGGCACGCTGTACCGCCGGTTCCCCGACCGGGACGCGCTGATCCGGCAGGTCATGGTCGACAGCTTCGAGATCTGCCTCTCGGCACTGACTGCGGCGCGCCAGGAAGTAACCGATCCGGCCCAGGTGTTGGCGCGGTTCTTCCGGCGCATCGTCGAACAGCGCGAACGCCTCGTGCTCCCGATGATCGGCGGCCCCGCCGTGCGCGACGAGCGGGTCCAGGAACTCCAGTACGCCATCCTCGACGCCGCCGAGCAGCTCCTCGCGGACGGCAGGGCCGCCGGTGTCCTGCGGACGGACGTCACCGCGGAGGACCTGGTCATCGCGGCTGCCATGGCCTGCCGCCCGATGCCGCACCTGCCGCCCGAGGCGAGCGCGGCCTTCGCGGCCCGCCATCTCGCCGTCTACCTCCACGGACTACGCCCCGAGGGCGCGCCTGCGCTGCCCGAGGCCGCACCTTCCCGGAACGGCATCACCCGACGCATCGTCATGACACCTGACGACCCGAGCGAACCGGCCTAGCCAGAGGCCGCTTGCCGCCGACACCTGACCCACTCCCCCACGAACGCGCAAAAGACTGCCCGACACCTTGACCGGGCATATGGTCCAGACCAATCATGGTCCAGACCAATAGCCCCGGCCGGGCTCACGTGCGAAACCCCGCTCGATCTCCTGCCGTTCGCTATCCGGGAGTACCCGATGACACGTCTGAGATCCATACGCGCCCTGCTGACCGGCGTGGCCACCCTGGCCGCGTCCGCGGGGCTCGCTCTGGGGACCGGAGGCACCGCGCGCGCGGCAACTCCGCTGCCCGCGCACGTCTTCGCGCCCTACTTCGAGTCCTACAACGGCGACAGCCCCGCCGCGCTCGCGCAGGCCTCCGGTGCCAAGTACCTGACCATGGCCTTCCTGCAGACCGACAAGAAGGGCTCGTGCACGCCCTATTGGAACGGCGACAGCAACAAGCCCGTCGACTCCTCCGTCTTCGGCTCCGACTTCACGACGATCCGCTCACGGGGCGGTGGCGTCATCCCCTCCCTCGGCGGTTACGCGGCCGACAACGGCGGCACCGAACTCGCCGACAGCTGCACGAACGTGGACTCCATAGCCGCCGCCTACGAGAAGATCATCACCACCTACGACGTCTCCCGGCTCGACATGGACGTCGAGGACAACTCCCTGCCGAACAAGGCCGGCATCGACCGCCGCAACCAGGCCATCAGGAAGGTGCAGGACTGGGCCGCCGCAAACGGGCGCTCGGTGCAGTTCTCGTACACCCTGCCCACCACGACGACCGGCCTCGCCGACAGCGGGCTCGCCGTACTGCGCAGCGCGAAGACCGCGGGCGCCAAGGTGGACGTCGTCAACATCATGACCTTCGACTACTACGACGGCGCCACCCACCACATGGCCACCGACACGCAGACGGCCGCGAGCGGACTCCACGGCCAACTCGCCTCCCTCTACCCGAACTTGTCGGACAGCCAGCTGTGGAACATGGTCGGCGTCACCGAGATGCCCGGCGTGGACGACTACGGCCCGGCGGAGACCTTCACCACCACCGACGCCACCAGCGTGTACGACTGGGCGGTCGCCAAGGGCATCAACACCCTCTCCTTCTGGGCACTTCAGCGCGACAACGGCGGCTGCCCCGGCTCCCCCGCCTCCGACACCTGCTCCGGCATCGCCCAGGACACCTGGTACTTCACGCACTCCTTCGCCCCCTTCTCCGGCGGTACGACGACACCGCCGGCCAACGACTTCTCCGTCACCCTGTCCCCCGCCACCGCCTCGGTCGACCCCGGCGGAACCGCGACCGCCACGGTCAAGACGTCCGTGACCTCGGGCAGTTCACAGACCGTCGACCTCGCCGTGAGCGGCGCGCCCGCCGGGGTCACCGCCTCCCTCAGCCCCACCTCGGTCACCGCGGGCGGCACCTCGACGCTGACGGTGAAGGCCGGGACCTCCGCGACGCCGGGCAGCTACCCCCTGACCGTCACCGGCACGGCGGGCTCGACCCGGCACAGCTCCACCTTCACCCTGACCGCGAACGGGCCGGGCGGAACGGCCGTACTCGCAGGCGGTGACTTCGAGACCGGCTCGCTCGCGCCGTGGACCTGCGACAGCGGAGCCTCGGTGGTGTCCACACCGGTGCACGGCGGCTCCCACGCGCTGAAGACCACACCGTCCAGCAGCCAGACCGGCCAGTGCACGCAGACCCTCACCCTGAAGCCCAACACCGCGTACACGCTGAGCGGTTGGGTGCAGGGACCGTACGCCTACCTCGGCGTCAGCGGCGGCGCGACGGCCGGCACCTGGGCCTCCTCCTCGTCGTGGTCGAAGCTGACGGTGCCCTTCACCACGGGCGCTTCGGGCACGGTCACGGTGTACGTCCACGGCTGGTACGGCCAGGGCGCCGTCTACGCGGACGACCTCAGCCTCACCTGATCCGTCACCTGAAATTCCGATCTTGGATCGGGCCTGGACCTCTAGGCTGCGCCGATGTGACGACAACGCCTGACGACAGCCTCCGGCCCTTCCGCATCCAGATCCCCGAAAGCGAGCTGGAAGACCTGTACCACCGCCTCGACCGCACCCGCTGGCCGGACGAACTGCCAGGCGTCGGCTGGGACTACGGCATCCCGCTGAACTACCTCAAGGAACTCGCGCACTACTGGCGCCACGAGTACGACTGGCGGGCCGCGGAGGCACGGCTGAACGAGTGGCCGCAGTTCATCACCACGATCGACGGCGCGGACATCCACTTCGCGCACATCCGCTCCCCCGAACCGGATGCCACACCGCTGATCATCACGCACGGCTGGCCCGGCTCGATCGTCGAGTTCGAGCGGATCGTCGGGCCGCTCACCGACCCCCGGGCGCACGGCGCCGACCCCGCGGACGCCTTCCACCTGGTCCTGCCGAGCATCCCCGGCTTCGGTTTCTCCGGCCCCACCCGCGAGACCGGCTGGGAGTACCGCCGCGTCGCCGCCGCCTTCGCCGAGCTGATGCGCCGCCTGGGCTACGACCGCTACGGAGTCCAGGGCGGCGACTGGGGCTCGGCCGTCTCCATCGAACTCGGCCGCATCCGCCCGGAGCAGGTCATCGGCGTCCACGTGAACCTGATCCCCGGCTCCGGGGCGTCGGCCGAACCGACCGCGGAGGAACTCGCCGCCCTCAGCCCCGCGGAACGGGAGCGCACCCGGGCCTCCTGGGAACGGACGCGGGCATGGCTGCGCGACAAGCAGGGCTACGCCGACCTCCAGTCCACCCGTCCGCAGACCCTCGCCTACGCGCTCACCGACTCACCCGTCGGGCAACTCGCCTGGATCGCCGAGAAGTTCAAGGAATGGACGGACTCCTCCGAAAGCCCCGAGGACGCCGTCGACCGCGACCATCTGCTGACCAACGTGATGCTGTACTGGCTGACCGGGACCGCCGGTTCCTCCGCGCGCCTCTACTACGAGCGCGCCCACGCGCCGTACTGGGGTGCCCCGCCCGAGCCGTCGACGACGCCGACCGCGCTGGCCGTGTTCCCGGAGGAGAACTTCATCGCCCTGCGCCACATCGCCGAACGCACCTACAACATCGTCCGTTGGACGGAGTTCGACCGGGGCGGCCACTTCGCCGCGATGGAGGAACCCGACCTGCTGACCGGCGACATCCGCGCCTTCTTCCGCACCCTGCGCGGGACGCCGCACTCTTGACGCCACGCCCCTGATCAGCAGATGAAATGACCCCGCCTGCACGGCGGGGCGGGCGATCCGGGGGCCGATCAGTGTGAGGACCTGGATGCCGTACGCCTCGTACCGGCCCCCACGCCCGCGTGCCGGTGGACGACGACGGCGGGCTGGCCGTTGGCGCCGGTCGGCTCCATGCGCCACAGGTCACGGCGCATGACCCGGATGGCCAGGAACCCGACGACCGCGTTCCGGCCGGTGAACCAGGTGGGGATCGGCGGCAACTCCAGCTCGACGTCGGCCCGCAGCAGTTCGACCAGCGCGTCGGTGTCGGCGCGGGTGCTGTCCACCCTAGACGGCGGCTCCGGAGGGTGGCTCAGCCGAGCGGCTGCAGGCTGGTGCCGATGCCCGTGCCCGGGGTCATCTGCGGAAGCAGTGTCACGAACCGGATGCGCAGCCCGGCCCGCTCCGACTCCTCGGCCGCGTACCCGCGCAGGTAGCGGACGGCGGCCTTGGCGCTGGCATACCCGCCGCTGAGCGGCGAGCCGCCATGTGCGGCGGGACCCCGGCGTTGAGGACGAGCAGGGTGGGACGGTGCTCGCGGATCACGTCCTGCGCGAGCGCTTCGTCGGCGGCGACGAGCGCGGCGGCGATGGCACGGCCGAAGCCTCGGCTCGCGCCAGTGACGACGGCGGTCTGGAAGGGAGGGGACGAGGGGAGGGACATCGAAGGCTCCGCGGAGGTGGTGGTCGGGTTCGGTCCGCATCCAGACCGGCCACACCCCGGAAATCCGTCGCCCCGTCCCGGAAAATTTCCGCCTTCGGGTCAGTACAGCATCGCAAGGTCGCCCGGCCGTACCCGCACTGTCACCGGCAGGGTGGCGTCCACTTCGCCGTCGGCGCCGTACGGGACGGGGCGGGAGGCCTCGATCCGCAGTTCCCGGCCGCGCAGGACCCGTACTTCTGGGCGGTGCACATGGGCGCCCGTCTTGAGCTGGTTCATGAGGGTGAAGAAGAGGTGGCGGGGTGCCTCGCGGATCATGACGATGTCGAGCAGGCCGTCGTCGACCTGGGCGGCGGGGGCGATCAGGCGGCCGGAACCGTAATAAGGGGAGTTGGCGGCGACGACCGTGTAGCCGCGGTGCTCGTACTCCTCGCCGTCGAGGGTGAGGCGGTAGTCCGCCGGGCGCCAGCTGGTCACCGCGCGCAGGCCGCCCGCGTAGTAGGAGGCGGAACCGCGCAGCAGCCGTGCCTGGTTGGCGTGCTTGTTGGCCAGGGCGTCGACGCCGGCGTAGACGCTGCCCAGGACCACCGTGCGCTGGTGGACGGCCGACTCCACCTCGATGGTGTCGACACGCCGGGGTTCGGCGTGCAGCAGGATGCGGGCGAGGGCCTCGGGCTCGTGCGGCAGCTTCAGCGCCCGCGCGAAGTCGTTGCCGCGGCCGGCGGGGACGAGGCCGAAGACGGTGTCGGTGCCGCTGAGCGCGCCGCCGATGCCGCCGACGATGCCGTCGCCGCCGACCGCCAGCACCACGCGGCCCCGCTCCCCGGCCCGGCGGGCGAGTTCCTGCGCGTGGGCGAGGCTGTGGCTGTACTCGGTGTCCAGCGTGGCCCCGGCCTCGCGCAGCAGCCGGGCCACCTGGAGCAGCGTCGCCGCCCCGGTCGAGCCGCCCGCGGTCGGGTTGACGACGGCGGTGAACTGTCGCATCGGTGTGCCTCCGGGGCGCTGGAAGGTTGGGGCGGGGACGGGTTGGGTGGAGAGAAGAACCTACGGGGTGGCGGTCAGCCGACGGAATACGGCTGACCGCCCGATTACGCCTGGCCGGTCACGGCTGGTCGATGGGCAGCAGGATCCCGGGGTTGAGCAGGCCCTCGGGGTCGAGCCGGTGCTTCACCGCGCGGAGAGCCTCGATGCCGAGCGGGCCGGCTTCGCGGACGTACCAGTCCCGGTGGTCGGTGCCGACCCCGTGGTGGTGGGAGATGGTGCCGCCGGCGGCCAGGATGGCCTCGTTGGCCGCGTGCTTGGCGGGCGCCCAGTGTGCCACCGGGTCCTCGCCCTGGGCACTGACGACGGTGAAGTACAGCGAGGCGCCGTTCTCGTACACGTGGGAGATGTGGCACATCACCAGGGGCGGGGTGCCAGCCTGGGCGAGGGTGTCGGTGAGCGCGGTGCGGACGGCCGTGTACAGCTCGGGGATGCGCGACCAGAAGGCCGCCGTCTCCAGGGTTTCGGCGAAGGCTCCCACGTCGAGCAGGGAGTCGCGCAGGTACGGCGCGGAGTAGCGGCCGTGGGCCCAGCGTTCGCCCGGCTCGGCTCCGACGAGGGTGCCGCCGCAGGCGCGCAGGACGGCCGCCGCCTGCTCGCGGCGCTGGGCGGTGTCCTCAGGGGTGCCCTCGTAGCCGGTGATCGCGAGGCATCCGGCGTCGCTGTTGTCGAGGCCGCCGCCGATCGCGTCGGGCTGGGCCAGGCCGATGAGCGTCTCGGTCTCGTCGGACAGGCGCAGCACCGTGGGCCGCGGTCCGTCCTGGGCGAGCCGGCGCAGTGCGGCGGCCCCTTCCTCGAAGGAGGCGAACCGCCAGCCCTCGTAGACGCGCACCTCGGGCAGCGGGCGGATCCGTACGGTGACGGAGGTGATCACGCCGAAGGCGCCCTCGGAGCCGAGGAACAGCTGGCGCAGGTCGGGGCCGGCGGCCGAGCGGGGGGCGCGGCCGGTCTCGACGGTGCCCTCGGGGGTGGCGAGGGTGAGGCCGAGGACCATCTCGTCGAAGCGCCCGTACCCGGCGGACGCCTGACCGCTGGAGCGGGCGGCGGCGAAGCCGCCGATGGTGGCCCACTCAAAGGACTGCGGGAAGTGTCCGAGCGTGAATCCCCGCTCGGCGAGGAGGGCTTCGGCCTCCGGGGCGCGCAGGCCGGGCTGCAGGACGGCGGTGCGGGAGACCGGGTCCAGGTCGAGCAGGGCGTTCATGCGCCGCAGGTCGAGGACGACGAAGGCGCGCCGCTCGGGGGCGAGTCCGCCGACGACGGAGGTGCCGCCGCCGAAGGGGACGGCGGCCAGGCCGTGGGCCGCGCAGGCGCGCAGTACGGCGAGGACCTCCTCGTGGGAGGCGGGCAGGACCACGGCCTGGGGGACGTCGGAGAAGTCACCGGCGCGGATGCGCAGTAGGTCGGGGGTGGACTTGCCGCGGGTGTGCCGGATCCGGCTCTCGGAATCCGTGCGGACGTGCTCCGCGCCGCCGACCGCCTCGGCGAGCGCCGCCAGGGCGGCGGGCTCCGCCGTGGTCTCGGGCAGGCGGATGTCCTCCAGGGCCAGCCCCGGTGCGGTGCGCGGTTTCACGCCGAGCAGGTCGCGCAGCAGTCCGGTCACCGTGTCGGGCAGCGGTGCCGCCTTGGCCGGGTCGCCCCAGCCGTTCCACAGCATGTCCATCGAAGGGTCGTCCTCACAGATCGGTGTGCTCGGTTCGCGATGCGGCGTCTCCGCCCGGCCCCCGGGGCGTTACACTGTGACACATGACGCCTATTCGTCACAACGGTTCGGACAGCGACCCGGTTCTCGACGCCGTACGGGACTGCGTGCTGGCCGTCGGAATGCGCCGTACGACCCTCGCCGACGTGGCCCGCCGCGCCGGGGTCTCCCGGATGACGCTGTACCGGCGCTGGCCGGACCTGCAGACGCTGGTGGGCGATCTGATGACCCGCGAGTGGATCGACGTGGCCACGCGGGCCATCCCCGAACGCACCCCCGGCATCAGCACGCGCACCCGGATCGTGGAGGGGCTCGTCACGGGTGTCGAGGCGTTCCGCGCGCACCCGCTCTTCCGCAAGATCGTCGACGTCGACCCGGAACTGCTGCTCCCGTACGTGCTCGACCGGCGCGGAGCGAGCCAGGAGGCGCTGCTGGCGCTGCTGGCCGACGCGGTCGAAGAGGGCCACGCGGACGGTTCGGTGCGCACCGGCCACACCCAACGGCAGGCCCGCGTCCTGCTGTTGACCGTGCAGTCCTTCACCCTGTCCCTGCGCACGATGACCGACGAGGACGACCCGGAGCTGGACTCCGCCGCGTTCCTCGCCGAGTTGCGCACCCTTTTGGAGAGGACCCTGACGCCATGAGCCACACCAGGGCTGTACCCGGCTCGTCCCTCAGCGCGCCCCGCCGCCTCCGGGAACTGTCCGAGGCCACGGACGGAAGAGTGGCGGACGTCCTGGTCGTCGGGCTCGGCGCCACCGGGGCCGGAGTCGCCCTGGACGCCGCCGCCCGCGGGCTGGACGTCGTCGCGGTGGACGCCCATGACCTGGCCTTCGGCACCTCCCGCTGGAGTTCCAAGCTGATCCACGGCGGGCTGCGCTATCTGGCCTCGGCGCAGTTCGACGTCGCGCACGAGAGCGCGGTCGAACGCGGTGTGCTGATGACCCGCACCGCGCCCCACCTGGTCGCCGCCCAGCCGTTCGTGCTGCCGCTGACCCCAATGGTGTCGAGGGCCCAGACGGCGCTGTCCTGGGCCGGGTTCCGGGCCGGTGACATGCTGCGCATGGCCGCCCGCACCCCGCGGCAGGTCCTGCCCGCCCCGCGCCGGCTGTCGGCCACGGAGGCGCGGCACCTGGCCCCCTCGGTGCGCGCGGCCGGGCTGCGCGGCGGGCTGCTGTCCTGGGACGGCAAGGTGACCGACGACGCCCGTCTGGTGACCGCGCTGGCCCGGACGGCCGCCGCGCAGGGCGCACGGGTGCTGACCCGGGTCCGGGTGCTGGAGGCGACCGGGACTGGCGCCCGGATCCGGGACGAACTCACCGGCGAGGAGGGCGAGATCCGCGCGCGGGCCGTGATCAACGCCACCGGGGTGTGGGCGGGCGACCTCGTCGAGGGCATCCGGATCCGTCCCTCGCGCGGCACCCATCTGGTCCTGCGCTCGGAGCGGCTCGGCGCCCTGTCGGCCGGCCTGCACATCCCCGTCCCCGGGGAGACCAACCGCTTCGTCCTGGTCCTGCCCCAGGGCGACGGCCGGGTCTACGTCGGTCTCACCGACGAGCCGGTCGAGGGCAGCATCCCCGACGTACCGGAGGTGCCCGAGACGGACATCGGCTTCCTGCTGGATGTCCTCGGCTCCGTCCTGGACGCGCCCGTGGCCCGGGACGAGGTCGTCGGCGCCTTCGCCGGACTGCGCCCCCTGCTGGACACCCCCGCGCCCGCCGGCCCGGACACCGCACCGGCCCGCACCGCCGACATCTCGCGCCGGCACGCGGTGCTGACCTCGCCCGACGGCGTTACCACGGTGGTCGGCGGCAAGCTCACCACCTACCGGCGGATGGCGCAGGACGCCGTGGACGCGGCGGTCGCGGCCCGGGGCCTGCACGCGGGCCCCTCGACCACGGCCGTGCTGCCGTTGGTCGGCGCCGCGCCACCCGAGCAGCTGCGCAGCCTGCCCGCGCCGCGCCACCTGATCCGCCGCTACGGCACCGAGGCCGTGGCCGTCCACGCCCTCGCGGCGCAGGACCCCGCCCTGGCGGAGCCGGTGCTGCCGGGCCACCCGGCCACCGGCGCCGAACTCCTGTGGGCGGCACTGCACGAGGGCGCGCTGGACGAGTCGGACCTCCTGGACCGCCGCACCCGCATCGGCCTCGTCGCCTCGGACCGCGCCGAGACGGTCGAAGCGGCCGGACGCCTGCTGGACCGGGCGGCGACCATGCCGGTGTGACCCCCGGCGACCGGGCCCGGTCCGTGGCCCGGTCCGTGGCCCGGTCTGCCGGTCACAGCAGCCGTCGGATGTCTCCCCGCACCCGGTAGAAGCCACCGGCCGCCGGGTGCAGGGCGTCCACGACGTAGTGCGCTCCGGGCTCGCGTATCGCGCGCGGGAACTGGACGTTCCAGGAGGCGTCGTAGCCCTCGGACACCACGTGCATCCGCAGCCGGCCGGCCTGCTGCACGCACTCGACCACGACCGCGCCGACGGGAGCCTGCGCCACGGTGGCCACCGCCGTCGCGGCCGTGGCCGGCGCGTACGTCGGCAGGGCCGCCGCGAGCTTGACGTCCCGAACGACCGGCACCGAGCCCTGCTGGGCCGCGGAGACGGCCGCGTCGCTCGCGTCGACGCACACCAGCAGGCCGTCGGTGGTCACCAGGTACAGCCGCTCGTCCCGGTACTGCATCGACAGGGCCGAGCCCCCGCCCGTGCCGAGCTTCCACAGCCGCGTACCGTCCTGGTCGAAGCAGTAGACGGACGACGAGGCGTCACCGGCGAAGACGAACCGGCCGTTCGGCGAGGTCGCGCACGAGTACACGGCGCTGTCGCAGGCGTACGTCGCCTCGATCGCGCCGGTCGTCTTCGACAGCCGCTGGACCACGCGGTGCGCGGTGCCCGCGTACACGGCGTCGTCCTCCTGCCAGCCGAACAGCACCCCGCCCCGGGTGGGCGTGTGCCACAACTCGCCGCCGCCGTCGGGCGCGTAGGCGGTGACGCCCCGGTGGTGGCCGTGGTAGACGGCACGGTCGTCGGCGCGGACCATCCAGCCGTGCTCGCCCTGGCTGCGGCGCGCCCACTGGTACTCGTCCTCGTGGTCGATGACGGTGAGCCTGCCGGAGCGGTCCGAGACGTTCAGGACGCCCTCGTGGATGTCCAGCCAGAAGATGTCGACGTCGGCGGCGATGTCGTAGGCGGCGAACGGCAGTTTGGCGGAGAGGTCGTAGACCCTGCCGTCGTCGCAGCCCGCGTAGATCCAGAAGTCGTCGGCCACCAGGCACTTCACGCCGTCCGGCAGGCTGAACCGGGCCAGTACGGCGCCCTCGTGGTCCAGGGTGAAGACGTCACCGGCCTGGTTGCCCACCCAGCAGCGGTCCTCGTCGATATGGATGCCGAACGCCGCGGAGCCGGTGCGGAACCGCCACAGCACGGGCGCCACGGCCCGGGCCGTGGAGGGCGCCGAGGCCACCTGACGCCGGGTCACCGCGCGGGGGGCGCGCTGCCCCTGGACGGCCGGGGCATACCCCTTACGAACCTTCTCCCCCAGCTTCTTCGCGGCAGCGGCCTGCGCCTTCTCCGCACTGGCGAACGTCGTCGTCTGCGTCTGCCCGGCGGCACCGATGCGCCCGTACCGCACGGTCACCACCTGGCCTGCGACACTCACCTCGTAGAACTTGTGCGCGCCGCCGCCGTCTTCCGACAGCTCCAGATACGTCGTCGTCACCGCAGACCCGGCAGCCATGACACACCCCTCCCCAGGACGGACCCTCGGCCGTTCCGGCGGGTCCCACTGCCTGAACCGTACGAGCAGCCACTGACAATGACCTTGGGAGGCGGGGCGCGCTAGACCGGCTGAACCACACGGCTCCAGCTCAGCACTGAGGCCGCTTTCCGTGGTTCGCCGCGTGGTTACGGCGGGACTTCTTCTTACGGCGTCGCTTCGAGGACATGCGGGCCTCCTCACATAGATCGTCTAGACACGGTACCTCCGGACATTCCACACATCCACCGCAGGCAACACAGGCAACACGTGGCCCGGATTCGCGTTCCACGGAACTGTCGGGTAGACCCATGACGTGCTGTTTCGCCAACTCGAGTACCTGGTGGCCCTCTCCCGGGAGCATCATTTCGCCCGGGCCGCCCAGGCCTGCCACGTCTCCCAGCCCGCGCTGTCCGAGGCGATCCGCAAGCTGGAGGAGGAGCTGGACGTGCCGCTCGTCCGGCGTGGCCGAAAGTACGAGGGCCTCACTCCGGAGGGTGAGCGCATCGTCATCTGGGCGCAGCGGATCCTGGCCGACCGCGATGCCCTCAAGGACGAGGTCGGCGCCCTGCGCAGCGGGCTGAGCGGCCGGATGCGGATCGGCTCGGTCCCCACCGCGTCCGGCGCGGTCTCCCTCCTGACCGGCCCTTTCTGCGCGGCGCATCCGCTGGTCACCGTCGAGGTGATAGCGGACCTCCAGGCGACGGACATTCTCCGCCAGCTGCAGAATTTCGAGATCGATGCCGCGATCAGCTATCTGCATGAGGATCTGGCGGAGAATTTCCATACCGTTCCGCTGTACCAGGAGCGGTATGTGCTGCTGACGACGGCTGCAGACGGGCTGGCCCTGCGGACGACGGCCACCTGGGCGGAGGCGTCACGGCTGCCGCTGTGTCTGCTGACCCAGGCGATGCACGGGCGCCGGGTGCTCGACGAGATCTTCGCGAAGGCGGGCACGCGGCCCTCGCCCCGGGTCGAGACCGACTCAGTGGCCGCACTGTTCGCCCATGTCAGGACGGGCCGGTGGGCCAGCATCGTGGCGCACGCCTGGCTCCATGTCTTCGGCGTCCCGCACGGCATGCGCGCGGTGCCGCTGGTCGAACCGGAGTGGTCGGTCCCGGTCGGCCTGGTGACGACCGCCCGGCAACCGGGGTCGATCATGGCACGCGCGCTGACGGACATCGCCCGGAACACCGACGTCGCCGCCGCCCTGGAGCGCCTGCCCGGCGACCCGGGACTGCCGTAGGACGCCGAGCCTCAGACGCCTGGCCCGTCCGACACACCGAACCTCACGGGCTGAACGGCTCCACCCCCACCACCCTCCGCACCCGAACCGGCTCGATCAGCACCATCACCCGCCGCTCCCCCGGCAGCAGCCACGGATACCGTTCCTCGCCGATGTACTTCCGGGTCAACCGGTCCATCGCCCGCTCCGCCTCCTCCCCCTCCACGAAGCGCACCGCCCGCCCCCGGATCTCCACCCGGTCGTAGGGGTTCGCGGTATCGTGGTGCGACAGCGACACCCACGGGTTGCGCCGCAGGTTCCGCTCCTTCACCCGCCCGATGGACGTGTTGACCATGACGCACTCGCCCTCCAGGTCCGCCCACATGGGCGACACCTGCGGCATCCCGTCCGGGCCGACCGTGGCCAGGTGCCAGAAGTTGGGGGCCAGCAGACGCTCACGCGCGTGGTCGTCCAGCTTGGCGCTCACCTCGTACAGACCGTCCATGACAGCCGCCCTCCCCGCCCTACCAATGGGTACCGGTACACACCTGCAATCCGTGATTCTGGCCGAACAGCCCGTAGTCACACCACCCCGGACCTCGTGACCGCCGACGACAGTCCCTGGAATCCTCCGATCAGGCCGTCCGGCAGGGTGTCAGCGAGGTAGGAGGTCACATCGGGTACGTCCGGTGCCAGCATGTGGCGGACCCATGCGGTGCGCTCGTGGGCGAGCGTCGGCAGCTCCCAGACGCAGCCGGCGTAGGGCGTCTCGTTGACGACGTAGTGAGTCGGGTCGTCGTCGGGGCAGCCGACGAACGGTTCGCCCGCGGCTGCCGTCCTCGCGTGGACGACGTTGCCCCACACCCATGTGTAGACGCACAGGTACATCGCGCCGTTGCCGCCCTCGTGCAGCACCAGCCACCCGGCTGCCGGCATTTCGTGGTCGGGCTCGGGCAGCATCGAGCGGGCGGTGTCGTACGCCGCGGCGACGATCTCGGGTGTCAGCGGCCGGTCAGGGTCGCGCAGGACGTGGTAGGCCTTGAGCTGCCAGTGGTCGATGGTCAGGGGCGCATGCCCGCGCAGGTGCTTGTCTCGAAACGCCATGCGTGGACCGTAGGTTGGACCGACTGACACCCTGTGTCAGTCGGTCCAAAGGGGGATGGGGATGCGCGCAAGCCGACTGATGTCGATCGTCCTGCTGCTGCAGAACAGGGGCAGGCTGACCGCCCGCGAACTCGCGAAGGAGCTGGAGGTGTCGGTCCGCACCGTGTACCGGGACGTCGAGGCACTGTCCGCGTCCGGCGTTCCCGTGTACGGCGAGGGCGGCCGGGACGGCGGCTACCAGTTGCTCGATGGCTACCGCACCAGGCTCACCGGGCTGACCAGCTGCGAGGCGGAATCGCTGTTCCTGGCCCCGGACTCGGGGCCGGCCGGGCCGGCTGGGCCTGTGGCCGAGCTCGGGCTGGGCTCCTACCTCGCCAGCGCGCGGCTCAAGCTCGCCGCGGCGCTGCCCGCCACGGTGGGCGAGCATGCGGCGCGGATCGGCTCGCGCTTCCTGCTGGACACGAGTTCCTGGCGGCGGGACGCCCCGGGCTCCGCCCACCTGCCGGCACTCACGCAGGCCATCAAGGACGATCAAGCGGTTCGGGTCCGGCAGGGAGGCCATGAGGCGGAAGCGGGTGACGGCAGGCCCCTCTCCCCGCTGGGCCTCGTCCTTGAGGCCGGCGCCTGGTACCTAGTCGCCCATGACGGAGAAGCTGTGACCAGCCGCCCGGTCGCCGGAATTCACACCGTCGAGCAGGCCGGAGGGCCCTTCCACCACGTCAGTGGCTTCCAGCTGCGTCTCTGGTGGGAGCAGCGTTCGGGCAGTACGACACCCTCACCCAGCGACGGACCGGAGTGGGCGCGGATCCGGCTCACGGGGCCCGGCCCAGAACTCCTCCGGGCCGACGCAGAGCTGGCCGCAATCCTCACCTCCATGGACGATCCGGACTCCGACGGCCACGTCATGGCAGGCCTGCGCCACGACGACAGGCTCGCGGCACGGCTGCTCTCCCTCGGCCCCCACGTGGAGGTGCTGGCGCCACCCGAATTGCGTGCCGCGGTCGCTGACGCGGCGGAGGCGGTCAGCGGCCTGTACCGGAGCGGCCTGTAGGGATTGTCGGCAGCTTCGCTCGGTCAGGGCACGTCAGCCGACGGGCTGGGGTTGCAGGCGTTCGGGGCCGGTGTAGACGTTCATCGAGGTGCCCCGAAGGAAGCCGACCAGGGTCAGTCCGCTCTCGGCGGCGAGGTCCACGGCCAGTGAGGACGGGGCGGAGACGGCCGCCAGCATCGGGATGCCGGCCATCACCGCCTTCTGCACCAGTTCGAAGGAGGCCCGGCCGCTGACCATCAGGACGGTCCCGCGCAGCGGCAGCAGCCCGGAGCGCAGGGCGTGTCCGACGACCTTGTCCACGGCGTTGTGCCGGCCCACGTCCTCGCGCAGGCACAGCAGTTCCCCCTGCGCCGTGAACAGTCCGGCGGCGTGCAGGCCGCCGGTGCTGTCGAACACCCTTTGCGCCGCCCGGAGTTGGTCGGGGAGCGCCGCGAGCAGGTCCGGGCCGACGGTCAGCGGGTCCTCGGCCACGGACCAGGCCGCCGTGGTGCGCACCGCGTCCAGGCTGGCCTTGCCGCACAGGCCGCAGGAGGAGGTGGTGTAGAAGTTCCGCTCCAGTGAGGCGTCGGGGGCGGACACCCCTGGGCCCAGGACGACGTCCACCACGTTGTAGGTGTTGCCGCCGTCCGCGGTGGCGCCGGCGCAGTAGCGGATACCGGCCACGTCGTCGGCGGTGTGCACCACGCCCTCGCTGACCAGGAACCCGGCAGCGAGGTCGAAGTCGTCGCCGGGGGTGCGCATGGTCACGGTGAGCGGGCGCCCGCCGACCCGGATCTCCATCGGCTCTTCGGCCGCGAGGGTGTCCGGACGGTACGTCGGCACCCCGTCGCGGATGCGCAGCACGCGCCGCCGCGCCGTCACTCGTCCCATGGTTTTGTCCTGCCTTCCTGTTGTGGGATTCAGCCTTCCGCGGCGGTGCGGGCGTGTTCCAGGCGGACCAGGACGCTCTTGGAGGTCGGGGTGTTGCTGATGTCGGCGACGCTGTCCAGCGGTACGAGGACGTTGGTCTCGGGGTAGTAGGAGGCCGCCGAACCCCGACTGGCCGGGTAGGCGACGACGCGGAAGTTCTCCGCGCGGCGTTCCAGCCCGTCGTGCCAGACGGTGACCAGGTCCACGGCGTCACCGTCGGCGAGTCCGAGGGCGGCGAGGTCGTCGGGGTTGGCGAGTACGACCCTGCGGGCGTTGTGGATGCCGCGGTAGCGGTCGTTCATCGCGTACGGAACGGTGTTCCACTGGTCGTGGGAGCGCAGCGTCTGGAGCAGCAGATGCCCCTCGGGTATGTGCGGCATCGTGAACTCGTTGCACGTGAACACGGCCTTGCCGCTGGGGGTGGGGAAGACTCCCTGGTTGACCGGGTTGGGCAGCCGGAAGCCGCCGGGCTCGGCGACGCGGGCGTTGAAGTCCTCGAAGCCCGGCACGACCCGGGCGATCCGGTCGCGGATGGTGCCGTAGTCCGCCTCGAACTCCTCCCAGGGGATGGCCGGGGTGTCGCCCAGGGTCCTGCGGGCCAGCCGGGCGATGATCGCGACCTCGCTGAGCAGGTGCGGGGAGGCCGGTGCCAGGCGTCCGCGGGAGGCGTGCACCTCGCTCATGGAGTCCTCGACGGTGATGAACTGTTCGCCGCCGGCCTGGACGTCCCGGTCGCTGCGGCCGAGGGTGGGCAGGATCAGGGCGGTCTCGCCGCAGACCGTGTGCGAGCGGTTGAGCTTGGTGGAGATGTGCGCGGTGAGCCGGCAGCTCCGCATCGCCTCTTCGGTTACCCGGCTGTCGGGCGTGGCCCGTACGAAGTTGCCGGCCACGCCGACGAAGAGCTTCGCGGTGCCGTCGCGCATGGCCCTGATGCCGTCGACCGAGTCGAGGCCGTGCCGGGTGGGCGGGGTGAAGCCGAACTCACCGCCCAGGGCGTCGAGGAACGTCTGGGGCATCCGCTCCCACACCCCCATGGTGCGGTCGCCCTGGACGTTGCTGTGGCCGCGTACCGGGCAGACGCCCGCGCCGGGCCTGCCGATGTTGCCGCGCAGCATCAGGAAGTTGACGACTTCCCGGATGGTGGGAACGCCGTGCTTGTGCTGGGTCAGGCCCATGGCCCAGCAGACGATGATCTTCTTGCTCGCCAGGACCCGCTCGAGGACGCCTTCGATCTCCTCGCGGGTCAGCCCGGTCGCGGTGAGGATGTCGTCCCAGGAGACCTTCCGCGCGTGTTCGGCGAAGTCGGCGAAGCCGGTGGTGTGGGTGTCGATGAAGGTGTGGTCGAGCACCGTGCCCGGCGCGAGGTCCTCGGCCTGAAGCAGCATGAGGTTGAGCGCCTGGAAGAGGGCGAGGTCGCCGCCGGGCCGGATCTGCAGGAACTGGTCGGCGATCTGCGTGCCCCGGCCGATCACTCCGCGGGCCTTCTGCGGGTTCTTGAAGCGGATCAGTCCGGCCTCGGGCAGCGGGTTCACCGCCACGATCCGTCCGCCGTTGCGCTTGGTCTCCTCCAGGGCGGAGAGCATGCGCGGGTGGTTGGTGCCCGGGTTCTGGCCGACGACGAAGATCAGATCGGCGTTGTGGATGTCGTCCAGGGAGACGCTGCCCTTGCCGATGCCCAGGGTCTCCTTCATCGCGCTTCCGCTGGACTCGTGGCACAGGTTGGAGCAGTCCGGCAGGTTGTTGGTGCCGTAGGCGCGGGCGAAGAGCTGGAGGAGGAAGGCGGCTTCGTTGTTGAGCCGGCCGGAGGTGTAGAAGAGGGCTTCGTCGGGGGAGTCCAGGCGGCGCAGTTCCCCGGCGAGCAGGTCGAACGCCTCGTCCCAGCCGATCGGCTCGTAGTGCTCGGCGCCGGGCCGCTTGACCATGGGCTCGGTCAGCCGGCCCTGCTGGTTGAGCCAGTAGTCGGACTTCTGGTCCAGCTCGGCGATCGAGTGACGGCGAAAGAAATCGGCGGTGACCCTGCGCGAGGTCGCCTCGTCGGTGATGTGCTTGGCGCCGTTCTCGCAGTACTCGTTGAGGTGCCGCTTGCCCGGCGCGGGCTCCGGCCAGGCGCAACCGGGGCAGTCGAATCCCTTGACCTGGTTGATGTTCAGCAACGTCAACGCGGTGCGCCGCACGGAGGTCTGGCCGAGGGAGTACTCCAGCGCATGCGTCACCCCGGGCACGCCCGTCGCCCACCGCTTCGGCGCGGTGACCGAGAGCTCGTCGCCCGGGTCCTCGATGCTCCTCATATTCCGTTCTGCCTCTTTCCGCGATATCGGAATCCCGCCGCCGGGCAGCTTCTTCCCACCCCTCAAGAAATGTCAAAGAGGTGACGCCGATGACTCGATAGGCGCCGCTTATCTCGCGCGGCGGATATCCACCGCCTGTCCCCTCATCCTCCGTCCCGCTTTGAATTCCTCGGGGAATAGACCGACGCCGAGCCCTGTCGCCTGGGGGGTGCGTGGGTTTAGCGTGGTGTGATGCGTCATCAGGTGACCGATGCCGACACCGCGGTGGCGGTCGGCAGCGGCGATGTTCCCGTCCTCGCCACACCCCGGCTCATCGCGTGGATGGAGGCGGCGACCGTGCAGGCTGCCGCGCCCTTCACCGGGACGGGCCAGACGACGGTGGGCACCGCGGTCCGCGTCCGGCATCTGCGCGCCACAGGTGTGGGCGGTTCGGTGGAGGTGACCGCCGAGACCACCGAACCCTCACCCGTCGCGATGGGCCGGCGCCTCACCTTCCTGGTGCGGGCGGTCGACGGCTCGGGTGAACTGGTCGCGACCGGCGAGATCGACCGGACAGTGGTGGACCGGCAGCGGTTCCTGGCTGCGGTCCGCGACCCGGCTGTCGGATAGGTGAGCGCAGGCCGGTCCGGCTCCGGATCACACGGGTGTGTGCCCCTGGAGATACGCACGCACGACGTCGGGCAGGTCGGCGTCAGCGGTCTGCGCGAACGGGGCCCAGCGCAGTTCCTCCGGGGCGAGGCTGCCTCCCTCCGACGGGCTCTCGCTCAGCAGTTGACACACCACGGCCGACACCGCGTCCGCCCGCCCGGCCTCCGGGGGCTGCAGTTCCTGGGAGCCGTCCACGAGGTAACCGGTGAGTTCGTAGACGATGCGCCCCGCGGCGGCCTCCGCCGACTCGGCCGGTTGCGGCGTACCGGATGGCAGTCCCCAGCGGTCGTGTTGCGCCACCACCAGCAGCAGCCGTCCGTCGTACGCGACGACCGCCTGCACTGTGCCCGTGGCAGCCTGATCCAGCGTCATGACTCGGCCCTCCCTCCACCCCTGCGTCTTCTCTCCCCTTCTCCGGTCGACCTACCCACGATCGAGGGGTGCCGCACCTGGCCTCCGTGCCGCGAGCAGGTGTCGTATCGTCCGCATTGCCCGCGATCGCCCTATGGTCGACGGGACCGCCGTCGGCGCAACTCTCGTGGAGTGGTATGGCATCCGGGATCCCCTCGCGCATCCCCGGTCCGCCGGCATCGGCCGGCCGTGTACTGCGCCGATGGAAGCTGTGGCTCGCCCCGGGTGTGCTGAGCGCCCTGATCGCCCTGCTGCTCTCGCTGCTCTACATGGGCGGCATCCTCACCCCCAGCAGCAGCCTGCACCGCCTGCCCATCGCCCTGGTGAACGCGGACACCGGCCCGCCGCTGCCGGGCCGGAGCAGCAACCTGGGGACGCAGATCAGCACCGCCATCGTCGCCTCCACCCCGCCCGAACAGGTGCGGTGGCGGCGCCTGAGCCACGCGCAGGCCCAGGACCAGCTTTCGTCCGGCAAGGTATACGGCGCCCTGGTGATCCCCGCCGGCTTCACCACCGACGTCGGGCGGCTGACGACCGCTCAGGCCACCGTCCGGCCGTCGCTGACCGTCCTGACCAACCCCGGGCTGGGAAGTCTGGGCTCCTCGCTGGCGAGCCAGATCACCCAGAAGGCGGCCCATCAGGCGTCGTCGTCCATCGGGAAGCAGTTGACCGCGTCACCGGCCCTGGCGCGCGCGAGCGCCACCACCCGCGTCCTGCTCGCCGACCCGGTCGAGGTCCGGACGCAGGTGGGGCACCCGATCGGCAGTCACAGCGGGCTCGGGCTGAGCGCCTTCTACTACACCCTGCTGCTGGTGCTCGCCGGGTTCCTCAGCGCGAACTTCGTCCACAGCGGCGTGGACACCTCGCTCGGCTACGCGGACAGCGAGATCGGCCCCTGGCACACCCGCCGCCCCACCCTGCCCATCGACCGCACCCAGACCCTGCTGGTGAAAATGGGCATGACCGCGGGGCTGTCCGTCCTGACGGCCACTCTGATCATGGTCGCGACCATCTCCGTCCTCGGCATGAACGCGCCTCACCTCGTGCTGCTGTGGGTGTTCTCCTGCTGCGCGACCCTCACGGTCGGCCTCGGGGTCCAGGCCATCAACGCCGCTTTCGGCGGCATCGGCCAGCTGGTCGCGATGTTCGTCTTCATCGCGCTGGCGCTGCCGTCGTCAGGGGCCACGGTGCCGCTGGAGGCAGTTCCGGGTTTCTACCGTTTCCTCGGGGTCTTCGAACCCATGCGCCAGGTCGTCAGCGGGGTGCGGGCGATCCTGTACTTCGACGCGCGGGCGGACGCGGGCCTGACCCGGGGCTGGACGATGATCGCGATCGGGTTCGCGGTCTCCCTCGTCTTCGGCTTCGCGATGACCCGCTACTACGACCGCAAGGGCCTGCACCGCCTGGTACCGCGGCCCGAATGAACTGATCGCGGCTGCCCGCCTCAGGCCGGTTTCGGCCGGGAGCGCAGGCGGCGCATCTGCTCGTGACTGAGGTCGTGCGCGCGCCGCATGTGCCGGCTGATCACCTCCAGTTCGTCTTCGGTGTGCTCGTCGAGCAGCGCCTGCCACGCCTCGCCGAGGTCGTCCCAGACCGCGGTGACGCGGGCGATGCGCTCCGGTACGGGTGCGACCAGCACCCGGCGGCGGTCGTGCGGGTCGGCCGTGCGGGCCACGTAGCCCTCGCGTTCGAGCCGGTCCACGAGGCGGGTGGCCGAGCCGGTGGTCAGGCCGGTCATGTCGGCGATCTGCCTGACCGTCAGGGGGTTCGGTTCGGCGGTCAGCAGGCTCAGGAACTGGACGTCGGTCGGATGGAGGCCGAGGTGGTCGGCGATGGCCTGGTTGAGGAGCGTGTACGCCGCCAGGTAGCGGCGGGAGGCCATCGACATCTCGTCGTAGAGCCGGGCCCGACGTGGGTTCGCCATCTGGATCACACCCTAATTCACTGCGCGGCGCAGCATTAGCTCCGCTAGTCTGCTGCGTGACGCAGTCAATGCGTCACGCAGCAGACTACTCTCTCTGGAGACCCCATGCTCACCATCGCCGTCACCGGAGCCACCGGAGCCCAGGGCGGGGCCACCGCCCGCGCCCTCCTGGCGGCCGGCCATCGGGTACGGGCGCTCACCCGCCACACGCACTCCCCCGCCACCGAGGCCCTGCGCCGCCTCGGAGCCGACGTGCGCCACGCCGACTTCGACGACCGCGCCTCCCTCGACGCCGCGCTCGCAGGAGCCGATTCCCTCTTCGCCGTCACCACCCCGTTCGGCACCGACACCACCACCGAGACGCGGCACGGCATCGCCCTGGCCGACGCGGCGGCAGCCGCACACGTCGGGCACATCGTGTTCACCTCTGCCGCCCACGCCGACCGCGGCACCGGCATCCCGCACTACGAGAGCAAGCACCTGGTAGAGCGGCACCTGCGCGCCGGCGGCGTGCCCTGGACGGTGATCGCACCGGCCGCCTTCATGGACAACTACACCAGCGGCTGGACCCTCGACGGGCTGCGCGCGGGCACCTTCGCCTGGCCGATGCCCGCCGACCGGCCGCTCACCCTCATCCCCGCCACCGACATCGGCGCGTTCGCCGCACTGGCCCTCCAGCACCGTGACGTGTTCACCGGCCAGCGCATCGACATCGCCTCCGACGAGCGCACGCCGGCCGAGATCGCGGCGATCCTCGCCACGGCCACCGGCGGCCCGATCGCACACCAGCAGGTGCCCCTGCACGCCGTACGCACTCGATCCGCCGACCTGGCAGCGATGTTCGAGTACTTCTGCACCACCGGCCTCGACGTCGACGTCGCCGCGCTGCGCCGCGACCACCCCGAGGTCGGCTGGCACAGCTTCGCCGACTGGGCCACCGGCCAGGACTGGCCCGTACTCCTGTCCGGCACGGCCGCGCATGCGCAATGACCCCGGGCTCCGGTTGACGTTATGCAGGTAGATACCTGCATAATACTGGTGTGAGTGATGAGGCAACCGTGATGGACCCCGTCTTCAAGGCACTGGCCGACCCCACCCGGCGGCTGCTGCTCGACCGTCTGCGGGAGCAGAACGGGCAGACGCTCCGGGAGCTGTGCGAGCAGCTCGACATGGCGCGCCAGTCGGTGACGCAGCACCTCGACGTTCTCGTCGACGCCAACCTCGTCACCGTCGTACGGCGCGGACGGGAGCGGCTGCACTACCTCAACCCGACGCCGATCCACGAGATCGAGGAACGCTGGATCTCGGGATTCGACCGGCCCCGCCTGCAGGCGATCAGCGCCATCAAGCACAAGGCAGAGGAGTACGCCATGAGCAACGCACCTGTTTCCGTGCCGACTTATGTCTACGTCACCTACATCCGCGTAAGTGCGGAGCAGGTGTGGCAGGCGCTGACGGACGCAGACCTGACGGCGCAGTACTGGGGACACGCCAACGTCTCGGACTGGCAGCCGGGTTCGGCCTGGGAGCACCGGCGCGTCGACGGTTCAGGCAAGGTCGATGCCGTCGGCACGGTGATCGAGACCGAGCCGCCGACCCGCCTGGTCATCACCTTCGAGGACACCCCCGACGCCGAAGAGCCGCGAGAGCCGTCGGTCGTCACCTTCGCCGTCGAACCGCACAAGGACATCGTCCGGCTCACCGTGACGCACGAGAACCTCCCCAACCTGGACATGTTCAACGGCATTTCACAGGGCTGGCCCGCCGTGCTGGCGAACCTCAAGTCGCTGCTGGAGACCGGCGACGTCCTCCCGCAGGCCCCGTGGGAGATGGGCAACGCGCACGCCTGAGACGGCAGTACACGAGCAGAGCGAACCGAGAGAAGAGAGAGGAAGGGAAGAGGACATGATGGACACCACCCCGCTGCGCGACGCCTACCGCACCCTGCTCGACGCAGCCGCAACCGTCGCCGAATCCGGCGACGGCGACGCCGTCCCGCCGGCCGGCGAGTGGAACGCCGACCAGATCCTGGCGCACGTCTCCCTCGTCACCGCGGCCACCGTCGCCGCCGTCTCCCGTGTCACCTCGGGAGCCCATACGACGTACGACAACCGCGTCGCCCTCGACACCTGGACGATCGAGCGGCTCATCGCGCTCGCCGGCGGCAACGCGGGGCTCCGGGAACGTATCCGGGTCCAGGGGGACGCCCTCTGCGCGCTCGGCGGACCGGCGCTGAGCGAGGCCGAGCTGGACACACCGGTGCCCACGCGGCTGCTGTCCCACAACACGCTCCTGGTCGATCAGCCGCTGCCACTGAGGGACCTCCTCACCGGCCTCGCGGACGTGGAGCTGCCCGGCCACGCCAGGCAGCTCCTCGCCCTCATGCCGGACGACACCAAGGTCATGTCGAACTCCGGCCCGGGGGCTGTGACGCGCCTGTGACAGTCGGCTGACACGGCCATGAAATCCGGCAAGCAGTCTGAAATCAGGCAAAACGCCTGAAACGGACACAAGCCAACGGATCAGCCGGAGAATCCCATGAGCCTCTCCCTCACCACGGAGCACGTCGAAGCCCCCGCCCCCGCGCTGGCTCCGCGCGAGCGGGAGACGCTCCGGCACATCGCCGCCGGGCGCACCTATCTCCAGACCGCCCGCCACATGGGACTCTCCCAGCACACGGTCGACGCCTATCTGCGCCGCATCCGGGCCAAGCTCAACATCAACAGCACCGCCGAGCTGACGCGCATGGCCATTGCCCTGGGTCTGTGACGACCGGCCGTGCGGGCCACGGTGCCGGCTCACGGACCGGCCGGGTGGTGGGTGTGATCGTGGCCATGATCGTGGCCGCTGCCAGGCTCGGGGGATCCGCCCATCATGCGGAGCATGGACAGCCCCCCGGTGCGGAAGAAGCGGACGACCAGGGTCGCGGCCAGGAGGAGGAAGGCGATGTTGAGGAAGGTGGTGTAGTTCCAGGAGATGCCCCCCATGGGGATCCTGGCGTGGCCCCGGTCGGGGACGAGGCCCAGGCCGCCGAAGGCGAACTCGACGACGTATCCGGCCATGACCATGGCGACGTAGAAGGTGCCGAGGAGGAAGAGCGCCATCCTGGCGCCGTAATACTTCCGGTAGATGACGAGGATCGGCACGATCAGCAGGTCGGCGAAGATGAACGCCACGACACCGCCGAAGCTGATGCCGCCCTTCCACAGCACGACCGCCAGCGGCACGTTGCCGATCGAGCACACGAACGACAGGATCGACACCAGCGGGCCGACAAGGGGACCCCACAGCCGGGCCGCGAGCGGGTGGCCGTCGAAGAAGAAGGCGCGCCAGAAGGAGTCGGGGACCCAGGCGGCGATGGCGCCCGCGATGAGCAGGCCGAGGACCAGGTCGCGCAGGATCGCCGCCCACTCCATGACGAAGACGTGCGCCGTGGCGGTGAAGCCCTCCCGGGAGAGCAGCCGACCGGCGAAGGAGCCCCTGCGCCGGATGGACATGTCCATCGCCGCATGGCCCTCCATCGATCCCGCCAGCCCCCGCTCGGCCTGCTCACGCGCCTGGCGCAGCAGCTCGTCCCGGAGGAACAGACGGAACAGGAGCGCCAGCAGGACGATCATGACGGGGCCGCCGATGAACTCGGCGGCCGTGAACTGCCAGCCCATCAGCAGCGCCAGGATCACGCCGAGCTCCACGACGAGGTTGGTGGAGGCGATCTCGAAGGCCATCGCCGCCGTGAAGTTCGCGCCCTTGCGGAACAGCGAGCGCGCCAGGGCGACCGCGGCGTACGAGCACGACGAGGAGGCGGCGCCGAGGGCGGCGGCGGTGGCGAGGGTGCGCGGACGGTCGTCGCCGAGGAGAGAGACGATCGTGGACTTGGGGACGACGGCCTGGACCACGGCGGACAGGGCGAAGCCCAGGATCAGCGCCCAGGTGATCTCCCAGGTCATGGATCCGGTGATGGACAGGGCGTGCAGTACGGCGTGCATTTCTGCAGCCTTCCCGTCCGGGTGCCGTGCACGCTCGCACGACACGGGATCGGCACCCGAGCGTGTCGCTACGGCCGGCGGGGCGCCGCTCGTGGTGCGGCGCCCCGCCCGCTGTCAGCTCGCGCGCAGCGTCAGCGCGGCGGTGTGGAGCTTGCCTCCGGTCCGGAACTGGAGGAACAGCCGCCAGTTGCCGGCGTCGGGCAGCTCGGCGTGGAAGGACAGGTCCGGGCCGCCGTTGTCACCGGTGACCTCGGTGGTCGGGTGGAGGTGGGCGAACGCCAGGTCTCCCTCGTGGAACGCGGTCAGGTGGGCGTAGGTGTTCAGGTACGGCTGGAGGTCCTTGACGGGCTTGCCGTCCTTGGAGAGGGAGACGGTCAGCGGGTGTGCCATCCCCGCCATCAGCTCGCCCTTGACGGTGACCTGGTAGCCGTCGACCTCGGCGGTGGCGGACGCAGCCGGGAGCGCGGTCCTGGCGGACTTGCCGGGGACAGTGACGGAACGGCTGAGGACGAAGTCCTCGCCCTTGCCGGCCCCGGCGTCCGGGGTGAAGGAGGCGAACACCCGCCACGAGCCGGAGGCGAGCGGGGTCAGCGGGGCCGTCCAGGTGCCGTCGGAGGCCATGGTGGGGTGCACGTGCTGGAAGCCGGTCAGGTCCGAGCGGACGGCGTAGAAGTGCATCTGCTTGGTCTGGTCGACCGCGAAGCCGGTGACCGGCTTTCCGTCCGGGCCGGTGACCGTGAAGCGGTACGCGGCCTGCTTGCCGGCGGCGAGCTGCTGGTCCTGCGAGGTGAGGCTGTAGCCGTCCTCCTTGTCGGACAGGCCCTTGCCGGAGGTCATGTGGTCCATGCCGGGCATGTCCTCTATCGAGGAGCTGCTTGCGGACGGCGTGGCGGACTTGCCGCCGTGGCCCATGCCGGGCATGGACGTCTTCTTGCCGTGGTCCATGCCGGACATGGAGTCGTGGGAGGAGCCGCAGGCGGCCAGGGTCAGCGCGAGGGCGGCGGCGGTGCCGGCCACGGCGAGGGTGCGGCGGCCGGTGAAACGCTGGGACGTGAACATCTGTCTGTTGGTCTTTCCGGGTGGGCGCACCACACCGGTGGTGCGCGGAAGGGCAGGACACGGCGCCGGGTCCCGGCCTGCGGCCGGTCCGGCAGGGTGCCTGTCACGTCCGCGCGACGCACACCTGGAGCAGTAGGGTCCGCCCGGCGGGGGGTGGCCCGCGCCGCATGGTCCGGCCCGACCGCAGCAGCGTCGGGGACCAGAGGACAAGGGCGGCTGCGGCCGCCACGGCGAACGGAGCCGGGGCCGGGACGGGGATGCGCTCGTGCGCCGGGGTCGACACGCACAGCTCGCCAGGCATCCCCGACGCTTCCACGGCCTCGGCGACCGGGGTCGTCGTACCGGCGTAAACCGTATGGGAGGTCGTACCGGCGTGGGTCATGGTCCGCCCGGTCGCGGAGTGGTCCCCGTGGAGCGTCGTGGGGTGGTCCCCGTCCGGCATCGGCGCGTCCATGGTCGCCATCGCTCCGTGGCAGCCCGCGGCGGCGGCGCTCGGGGCGCCGTGCATGAGGAACAGGCCCAGCAGGACCGCGCACAGCGTCAGCAGCCGGGCAACGCCCCGCCTGCCTGCCAGTCCGCCGTCCACAGCGTGTTCCCCTCCGGTGCCTCTGCGTGCTCTGCACGCGCGCTCCCGCCGAGAATACCCCGAGAGGGTATGGCGCGGATCGGGCAGTCGGGAATTGGCCTGAACGACGTCACAAGGCCAGTTGTTCGATCAGAGCGTTCGCGTCGAGCTCTGCCGGCTCGCCCGGTGATACTTCGGCCCAGATCACCTTGCCCTTCGCGGCATAGCGCGTGCCCCACCGGTCCGCGTACTGCGAGACGAGGAACAGGCCGCGGCCCCCTTCGTCGGTGGTGGCCGCGCGCCGCAGGCGGGGTGAGGTGTTGCTGCCGTCCGACACCTCGCAGACCAGGGTGCGGCCCAGCATGACCCTGACGCGTATGGGCGGAGCGCCATAGCGGATCGCGTTGGTGAGCAGTTCGCTGAGGATCAGTTCCATGGTGAACGCCGACTCTTCCAGGCCCCACTCCTCGAGTCGGCGGCTCACCTCCGCGCGGACCCGGGACACGGCCATCGGGTCGAACGCCACGTCCCAGGCCGCGACCCGGGTCGGGTCGAGCAGCCGGGTGCGGGCGACCAGCAGGGCCACGTCGTCGCCGGGGTGCTCGGGCAGCATCGTCTCCACCAGCGCCCGGCAGGTCTGCTCCGGGGTCCGGCCCGCGTGGGCGACGGTCGTTGCGAGCAGTTCCAGGCCCTGGTCGATGTCCCGGCCGTGGGCCTCGATGAGCCCGTCGGTGAAGAGGATGAGCCGGCTGCCCTCCGGCAGGTGCAGCTCGCCCGCCTCGAAGGGGTGGCCGCCGACGCCCAGGGGCGGTGCGACGGGGATGTCGGGGAACGTCACCCTGCCCTCGGGGTCGACCACGGCCGGGGCGACGTGACCGGCGCGGGCGAGGGTGCAGAGCCCGCCGACCGGGTCGTACACGGCGTAGAGGCAGGTCGCGCCGGTGAGCGGGGCACGGTCGCCGTCGGCGGTGTCCGTCTGGGCGTCCAGGCGCATCACCATCTCGTCCAGGTGGGTGAGCAGTTCGTCCGGGGCGAGGTCGAGCGAGGAGAAGTTGAGGACGGCGGTGCGCAGCCGCCCCATGGTGACCGCGGCGTGCAGGCCGTGGCCCACGATGTCGCCGACGATCAGGGCGACCCGGAAGCCGGGCAGCGGGATGACGTCGAACCAGTCGCCGCCGACTCCGGACTGCGCGGGCAGATAGCGCGTGGCGATCTCCAGCGCGTCCTGCTCCGGGAGGTCCTGGGGCAGCAGGCTGCGCTGGAGGGTCACGGCGAGGGCGTGCTCGCGGGAGTAGCGGCGGGCGTTGTCGATCGCGACGGCCGCGCGGGCCACCAGTTCCTCGGCGACGGCGACGTCCTCCTCCTCGAAGCGCGGGGAGCCGGTGACCCGCCAGAAGTTGACCATGCCGAGGACGACGCCGCGGGCGCGCAGCGGGACCGTGATCAGCGAGTGGATGCCGTACGCCAGCACCTGCCGCGCTCCTTCCGGATCCTGGGCCCGCCAGTCCTCGGCGGCGTGCAGGTCGGGCACGAGGACGGCCTTGCCCCGGTGCAGGGCCGCCACCATCGGGGTGTCGGCCACCACGAACCGGATGAGGTCACCGACCGGCTGCAGCGGGTGCCCGGCCCGTGACTCGCTCAGCGCGGTGCGCCGCATCCGGTTGACGGCACCGGTGGGTTCCTCGCCCCGCAGCACGGAGTCGAGGAGTTCCACGGTGACGATGTCCGCCAGCCGGGGGACGGCCACCTCGGCCAGCTCCTCCGCCGTACGCCGTACGTCGAGCGTGGTGCCGATGCGTACGCCGGCCTCGTAGAGGAAGGTCAGCCGGCCGCGGGCCACCTCGGCCTGGCCGGTCAGGGCGCGCAGTTCGGTGGTGTCCCGGAAGGTGGCGACCAGGCCCGGTGCGTCGCCGCGGGGCGCGGTGAGCCGGGTGTTCACGGCCAGCAGGCGGTCGCCGGCCGCGACGACCTCGTCGGACGTGGTCTCGCCCGAGGCCAGCAGCCGCGTGAGGCGGGGTCCGAGGCCCAGGTCGGTGACCTGCCGCTGGTCGGCGTCGGCGGGGAGGTCCAGCAGGCGGCGCGCCTCGTCGTTGGCGAGCAGGATCCTTCCGTCGCCGACGATGACGACCCCCTCACGCACCGCGTGAAGGACGGCGTCGTGGTGCTCGTACATCCGGGTCATCTCGGCCGGGCCGAGTCCGTGGGTCTGGCGAAGCAGCCTCCGGCTGACCAGGGCGGTGCCCGCTGTGGCGACGGCGAGCGCGACCACCGCGGCGCCCGCCACGATCGGCAGCTGCTGGTTCAGCACCCGGCCGAGGGTCTCGAACCCAACCCCGGCGCCGACCATGCCGATCACCCGCCGGCTCGCGTCCGTCACGGGCACCACCGCGCGCACGGCGTCGGTCGGCTTGCCGTGGAACGTCTCGGTGAACGCCTCCCCCGCCGCCGCCCGCTCCACGCCCTCGGCCTTGGTGCCGATCAGCGTGGGGTCGGAGTCGGTGACCCGCACGCCCTGCTTGTTCAGCACGGTGATGAAGTCGACGCCGGATCCGCTGCTTGCCCGCTCGGTGGCCTGCTGGAGGCGGGCCGTCGCATCCGGCGACGCGAGCGCCGTCGCCGTGCCGGGTGCGTGGGCGAAGGCCTCGGCCGCGGCCAGCGAACGGTTCCTGGCGTCGCGCTCGCCGTCGTACCAGCCCTGCACGACCAGGGCCGTCGTCCCCACAGCCACGAGGACCAGCATGATCAGGGCCTGGAGCAGGAAGACCTGCGCGGCGAGCGTGCGGACCCTCACGTACGGCGCGAAGCGGCGTCCTGGTGCCGGCCGGGGCCCGGGGCGAGGGGACCGATCGGATGGCGGCCCCGCGCTGAGCGGCGGCGCCGCTTTCGCCCAGGGCCAGCGGGGACGTCCGCGCATGTCCCTTTTCTAACACTGTGTCTCCGGGGTGGGCGACCGCTGTACCGGAGTGCGCCTGCGGCGCGCGCCGGCCCCGGGCATGCTGGGTCTCCGGGGCCGTGCGCCGGCTCACCGCCGCGAAGGGAGACGCCCGATGGCGTACGACGAGGGACTGGCCGAGCGCATCCGGATGGGGGCACCGCCCGCGCGAGCGCAGCCGAGCGTGGGGGAGGCTCGGCACGGGCGCCGGCGTGTCCGAGAAGCGGATGTTCGGCGGCCTCGCCTTCCTGTACCAGGGCAACATGGCGGTGGGGGTGACCGGCAGTGATCTCATGGTCCGGGTCGGCCCGGATGCCACGGACGCGGCGCTCGCCCGGCCGGGGGCACGGCTCTTCGACATGACCGGCCGTCCGATGCGCGGCTGGATCGTCGTCGCGGCCGAGGCCGTCACCGAGGACGCCGAACTGACCTCGTGGATCGACGAGGGGCGTGCGTTCGCGGCGACGCTGCCACCGAAGTGAGCCCCTGAGCCACACCTCGAACAGGCCCTTGAAATGGCGTTTCCCCGCAGGATGAGCACCGGTTATGCTCCCGCTCGCATCGGGGGCGATCAACGGGGGTGGGGGCATGAGCGACGACGTCGCGTCCAGGAAGGCGCCGAGAGCGGGGGTTCAGGCCGTGGCGGCGGTGGTCATGGTCGCGGGCGCGGTGGGCGGCGCGTGGGGGCTGGCGGAGGCGCTGCCCGACCAGTCCGAGGACCGGGGGCCGGCCGCGTGCTCGTCGGACACGCATCACGCGCTGCCGTCGAAGTACGTGTCCGGAGCGAAGCTCTGCACGGCGCTGAACCGCTCCGACCTGCCGGCACTCCTCGGTACGCCGGACGAGCAAGCGGAGACCGCGGACCCGTCCGGAGGCTGGATCACCCTCGCCGACGGCACCAAGATCGCCGCGCCGGAGGCAACGGTCACGTTCGAGACGTACTCCGTGAAGCTCTCGGACTCCTACGACGGTCTCTCGGTCGGCGCGACGGCCCGCCTGCTCGGCAAGGACGCCGAGTCGAGAACGGTGCTGGGGCACCCGGCGGTTCTCCACTCGGACCGGACCATCGGCTTCACGATCAACGGCGGCAAGGTCGGCACCGGGCCCGGCGGTATCGCTCGCAGCCTGCTGGTCGCCAAGGGCGCGAAGGACGGCGGCGGCTCCTTCGCGATCTCCATCTGGCGGCAGGACGACGTGCCGCCGGACGACACGGCCTTGTTCCGCATCGCCGAAAAGGTCCTGCCGACGGTGCCCGGCTGGCGCGCCGGCTGACGGGTCACGGGCGGCCCGTGCGGGCGCACCCACATGCCACCCGCACACCCCTCAACCCGGCCTCCTATGCTGTGCCGTGATCAACACGGGAGGGGAACAACACATGGCGACCTGGGGACTGATCGTCGAGACGACCGTCGGCGCGTCGGACCGGAAGCACATCGAGACCTACGTGCTGACGCACATGGAGGGCACGCGCGAGGAGGCGCTGCGCGAACTGGAGACGCGTGCCCGGAACTACGTACCGGAGCACCCCAGGATGCCCAAGCGCCGTCGGCTCTTCCGGCACAGCGACGGTTTTCTGCTGGTCGGCGACGGTGCCTGGCAGTCGTTCAGCACCCGGTTCACGCTCGCGGAGCTGGTCGGGGACGACGCGCCGCAGTAAGTCCTCCGGCAGGTCTCCTACGAAGGCGTGAGCGGCAGGTCGTCCGAGTAGGCGTTCACCGGCGGCGACATGGGGCGGGCGGCTCTGACGTCGAGGGCGGCCTCCGCGGTCTTCGTGCCGAGCCCGCCCTTGGCGTGCCAGGTGCCGGTCACCGACAGCCAGGTGTCGGCGGGCGGCGCGTCGGTGCCGTACATGCGGACCTTGACGGACTGTGAGTCCGCCGCGCAGCAGGTGAAGATGATCCGCGTCAGGTACCAGCCACCGCTCGCGCCGGCCGGGGTGACGAAGCCGGTCAGCTGGACGCTGCGGCCCTTGATGGCCCGGCTGCGGTCCTGCTGGACCCGGGTGGTGAAGGCCGTGAGGGTCATCGGCAGGGGTGAGGTGGCGGGCAGTGCGGCGAATCCTTTCTGCACCGCGACCGCCCTGCTGTTCGAGCGAGCCGCGGTGAACGCGCCCAGCGCGGGCGGAGCGTAGAAGAGCAGACTCAGCGCCGGGAGGAACAGCAGCCAGGCGATACGCGGGGCGGTGGAGTGGTCGTGGCCGTGCGCGTGACCGTCCCTTCCGTGAACGCCGGGCGCAGGAGTCGCGTGCCTCTGCCGTACCCGAGCCGCCCTCGCCACCCCGGCCGCCCCCACCACACCGAGCACGAGCAGCACGGCGCCAGAGGCGATGAGCGGGGGACGCAGTCCGGGCTTGACGTAGCGCAGGTAGGTGTCGGTGAAGAGGGCGGCGTGCAGCAGGCCGCTGCCGGTCAGCAGCAGAAGCAGCGCCTGTACCGGGCGCCTCACAGCAGTGCGCCTCCGATCAGGACGCTCGCGGCGACGGCCACGACGGTGGTCGCCGCGGAGAAGCGCCAGGCGAAGGCGCGCCCGAACGTGCCCGCCTGGAGGGCGATCAGCTTCAGGTCGACCATGGGGCCGACCACCACGAACGCGAGCCGGGCGGTCGGCGAGAAGCCGGTGAGCGAGGCCGCCACGAACGCGTCGGCCTCCGAGCAGACCGCCAGCAGCACGGCGAGGGCGGCCAGGAAGAGCACCGAAAGCCAGGGCGAGCCGGAGAAGGTGTCGAGCACGGAGCGCGGCACGGTGACGTTGAAGGTGGCGGCGGCCATGGCGCCGAGGACGAGGAAGCCGCCGGCGTGCAGGAAGTCGTGCTGGCAGCCGAGCCGGAACTCGGTCCAGCGGCTGTGCCCGTGCTGGTGGCCGGTGTGCCGCTGCCGTACGACGGGGCGCAGCCACTTCTCCCGGCCGAGCCAGAGCCACAGCCAGCCCATCGCGGCGGCCGTGCCGAGCGAGGCGAGCAGCCGGGCGGCGACCATCGCGGGGTTGCCCGGGAAGGCGACGGCGGTGGCGGTCAGCACGACGGGGTTGATGGCGGGGGCGGAGAGCAGGAAGGCGAAGGCGGCGGCCGGGGTGACGCCCCGGCGGATCAGGCTGTTCGCCACGGGTACGGAGGCGCACTCGCAGCCCGGCAGGACCGCTCCGGCCACCCCTGCCACCGGCACGGCGAGCGCGGGCCGCTTCGGCAGGACTTTCGTGAACAGGTCCGCCGGCACAAAGGCGTTGATGGCCCCGGACAGGGCGGTACCCAGGAGGAGGAAGGGGAGCGCCTGGACGGTGATGGCCAGGCAGACGGTGCGCCAGGCCTGAACGGCCGGCTGGTTCGGCCACTCGGTGCCCGCGAGCAGGAACACGGCCGCCGCACCGGCTGCGACCGTGATCGCGGCACCGTACGGCCAGGGCCGGAGGCGACGCAGGGGTGAGGCCGGGGACGGGTGCGGAGCCGGGCCTGCGGAGAGGCGGGCTACACCCTCTGCCGCACCCTCCGCCACGCCAACCAGTTCATCCGTTTTTTCCATCATCGCTCCGGATGTCGGTGTCTGGCCGACGATAAGCGAGGAGCGTGACCCGGGCGGCGCGTACACGCCGCCTTACACGAATGAGGCGGGCGGGCTACGCCGAGGCGGCGCTCCGGTCCGGCTCCACGCCAGGGCAGGGACCTGCCTCCGGCAGGTACGTCATCGCCCACTCCCCCAGCTTCCGCATCGCGGGCTCCAGCGCGGCGCCCGCCTCGGTCAGCCGGTACGACACGCGCAGCGGTGGCCCTTCGTCCACCTCACGCAGCACGAGGCCCACCGCGCCGAGCTCGGCGAGCCGGTCGGACAGCATGCGTTCGCTGATGCCGGGAATCGCCCGGCGCAAGTCGGCGAAGTACGCAGGCTGCCCCATCAGGACGGCCACGATCTGGCCGTTCCAGCGCTTGCCCAGCAACTGGAAGACGCGGGTGATGTCCTCGTCCACGCGCTTACACGCTGCACTGTCGTGGTTTCGGTGAGCCCCCATGCGCACATCGTACTACCCGGCCGTGAGGGGATGAAAAAAAGTAAGTCCCTGTGTTATCAATAGTTCAGTACGAAACATCAGCCCGAGCCTACGGCGCAGGGCTACCCCTTCGTTTGCCTGGAGACACCCATGGCCACCTTGCTGCACATCGATTCGTCCGTCTTCCCGCTGATGGGATCCGCCTCGCGTGCCGTGACGGAGGAGTTCCGCAAGCACTGGCAGGAGCAGCACCCCGACGGCAAGGTCGTCTACCACGACCTGGCGGCCGAGCCTGTCCCGCACATCACCGCCGACGCACACCTGGCCGGATTCGCCGACGAGGCGTCCCGCACGCCGGCCCAGGCCGCCGCGTTCGCCGAGCGCGAGCGCCTGATCGAGGAGCTGGAGCAGGCCGACGCCGTCCTGATCGGCGCCCCGATGTACAACTTCGCGATCCCCTCCACGCTGAAGGCGTGGCTGGACAACGTGATCCTGTTCGGCCGCACCGCGGGTGAGAACCCCTCCACCAAGGGCATCCCGGTGACCGTCGTCGCCAGCCGGGGCGGCGCGTACGGGCCGGGCACCCCGCGTGAGGCGTACGAGTACGTGCAGAACTACCTGGGCGCGATCTTCACCGACATGCTCGGCATGGAGACCGACTTCATCGTCCCGGAGCTGACGATGGCCCCGCAGAACCCGGCGATGGCCGAGCTGGTCCCGCTGTACGAGGCCTCGCGTGAGCGTGCCCTCCAGGAGGCGGCCGTCAAGGCCAAGGAGCTCGCCGAGCGCCTCGCGGCCTGATTGCGGCACCGCTCCTCGCTCCGCCCCCGGGCAGCCCTCCGCGGCTCCGGGGGCGGAGTCGTTCCCGCCGTCAGCGGGCGAAGACCGTGCTGGCCAGCACGACGTGCACGACGGTGCCGCCGAGGATGCTCAGCAGGGCGTTGCGGCGCCACAGGTGGAGGCCGACGGTGACGGCGAGAGCCGCGAGCGGGGCGAGGACGCGGGTGTGGGTCACGGGCAGGTCGCGCAGGCAGTAGACGACGAGGATCACCATGATCCCGGCGGGCATCCGGGTGCTCAGGTACCGGACGGTGCCGCTCGCCCGCAGGGGCGCGAGCGCGGCGAAGGGCAGGGCGCGCAGCGCCCAGGTGACCGCGGCGGCGACGAGGACCGCCCCGACGAGGTAGGTCGTGTCAGGCATGGCGCGGCTCCCGGCGCGTCGAGCGGTGGCGGACCAGCAGTGCCGCGGTGAACAGGGCGAAGGCGACCGGGAGCAGCTGCCCCGGGCACAGCAGCCGGGCGACCAGGGCGCTCAGCAGGGCGAGCAGGGGCGTGGGCAGGTCGGCCCGCAGCCCGTGGACGGCGTCGAGGGCGAGCACGGTGAACAGCGCGGTGAGCGCGAAGTCCAGGCCGGTGACCCCCCTCGGGACGAGCGAGCCGAGCAACGCTCCCACGGTGGCGCCTCCCGCCCAGTACAGGTGCATGAAGAGCTGGAGCCACAGGATGCGCCGGCCGGACCAGCCGCGGGCCTGCTCCCCGGAGGTGAGCGCGTAGGCCTCGTCGCACAGCGCGAACGTGCCGTACGCCTTGCCGAGGCGGCCGTCGATCCGGTGCAGCGGGAAGGACAACGCGTAGAAGACGTGCCGTGCATTCACCAGGAACGCCGACACGGCGACGGACACGAGCGGCGCGGCGGCGGTGACCATGCCGATCAGCAGGAACTCGAACGACCCGCCGTAGGCCAGCGCGCTGGACAGGCTCGCCCACCACCAGTCGACCCCGGAGTGCGCGACGAGCACCCCGAAGGCGATGCCGAGCGGGACGAAGCCGAGGCCCACGGAGGCGGAGTCCGCGAACGCGGCCCGCGCCTCGGAAGACATCCGGGGTGCGGGCGGGGGCGCAGGCCGAGGGAGGCCGTCGGCGACGGCGGGAGATATAGGCATGGCGACATTTTAGGAAGAATCGCACGTCATATGGTTGCGGAAAATGTCTCTACGATGGCCCTGTGCGCAATGAAGTAAGGCTTGACGGCATCGACCGGGACATTCTGTTTCACCTGCGTCAGGACGGGCGCCTGACCAACGTGGAGCTGGCCCAGCGGGTGGGCCTGACGCCGCCGCCCTGTCTGCGCCGGGTCAAGCGGCTGGAGGAGGCCGGTGTCATCGCCGGGTACCGGGCCGTGGTGGATCCCGAGGCGCTGGGCCGCGGTCTGGAGGTCCTCATCGACGTCGAGGTCAGTGCGAACGACCGCGCGACGTTCCTGGAGTTCGAGGAGCTCGTGGCGGCCTACGAGGAGGTCGTCGAGTTGCGGCGCATGTACGGCCGCCCGGACTATTTCGTGCGCGTGGCCGTCGCCGACCACGCCGCCTACGAGGCCTTCCTCGTCGAGAAGCTCAGCAACCACCCCTGCGTGCTGCGCATCGACTCGCACCTGACCATGAAGACGATCAAGTCGGGTCCCTGACCGGGGCTCAGACCGCCGTCAGGACGAGCACGAGCGGGATGCCGCGGCACGGGACGAGGCGCAGGCCCTCGTGCTCGCCGGGTGCCGCCTCGCTGAGCAGGCGGCCGAAGTCGGGGCCCTTGGTCAGCGAGCCGGCCAGGTGGGCGGGGTCGGCGGAGGCGGCGACCCGGCCGCGGGCGTTCACCAGGTGAGCGGGGCGGGGAAGCCGGCGGAGCAGAGGGAGGACGGCCGCTTCGAAGTGCCGTAGGTACACGTCGGCGGCGGCGACCCCGGCGAACCGCCCGTCGAGCTCGACCGGTTCGGACAGGGTGAGGCTGTACTCGTCGGAGCAGAGGTAGTCGACGTACGGTCCGGCGACGGCGCGGCGCCCGGTGTCACGGGGCAGGGTGAACCAGTCCCAGTGGGTGTAGTCGGAGTACGCCGAGCGGCCGGGGTCGAGGTCGAGCAGCAGCGGTCGTACGTCACCGTCGGCGTCCGACTGCCACCACTCCAGCCACCCCGGTACGTCGGTGAGCAGGCCGGGGGCGGCGACGAACCCGACGCCGGAGACCAGGTCGTGGCGGCTGAGGCGCAGATGCAGCCCGGGGCGCAGGGCGGCGAGGTCCGCGCTCGCCGGGGGTCTGCCGAGCGCCGCCGCCTTCGCCAGCAGGGCCGCCGTGTCGGCGCGGGTGGCGGAGACGGTCTCGAAGACGGCCTCCAGCGCGCCGCCGATCCGGGCGGCCACCCATGCCTCGGTCTCAGTGCCGCGACTCGACGGCGTCGCTGCCGCGGCGACGAGCCCGGGACTCCAGCCCATGGTGTCCTCCAGCGGACGGGAACCGGACGCGGCGCGGTCAGAGCGTGAGGCGTACGGCGACGAGCCGCGCCGTCGACTCCCTGACGCACCGCTCGGCCAGCGTGCCGGCCGTTGCGTGGGCCCCATCATGCACGGCGGAGATCACGGAGCGGAGACGGTCCGCCACTTCTTCACGATATTCGGCGCCCCCGTCGCCTCCCAGGACGAGGCAGAGCAGGGCGCCCACCTCGCTCTGCAGCGCGACCTGTTCGCGGGTGAGCCGGGCGGACTGGGCGGCAGCCGCGAGTTCGACGTGGAAGCGGCCGTACAGGCGGCTGCGCGCCGCGGCCTCCTCGGCGAGCGCCAACTCCTCGGCGGTACTGCGGAGTCGGTGGAGGTCCTCGGGTTCCGTGCGCTGGGCGGCGAGGCGGGCGGCGGCGCCGGACAGGGCGGCCCAGTGGTCGCCCAGGTCGCGCAGTTCCTCGGTGCTCCAGCCGCGCAGCCGGGTCCTGAGCCGGTCGTCGGCGGGGACTTCGGGCAGGGAGACGAAGCTGCCGCCGCCGCGGCCCCGGCGGGTGGTGAGCAGACCCTGCTGCCGCAGCGCCATGAGCGCCTCGCGCAGGGTCACCGTGGACACACCGAGCTGCCCGGCCAGGTCGCTCTCGCCCGGGAGTTGCTCACCGTCGGCGAGGAGGCCGAGTTCGATGGCGTCTCCTATGCGGCGGACGACCGTGTCCACACGGGCCCGGTTGTCCACAGGGCTGAAGACGGCCTTGCGGGCGCTGCCGTTCATCGTGCGCCGCCGTTCATGCCGTTCACCTCGCGCTGCCTCACGGTCATCACCTCGTGCATTGACTCAAGCTTTACCCTAAAGGGACCTTGAGATTTGAACTATGACTTCATAGGTTTACGCGCAACGTACGGCCCGTCAGAAAGGTTCCCGCATGGAGGGGATTGCGATCCGGCTGCAGGATCTGCGGAAGTCGTTCGGGGAGACGACCGCCGTGGCCGGTGTCGACCTGGAGATCCGGGACGGGGAGTTCTTCTCGATGCTCGGCCCGTCCGGCTCAGGGAAGACCACGGTCCTCAGACTCATCGCCGGGTTCGAAGCCCCCACCCAGGGCCGGATCGAACTCGCCGGACAGGAGGTCACCGGCCTCGCCCCGTTCGAGCGGGACGTGCACACCGTCTTCCAGGACTACGCCCTGTTCCCCCATCTGACGGTCGAACAGAACGTCGCCTACGGGCTGAAGATACGCAAGGTGCCGAAGGCCGAGCGCCTCGTGCGCGCCCGCAAGGCGCTCGCCGAGGTCCGCCTCGAAGGCTACGGCCGGCGGCGCCCCGCCCAGCTCTCCGGCGGCCAGCGCCAGCGCGTCGCCCTCGCCCGCGCCCTCGTCGGCCGGCCCCGGGTCCTGCTGCTCGACGAACCCCTCGGCGCCCTCGACCTGAAACTGCGCGAGCAGATGCAGGTCGAACTCAAGGCGCTGCAGCGGGAGGTGGGCATCACCTTCGTCTTCGTCACCCACGACCAGGAGGAGGCCCTGACGATGAGCGACCGCATCGCCGTCTTCGAGCAGGGCCGCATCGCCCAGGTCGGCACGCCCGCCGAGATCTACGAGCGCCCGGCGAACGCCTTCGTGGCCTCCTTCGTCGGCACCTCGAACCTGCTCGACGGCGAGGTGGCCCACCGGATCGCCGGCGCCCCGGGCACGTACAACATCCGCCCGGAGAAGATCCGCGTTCTCAAGGAGTCCGCGGAGGCCGACGAGCCCGGACACGCCACCGCCACGGGCACCGTGGCAGACGTGGTCTACCTCGGCGACGCCACCCGCTTCCTGGTCGACCTCGACGGCGGCGGCCGGCTCACCGCGCTGCAGCAGAACCTGGAGACCTCCTCCGAGGACGTCGCCGCCTACCGCGGCACCCGGGTCCGCCTCCGGTGGCACCGCCGGCACGCCGTCCGGCTGCCTTCCTGACCTGCACCACTCCATCCCCCCACGGGGCTCCCTCACCCATGGAGAACAACGTCGTGCGTCTCAACCGAAGCCTCAAGGCCGCGGCCGGTGCCGCCGCTCTGCTGCTCGCCGCCGCCTGCAGCTCCTCCGACTCCGGCGGCTCCTCCTCCGGCCTCAACCCGCCCGATCTCAAGGCCCCGACGAAGCTCGGCAAGACGGAGGGCCAGGTCAACCTGATCGCCTGGGCCGGTTATGTCGAGGACGGCTCCAACGACCCCAAGGTGGACTGGGTCAGCGACTTCGAGAAGCAGACCGGCTGCCAGGTCCATTCCAAGGTGGCCGCCAGCTCGGACGAGATGGTCAAGCTGATGAAGACCGGCGAGTACGACGCCGTCTCCGCGTCCGGCGACGCCTCGCTGCGCCTGATCGCCTCCGGCGACGCGGCCCCCGTCAACACCGCCCTGGTGCCCAACTACACCAACATCTTCAGCGGGTTGAAGAACGGATCCTGGAACTCCGTGAAGGGGCAGATGTACGGCATCCCGCACGGGCGGGGCGCCAACCTGCTGATGTACAACACGGAGAAGGTGAAACCCGCGCCCACCTCCTGGTCGGCCGTCTTCGAGGGCGCGGACCAGCACAAGGGTCACGTCACCGCGTACGACTCGCCCATCTACATCGCCGACGCGGCGCTGTATCTCAAGGCCACCAAGCCGGACTTGGGGATCAAGGACCCGTACGCCCTGGACCAGAAGCAGTTCGACGCGGCGGTCGCACTGCTGAAGAAGCAGAACGCGGACATCGGGGAGTACTGGAGCGACTACCTCAAGGAGATCTCCGCGTTCAAGAGCGGCGACTCGGTGGTCGGCACCACCTGGCAGGTCATCGCCAACCTCACCGCCCAGGAGGGCGCCAAGGTCAAGGCCTTTGTACCGAAGGAGGGTTCGACCGGCTGGTCGGACACCTGGATGGTCTCCGCCAAGGCCAAGCACCCCAACTGCGCGTACAAGTGGCTGGACTGGATCGTCTCGCCCAAGGTCAACGCCCAGGTCGCCGAGTACTTCGGGGAGGCCCCGGCCAACTCCAAGGCGTGCGCCGAGACCAGCGACAAGAACTTCTGCACCGTCTTCCACGCCGCCGACGAGGGCTACTGGAAGCGGATCGCCTTCTGGAACACGCCCATCGAGCAGTGCCTGGACGGCCGCACGGACGTGAAGTGCGTGCCGTACGCCAAGTGGGTGCAGGCCTGGACCGAGATCAAGGGCTGAGCCGTGACGACCGAAGCGACGGCCGCCGCCGGACGGGGAACCGCCCGGCGGCTCGCCGGAACCCTGCACCGCAGACCCCGGCTCCGGCTGGCCCTGCTGCTCACCGCCCCGCTGCTGTGGCTCGCCGTGCTCTACCTCGGCTCGCTGGCGGTGCTGTTCGTGTCGGCGTTCTGGACGACGAACTCCTTCACCTCGCAGGTGGTGAAGGTCTGGTCGACGGACAACTTCCACGAGCTGTTCACGACGCCCGTCTTCCGCCAGGTGATCCTGCGCAGCGTCGGCGTGGCGCTCGCGGTGACCGTGCTCTGCGCGGTGATCGCCTTCCCGGTCGCCTTCTACACCGCGCGCGTGGCCCGGCCGAGGTGGCGCCCGCTGCTCGTGGTGGCGATCCTCACCCCGCTGTGGGCGAGTTATCTCGTCAAGGTGTACGCCTGGCGGCTGATCCTCTCCCAGGGCGGCCTCGCCGACTGGATGCTGGCGCCGTTCGGCCTCGGCGGCCCGGGCTTCGGCCTGCCGGCCACCGTCCTCACACTGACGTACCTGTGGCTGCCGTACATGATCCTGCCGATCCACACGGCACTCGAGCAGCTCCCGGCGAACCTCCTCGACGCGTCCGCGGACCTGGGCGCGCGGGCGGGCCGTACGTTCCGCTCGGTGGTGCTGCCGATGGTGCTGCCGTCCGTGGCCGCAGGCTCGGTGTTCACGTTCTCGCTCAGCCTCGGCGACTACATCACCGTGCAGATCGTGGGCGGCAAGACGCAGCTGATCGGCAATCTCGTGTACTCCAACATCGAACTCAACCTGCCCATGGCAGCCGCGCTGGGCACCGTCCCCGTGGCCGTGATCGTCCTGTATCTCCTGGCGATCCGCCGTACGGGCGCCCTGAACAGCCTGTAGGAGAAGAGCGCCATGCATCTTGGCCGCACCGCGCGCATCGCCCTGCGCGCAGGCGCCGCACTCGGCTTCGCGGTGATCTACGTCCCGCTGCTGCTCGTGCTCGTCAACTCCCTCAATCCGGACCGCAGCGCGAGCTGGCCGCCGCCCGGGCTGACCCTGCACTGGTGGTCGGTCGCCACCTCCAACACCGGTGCCCGTGACGCGGTGTGGGTGTCGGTGAAGGCGGGTCTCGGCGCGACCGCCATCGCGCTGGTGCTCGGGACGCTGATCGCATTCGCGGTCGCCCGGCACCGGTTCTTCGGCCGCGACACGGTCTCGTTCATCGTCGTCCTGCCGATCGCGCTGCCCGGCATCGTCACCGGCATCGCGCTCAACTCGGCCTTCGGCACGGTCCTGGAGCCGCTCGGCGTGGGCCTCGGGCTGTTCACCGTGATCGTCGGCCACGCCACCTTCTGCATCGTCGTGGTCTTCAACAACGTGGTGGCCCGGCTGCGGCGCACGGCCTCCTCGTACGAGGAGGCTGCCATGGACCTCGGCGCGACCAGCTTCCGCGCCTTCGTGGACGTCACCTTCCCGCTGGTGCGTTCCGCGCTGCTGGCCGGCGCGCTGCTCGCCTTCGCCCTGTCCTTCGACGAGATCGTGGTGACGACCTTCACCGCCGGGCCCGGCATCGAGACCCTCCCCATCTGGATCTTCAACAACATGACCAGGCCGCAGCAGGCACCCGTGGTGAACGTGGTCGCCGCCGTGCTCGTCCTGCTGTCGGTGGTCCCGATCTACGTGGCCCAGCGGCTGTCCGCGGACACGGCGACGTCAAGTCGGGTGTGAGGCTCGCGCCCCGCGGCGGGGCGGCGGGGGCTTTCGTAGGCTGAGGTCGTGATCGAACTGGCCGCGGCGTTCGCGGTCGCGGGAGCGGCGAGCAACGCCGTGGGCACGGCATTCCAGCGCAAGGCGGCGTCCGCCAGCAGCCGCGGCGGGATCCGGCTGCTGGCGGAACTGGTGCGCCGGCGGTTCTGGCTGCTCGGCATGGCGGGCGTGATCGGCGCCGCCCTGTTCCAGAGCCTGGCCCTGCTCAACGGGCCGCTCGCGCTGGTACAGCCGCTGTTCATCCTGGAACTGCCCTTCGCCCTGCTCGTCGCCGCCCCGCTGATGCACCGCCGACTGCCCCGCTGGGGCTGGTGGGGTGTCGGCGGCTGTGTGGCGGGCCTGGCGGCACTGCTGCTCGCCGCCGCCCCGCACGGAGTCACCCACCAGGCGCCCCTCGCGCGCTGGATCCCGGCGCTGTGCCTGTGCCTGGGCGGGATGGCGGCGGCCGTCCTGCTGGCCGGCCGGGGCCCGGGCGCGCCGCCCGCCCGGCGCGCCGCGCTGCTGGCCGCCGCGTCCGCGACCGGGAACGCGCTGACCGCCGCCCTGCTGAAGTCGGCGACGGGCACCTTCGCCGACGAGGGTTTCCTCGCCTTCCTCCGCTCCTGGCAGACGTACGGCTTCGCGCTGGCCGGCGTGGCCTCCGTGATCCTGCTGGAGAACGCGCTCCAGGCGGGCCCGCTCGCCGCGGCGCAGCCCGCGCTGACGATCGGCGACGCGGTGGTGAGCCTGACCCTGGGCATCACCCTGTTCGGAGAGCGGATCCGCACGGGCTGGTGGCTGGTGCCGGAGGTGCTCGGTGCCCTGCTGATCGTGGTCGGCGTTTTCGTACTGAGCCGGGCCGTTCAGCGCATCCGGTTCACCTGATGCGGTGATCATGTGGGACCGGTCCAGGCAAAAGAGGCCTGTATCGGACGGAACTCGTGAAGTCGCCTGATTACTGTGTGCGTTCATGTGGTCCGGTGCGGTCTTGCGACGGTGCCGCTCCCGGTCGGGGACCGGGGCGGTGCTCGCGCTGCTGCTGGGCACACTCCTGCACGTGCTGGCCTGCGCCCACGGACCGGCGGTCGGCACCGCCGAACGCATCGATGCCTTTCCGCGCACGTCCTCGGCGGCCGTCGCGGCCGTGACGGGCACGCCGTCCTCCTTCGACGCCGATCCCGACGGCCATGACGACGCGCACTGCTGTCCCGGCGCGGACGAGGCTGCTCTCCAGGCCCCCCGCCACAAGGACCTGGCCTCCCCGCCCCTCCACATCGTCCCGCAGGCCGATTCCCCCGGCGCCCCCACCGGCGTAGGCCCCGCGCGGCGTCGCGGATCGCCGTTCCCCGCCGAGGCCTCCTCCGACGGCCCCTCACGCGCGCTTCTCGGCGTCTGGCGGTCCTGAGCGGACCACGTCGCGCTCACGCATCCGGCGTGCGCGCGGCGTCCGTCCGGCTCAGCCGTCACACTTCCCGCACCGCGAACGCCCGGCCGCCGCGCACAGCGCCGGCCGTAGGAGAAGCACGCCATGAAACACCCCACCCCCACGCCCCTCTCCGTCCTCCTCGCCGAGTCACCGGCGTACGCCTCGAGCCGGACGCTCACCCCTGCAGGGCTCGTCGGCGACACCCCCGTGCTGTGGATCGGGGAGCCCTTCACCGCCGCCGGCCGCGGTTTCTGGGCGAAGCTCGAAGGCCACAACCCCGGCGGCATCAAGGACCGCAGCGCCCTGTACATGGTCCGCCTCGCCCGTGAGCGCGGGCAGTTGGCGCCGGGTGCCCGGATCGTGGAGTCGACGTCCGGCACCCTCGGCCTCGGTCTGGCCCTCGCCGGGATCATCCACGGACATCCGCTCACCGTGGTCACCGACCCCGGCATGGAGCCGCTGGTGACCGGTCTGCTCACCGCCTACGGCGCCGAGATCGACGTGGTAGCCGCTCCGCATCCGGAGGGCGGCTGGCAGGGAGCCCGCCGCCGGCGGGTGGCGGAGCTGCTCGCCGCTCACCCCGACGCGTGGTGCCCCGACCAGTACGACAACCCCGACAACAGCGCCGCCTACGCTCCCCTCGCCCGCGAACTCCTCGTCCAGCTCGACCGGATCGACACCCTCGTGGTCTCCGTCGGCACCGGGGGCCACTCCGCCGGCATCGCCTCCGTACTGCGCGCGCACTTCCCGCGGCTGCGCGTCGTGGGCGTGGACACGACCGGGTCCACGATCTTCGGGCAGCCTCCCGGGGACCGCCTCATGCGGGGCCTGGGGTCGGGCATCCATCCCCGCAACGTCGTGCACGCCCTGTTCGACGAGGTCCACTGGGTCGCCGCGGCGGAGGCCGTGTGGGCCGCGCGGCGACTGGCCCGGGCGCACTACGCCACCGGTGGCTGGAGCGTGGGCGCCGTCGCTCTGGTCGCCCGCTGGCTGGCGCGCACCCTGCCCGCCGGGAACCGGATCGTCGCCGTCTTCCCCGACGGGCCGCAGCGCTACGTCGGCACGGTCTTCGACGACACCTTCTGCGCCCGGCACGGCCTGCTCGGGCACCCGCCCGCGGACGAACCGGACCGGATCGCCCACCCCGCCGAGCGGACCGTCACCCGCTGGACCCGCTGCACGCACGTGGTCGACCCGCTGGCCGCCGGGCGCGCGGCGCACGAGCTGACGGGAGTGACCCGATGAGGCACCTGTGGCGGCAGACGCTCTCCTTCCCGTCGGCCGTACGGCTGCTGATGGCCAACCAGTTCCTCATCAATCTGGCCTTCTACATGCTGATGCCGTACCTAGCCGCCCATCTGGCGGGCGAACTCGGGCTCGCCGCCTGGGCGGTGGGGCTGGTCCTCGGGGTGCGCAACTTCTCGCAGCAGGGGATGTTCCTCATCGGCGGCACGCTCGCCGACCGCCTCGGCTACAAGACTCCCATCATGGCCGGCCTCCTCCTGCGGACCGTCGGCTTCGGCCTGCTCGGCTGGGTCGGCGACCTGCCGACGCTGGTCGTCGCCTCCGCCGCGACCGGTTTCGCGGGCGCGCTGTTCAATCCGGCGGTGCGCGCGTATGTCGCCGTGGAGGCCGGGCCCCGCCGGGTCGACGCGTTCGCCCTTTTCAACGTCTACTACCAGGCGGGCATGCTGCTGGGCCCACCGCTCGGACTCGCGCTGCTGGCCGCCGACTTCCGTCTGGTGTGCGGGGTGGCGGCGGCCGTCTTCGTGCTCCTCACGGCGCTGCAGTGGCGCTGTCTGCCGACGCGCCGCGCCGAGCGGGCGGAGCCCGGCACCGGCCGGGCGGGCGTGCTGTCCGACTGGCGTACGGTCGTGTCCAACCGGCCCTTCCTGCTCTTCGCCGCCGCGATGACCGGCTCGTACGTCCTGACCTTCCAGGTCTATCTGGCGCTGCCCCTGGCGGCCTCCGACGTACTCGGGTCCGGTGGTACGGCGGTGACGAGCGGGCTGTTCGTCGTCTCCGCGGCGGTGTCCGCCGTCGGGCAGCTGCGGCTCACCGGCTGGGCCAAACAGCGCTGGCGACCGGCCCAGGCCCTGGTACGCGGGCTGGCGGCGATGGGCCTCGCCTTCGTCCCGCCGGCCCTGGTCCCGGCGGGTTCGGCACCGGCGGCCCTGGTCGCGCTGCTCCTCTCCGTAGTCCTGCTCGCGGTGGGCGGCGCGATCGTCTACCCCTTCGAGATGGACACCGTGGTGACGCTGTCCGGCGATCGCCTGGTCGCCACCCACTACGGCTTCTACAACACCGTCTCCGGCATCGGCATCACCGTGGGCAACCTCGGCACCGGGGCCCTGTGGGGCTTCGCCGGACAGCACGATGTCCGCTGGCTCGCGTGGTCGGCCCTGGCCCTGACGGGCCTCGGCGGCGCGGCCTGCGTGGGCTGCCTCTCCCGTACCGGCCGGCTGGCCGTGCCTACCGCGCAGCCCGTCGCGGCATGAGTGGCGGGATGTGAGGTTCAGCCCTCGCTGCGGCGGGCGTACACCTCGATCTCGATCTTCATACGGGGGTCGGCCAGGCCGCACATCATCATCGTGGCCGCCGGGCGGACTTCGCCGAAGCAGCGGCGCAGGACGGGCCAGCAGGGCTCGAAGTCCGCCCGGTCGGGCAGGAGATAGCGGACGCGCACGACGTCGGCGAAGCTGCACTTCGCCTCGGCCAGGGCGGCCTCGATGTTGCGCAGGCACTGCTCGGCCTGCTCCACCACGTCGTCCGAGATCGTCATCGTGGTGTAGTCGAACCCGGTCGTGCCGGACACATGCACCCAGTCGCCGTCGACCACGGCCCGGGCATAACCGATCTGCTCCTCGAACGTCGAACCGCTGAGGATCGCGCGTCGTTCTGTCATGTACCGAACGCTATGCGAGCAGCGCCGAACAGGTCCATCCGCGATCTTCGTTCGCTCCCAGGATTCGATCGGAACGGGTCACGCCTCCGGCCGTACCGGATGCCGGCTCATGATCGAGACGCGGTTGAACGCGTTGATGGTGACGGCCACCCAGATCACCGCGGATATCTGGTCGTCGGTGAGGACCTCACGCGCGGCCTCGTAGGCGGTGTCCTGCGCGGCGGTGTCCGCGGCGTCGGTGGTCGTCTCGGCCAGGGCGAGGGCGGCGCGCTCGGCCTCGGTGAACACCTCGGTCTCCCGCCAGGCGGCGAGCACGCCGAGCCGCTGCGGGGTGTCGCCCGCCCGCAGCGCGGCCCGGGTGTGCACGTGCAGGCAGTAGGCGCAGCCGTTGAGCTGCGACACGCGGAGGTTGACCAGTTCCACCAGAGTGCGGTCCAGGCCCGCCTCCGCGGCGACCGTACGGACGGCCTCGGACGTCTGCACCAGCGCGTGGTAGGCCTTCGGGCTCTGCTTGTCGATGAAGATCCGCTGCTCGGCGCCGGCCGGTACGGAACTGGTCACCCTTGCCTCCTCCGGATCCCGCAGACGGTCCCCGTACCGTTTCGCGTGCACGGCGCCGCCATGGGGTCTATGATCGCGATAGTTGTTGAACTTAAAACTATCATGATGGGAGGTGGGCCGGATGAGCAATACCGAAACGCGGCCCGTCGAGATGGCGTGCGGCTCCCCCGCCGACGAGCACCGGCCCGCTCCCCGGGTCGAGGTGCTCACGCCGCGCGACGTGCCGCTCGGCGGGCCCCGCGCCATGCCGGTACGGCGCACCCTGCCGCAGCGGGCCCGCACCCTGATCGGCGCCTGGTGCTTCGCGGACCACTACGGCCCGGACGACGTCAGCCGCACCGGCGGCATGGACGTCGCCCCGCATCCCCACACCGGGCTGCAGACGGTGAGCTGGCTGTTCAGCGGCGAGATCGAGCACCGGGACACCCTGGGCAGCCACGCGTTCGTACGGCCCGGCGAGGTGAACCTCATGACGAGCGGGCACGGCATCGCCCACTCCGAGGTCTCCACGCCCGGGACCACGGTGCTGCACGGCGTCCAGCTGTGGGTCGCGCTGCCCGAGGAGCACCGGCACACCGCCCCGGGCTTCCGGCATCACGTTCCGGAGCCCGTGCGGCTCGACGGCGCCGTCCTGCGCGTCTTCCTCGGCTCCCTCGCTGGAGCGGTCTCCCCCGTGCCGACCTTCACGCCCCTGCTCGGCGCCGAGATCACCCTGGAACCGGGCGCGGCACTCGCCCTGACGGTCGACCCCGGCTTCGAACACGGCGTCCTCGTCGACCAGGGCCGGGTCACCGTCGCCGGTACGTCGCTGCAACCGGCAGAGCTGGGCTACGTACCGGACGGCAGCGACACTCTCATGCTCGTCAACGAGTCGGACGTCATGGCGCGCGTTGTGCTGCTCGGCGGAACGCCGTTCGGCGAGGAGATCGTGATGTGGTGGAACTTCGTCGCCCGCTCCCAGGAGGAGATCGTACAGGCTCGCGAGGACTGGACGAAGGGGGCACGTTTCGGTGAGGTGAAGGGCTACGCCGGGGGTCCGCTGCCCGCACCCGAGCTGCCGTCGGTGCCGTTGAAGCCACGCGGAAGGGTGCGCTGACCTGGGAAAACCTGATTCTCCCGGCCAGGGAGTTCGAGACCGTGTCTACGCCTGTCCGGCCACGAGGACCCCTGGTGGCGCGGGCCCTTGGATGCTGCCTCCGGAGCCGAACAGCCTTCGGGGCCAGTCGTCGCAGGCGGACCACTCGGGTGGTTGTGGGAACCCAACAGGTTCAGGTGGAGTGGGACGAAGGTCCGAGCCTTGCGGCCCACAGGTCGACGCGGAGAGTTCCGGCCGCGGCATAGACGACTGGGGTGACATCGCCCTGCCCGAGCAAGTAGGCGCGGGTCGGGCTGCTTGCCGGACCACCACCGCGCACCAGGAAGCGGCGCACATGGCACACCAAGCAACGGCTCCGCCACTCCCAGCGCACCTCCTCCAGTCGCCAGCCCCCGCAGCACCACCATCGAGTGGTACGACAACTCATCCGATCAGAGCTACGACCTGTGGTTTTGCCGCCACTGACCCTCCGAAGTCAGCACCGAACCAGCACCGGGGAATCTCGTGCCGGAGCGGGGAACGCGGAGGCGCCCGGCCTGACCGACCACGGCCCCGACGACAGACAGCAAGGAGGGTCACTCACAGTAGCGCGCTCGACCACAGTGCAGAGCTGAAACTGCTGCCTCGCAGCAACTGCACGCCGACGACCGCTCCCGACCGCCCGTCAGCAGGTCTGCCCCACCCATCGCTCCCCTGGGAGGCGGCGCCGTGGTGCTGCTCGGCGACACGCCGACATCGACGGATCGGGCCCGTACTTTACTTGGGGCGGTGCCCGGACGGCAGCGCAGCGTTCAGACCGGGCTTGCGGGGTTCGCCGCTGTCGAGGACCGGGGCGGCCAGGTCTGTGATGAGAGGATGCCGAGCACATAGGCTCGGGCGACCAGCGCCGGGCGGGTGGCGGCGTCGAGCAGGGCGCGCAGGCGGCTCAGGTGGTAGTCCAGCGTCTGCCGGGACAGGCGCAGCGTCGCTGCGATGTCCGCGTTGCTGTGCCCGGCCGCCAGCAGGGCGAGTATGCGGACCTGGGCGGCCGTCAGATCCGGTCGGGCCTGATGACGCAGGCCGAGGTGAGTGCCGACGGCCCACACGCCCGACACACCGGGTGTCGTACCACACACGGTGCTCAGATGGATTCGGGCCCGGCGCTGCCAGCCGTCCCGGTCGACGAGTACGGCACATGTGCGGGCGCTTCGGCACCGGCCGCTGATCAGGTCGCCCCAGAGCCGGTGCAGGGTGCTCCGTTCGGGTGTCCTGGCGAGCAAGGTGTCGGCCGGCAGGCCGATCAGGTCGGAGAGCCGGATGCGCAGGACATCGGCGACCGCGGTGCCGGCCTCGCTGACCCGGCCATCCGGATTCAGGCGGACGCAGAGCAGTCCGCTGTGGTCGCGCAGGGCCTGTAAGTCGGCCTCGGCCCGGTGTCTTTGGTCCAAAACCTGGGCGTAGTCGGTGACGTCGACGTAGATGCCCGCGACACACCGGACCGCGCCCCAGCGGACGGGGAAGCGGTATCCCGCCGCACGACCCGGGCAACCGTCGACGCGCCGGTAGGTGAGAGTGTGCCGCACCGGCCGGCCGCGCGTCAGGACCTGCTGGTCGAGGGCGAGGAACCGGGCGATGTCACCGGCTTCGTCGACGTCGGCGAGGTGACGGCCGATCACGGCGTCGCGCGTGGTGCCGTACAGGTGGGCATAGGCGTGGTTGGCCCACAGGTAACGGCCTGTGGCGTCGCGTACGAATGCCGCGGCCGGGGCGAGGTCGGCGAACGTGGCGTACGGGTCGTCGTCCGGCCGGTCGACCACCTCGATCGCCACTCCCCTGCTGCCGTGCCGTTCCGGGCCGCCGCCGAGTTCCGGCCAGTGGACGTGGAAGGTTCTGCCCTCGAAATACGCGCGGTACGGGCCGCAGCCGGACGCGCTGGACGGGCCGCCGCCGTCCGCGTGGAGGGCCTCGAGGAAGCGGCGGGTGGCGCGCCGGTCGTCGAACGCGGCGCCCCCGCTGTCGACCACGCTCAGGCTGCTGTCGGCTTCCCACCATGACACCGCAAGAGGCGCGAGCAGCGCCTTGAAATCGGCTTCGTCCACGTTCAACTCCTTCAACCCTGCACCACATCACTTTGGGTGATACCTCATGCGTATCCCGTAAGGGATGGGGCATGCGAGCGAGGGAGCCGCACCGTGGCGTCGGCGGCGCTAGCGCATGACCGCACCTTCACTTGGCGCGGATCGGTGGCAGCAGTAAGGCATTTGCCTGAGTGGTTCGGGAATCTCGGCGCCTCGGACGCGGACGGGTGCTGGTTCGCTTGAAGGAGACGGCGTGACAGTGGTCGATGTACCGACGCAGCCGCGGACCACACACTGGCGCGGCCCCCTGGCCGCCCCACGACATCAGAGGAGTTGGAGTTCCGTGAGCAAGGTGCTGTACGTGCATGCCAAGGGCGGTCCTCCGGTGGGCCATGCCCTGCCACGGGTGGCCGCGAGGTCCGCGGTGCACCTACTGGCCCTCAGCGAGCTGCCCGCCCCCGTGGCCCATGACGCGGCGCAGCTGTACGCGTCGGTCGTCACACCCCTCGACGCCCGCGGTGGCGACCTGGTCGAACTCATCACCGCCCGAGCCCGCGAGGTGGGGGCGGACGCTGTTCTCACCTTCTCGGAGTACGCGGTGGTCGCGGTCGCCGAGGCGTCCCGGCAGCTCGGGCTGAGGGGTGCCGGGCCCGCCGCCGCCCTCGCCCGCGACAAACGCCTGATGCGCGCCGCATGGAAGCGCCGCGACATACCGCAGCCACGGTTCCGCGCCGTCACCAGCGTGGCCGAACTGGAGCGCGCGACCATCGAGTTGTCATGTCCACTTCTGTTAAAGGCGGCCTGGAGCGCCGGTTCGACCGCACACCAGATCATCGAGCGGCCCGCGGACGCGCTGGACGCCTGGCAGCGGTCGCGCGCGGTGATGGCCGAGTCCGCGCTGCTCGGGTTCGCGGAACTGCACGTGCCCGGCGCCTCGGAGGACTTCATCGTCGAGGAGATCGTCAGCGGATGTGCCGAGGAGTGGTTCGACGGCCCGGGCTGGGGTGACTACGTCAGCGTCGAGGGCGTGGTCGTCGACGGAGTCTTCCGCCCGGTCTGCCTGAGCGGTCGGATGCCGACGGTGACGCCCTTCACCGAACGCGCCGCTATCACCCCGGCCGCCGTGGGACGCGAGGCGCAGCGCGTCATCGTGGACCTCGCCCGGCGCGCCGTGGACGCCCTGGGACTGGAGAACTGCGGCACCCACACAGAGATCAAGCTGGGCAGGGAAGGCCGTATGTGGGTCATCGAGACGGCCGCGCGGTTCGGCGGGGCGATGACGGTGCCGCAGATCGAGGAGGTCTTCGGCCTGGATCTCGTCGGCATGTTCACCCACCAGCTGCTCGGCGGCTCACCCGCCTGGCCCGCACGGGCATTGACGCCCGAGGACGCCACGGGCGCGGCCGGATCGCTGGTGGTCCTCGCCGTGCAGGGCGACGGCACCCCTTGGCCCCGCCGTCATCGATGGGACGCCTCGGCGGTCGTCCGCTCGGCGCCGGTCGGCGCCGGCAGCACGCTGTCCGTCGTCCGCGAGAGCTCTCTGCCGGACGGGGCCCCCGTGCCGGTCTACGAGCCTGCCGCCGGGGCCAACACCATGGCGGGCCTGTGCCTGTTGTCGGCGGACCGGCCGCAGTCGGTCGTCCGTGACTTCACCGCCCTGGTCGACGCGCTGCCGCGCATCCTGCCCACGGACGCCACCGAGGGGGCCCGGCCATGACCCACGCACCGCACAAGGCCCACGTCCCCGACACGGCGGGCGATCGTACCGTCGTCGGCGCCAATCTCTCGCTGCCGTTGTTCCGCGCGCTGTCCGGTGTGCTCGCCGGACACCCGTACCTGAAGGTCGTGGTGGACAGGTCCGAGGACACCTGGCACCTGCTCGACACCCCGGTGCACCCCTTCCACGTCGACTACATCGCCACGCGCATCCTCGGCATGAGGATGGACGAACTCGACACCGGCCTGGACGCGTTCAACGCATCCGTGTACATGGCGCCTGACCGCCGCTTCCTGCTCGGGGTTTTGTCCCTGCACAGCGACGAGGACGCCGAAGGCTCCGAGCGGCCCTTCCTGGTCCTGGAGACGACCGAGGCGGACACCATGCACGCCGCACTGCTGGAGGAGTTCTACCACTACGTACGCGCAAGGGTGGACGGACGCCTCCCCCTGCTGCTGAAACCGGCGAACCACGGGCAGGAGCACGAACTCGCCTCGGTCAGTGAGGCACGCGTACCGCGCATCCTCAGCCAGGAGCTGTTCGGCAACCGGACCCGGACCTGCCTCAACCCGGGCATGGCCGAAGGCCGGCTGCGCTACTTCCGCCATCCGGCGGAGTACCACAGCGCCGCCCCACAGCTCGGCTGGGCGGACATCGTCGCGATGGCCTGCCTGCCCGACGACGTGCCCCGGGTGGCGGGGTTCGTCAACACGGAGCCCACGACGCCGCTTTCGCACACCAACGTCCTGGCGTCCGGCTGGGGCATCCCGAACGCGATCGTCCGCGACCTGGACGCGCTGGTGCGGCGGGACGGACTGGACGGCGCGTGGGTCCGCTACCGGGTCTCCGAGGACGCCATCACCCTGGAGCGGCTGTCCGACGCCCCGGTCCTGGAGAGCCCGGTCTGGCACCAGCAGCGCATCCACATCGACGCACCCCTGCTGAACGAGGCGCCGATCATGGCTCTGCCCCGGCTGCGGCGCGCCGACCGCGACAGTTACGGCACCAAGGCCGCCAACCTCGGCGAGCTGCACCATGTCCTGGACAGCCGCACGGCGGACCTGACCGCGTTCTACGCACGCCCGCGCCCGCCGCGGCCCGATCTGCTCGCCCACCTGGCCCTGCGTCTCGGCGAGCCGGAAGCGCCTGTGGAACGGCTGCGGGCCGCCGCGGCCGAACGCGTGGCGGCGACCATCCGGGCACCCGAGGGGGTAGCGCTCCCGTTCCGCCTGCACCATCTCTTCCTCACCTCGTCGCCCGCTCTGCAACAGGGCATCGGCAAGCTGAAGATGGCGCTCGAACTCGAAGCGCTCGACGTGATCGACTCCCTCTGTCTGGACCTGCAGCGCCTGATGCACCGCACGCCGATCCCCGACGAGGTGGCACGGGCCGTCACCGGCGCGGTGCCGGGTCTGCTGGCCGACGAACGTCGTCTCGTGGTGCGCTCGTCCTCCAACGCCGAGGACCTGCCGGGTTTCTCGGCGGCCGGGATCTACGACTCGGTCACCACCGTGCGCGGCGAGGAGCAGTTGCTGGACGCGGTGCGGCAGGTGTGGACGTCGTTGCTGTCGCCACGGAGCGTACGTCTGCGGCACGAGGCCGGCATCGTGCTGGACGACACCTACATGGGAGTGATCATCCAGCGGTATGTGCCCGCTGACCTCGGGGGTGTGCTGGTGACCTGCAATCCGACCCGACGTGAGGACTTCCGCAACGTCTACGTCAACTGCACGGCCGGTTCGCCGGAGCGGGTGGTCGACGGCACGGTCCTGCCCCACCAGTACTTGTACAACACGGTCGAGGGCGGCGGGCGCACCGTGGACGTCGGCTCGTCGGGTGAGGACCTCCCGTCGGACACGCGTACGTCACTGGGCGACCTGGCCTTGGTGGGGCGTCTGCTGCAGTCCCACTTCAGCGCGGGAGACCCCGACGACGCCCTGGACATCGAGTGGCTCATGACTGCTGAGGGGGCGTTCCATCTGGTCCAGGTCCGCCCGTACGCCCGGTGAGGCGCTCCATGACCTCTGTGTGGCACCGCTCCGCGGATCCGGCCATGACCCCGGCCGCCCGCCGCATCATCCGCCTCAACAACGGGTTCCAGCTGTTGTTCAACCTGTTGTGGTGGATGCCCGTGTTCTACGCCTACCAGCGTGCCGCGGGCCTGTCGGACGGCCAGATCTTCGGCATCCAGAGCATCTACTACATCGCCTTCTGCCTGTTCGAGATACCCACGGGGGTCGTCGCCGACCGCGTCGGTGCCCGCAACTGCCTGCGCGCGGGCGCGGTGGTCATGACGGCGGCGAACATGGTGCCGATGCTGGCTCCCTCGTACACGGGCTTCCTCGTGCACTTCCTCGCGATCGCCGCCGGGCGCTCCCTGACCTCGGGCGCGGCGAGCGCCTTCCTGTACGACGGATTGCGCGCCGAGGGAGCGGACGCCCATTACCTCAGGACGGAGGGCACGGCGCGTGCCCTCGGGCTCGCTGCCAAGATCGTCTGCTGGCCGCTCGTCGGACCGCTGATGTCTGTGGCCCACCAGTCGCCGTACGTACTCAGCGCGGCGAGCGCGGCGGGGTCTCTCGGCTGCGCCCTCGCCCTGCCCCGGATCGCCGCCGGTGACACGGGTGCGGGGGCGAGCACTCGTGGGCGGCGGCGGGGAACTCTGCTGCGGGACACGGGCGCCGCCCTGCGCACCCTTCGGTCGTCACCGTGGCTGGCCCTGCTCATGGTGCAGGGCGTGGCGGTCTTCACGCTGTCGCGGATCTGCCAGGTCAATCTGTTCCAGCCGGTGCTGCTCGAGCACGGCATCGCAGAGAGCAGCCACGGCAGTGTCCTCGCGGCGATGACGGTCGCCGAGGCAGTGGCCTCCGCCCGGCCCCAGTGGCTGAGCCGGCGGCTGTCGCCCGCGGCCTGGGTGTCCCTGCTGAGCGTCGCGCTCGCCGCCGCACTCGCCGGCACCACTGTCGGCGGTCCCTGGGCCGTGGTCGGACTGCTGTGCGCGTTCGCTGCGATCACCGGGTTCGGCTATCCGGTGCAGCGCAAGCTCATCAACGACGCCATCCCGAAGGGAGCGCCGCGTGCCACGCTGCTGTCGGTGGAGAGCATCGTGGACCGCGGTGTGTGTGCGGTGGCCGCAGTGGCCGCGGGCGCGTATCTGGCGGCGGGTCGGCTCGACGCTCTTCTGTGGCAGTCCGCCGCGGTCACCTGCGTGTTGATGCCGGTGCTTCATCTGGCTCTGCGCCGCGTGAGTCCGGCGTCGGCCGTGCGTGGGACGCATGGAGCACACGGTGCCGACGCGGCCTCCGCCAAGGCAGTCGCACAGCCGGTGGAGGAGCCCGTTGCGCTGCCCGTCGACGAGGGCGTGGCCCCGCACCCCTGATCGGGCCCGAGGCGACCGACCGCGCCGGGGAGCGTTACGCCCTCGGTCTTGCCGGACTCGACGGTGTGTCGAGGGCAACTTGTCCGCTGCGGAGTCCCGCACTCACCGGGTCTCCCCAGTCGCAGCCGCGCTGTTGAGCGATGCTGAAGATGTGCATGAAGGCGACGACCTGGTGGTCGTCGTGATCACCGCGTACACCGACGCGGACCCGGTAACCGGCACCTTCAGCGAGAGCGACAGGGTGCGCGGTACCGCACGCCCCGCTGCAACCGCCCACGCCTTGTGGTCGTCTTGTGCGCCGACTGTGTACGAAGCAGGGATGTGGGGGGCGTTGTGACGCGGAACGTGACGAAGGCCGGTCTCATTGCGGTGGCCATGGCGACGGTGCTCGGGACCTCGGCCTGCGGTGGGGAAGCCGGCGCGGCGGCTGGGAGGAGCGGCGGGGAGCTCTCCGCGCACGGGAAGGGGGAGTCCGTGGCGTCCTCCGGGGACGGGGCGTCGTCCGGCTCGGCGCCGGCGTCTCCCGGCACCGTGGGGAAGTTGTCCGGGATCGCGCAGACCGAGGCGTCGCCCATCACCCGGCACGTGCCGTGGAACCTGGACATTCTGGATCAGCGGTCGCGGCCGCTGAACGGGAAGTTCACCACCACCGCCACGGGCAAGGGCGTTCACGTCTACGTGATCGACACCGGGATGGACATCGCCCACAAGGAGTTCGGCGCACGCGCCCACCTCGGCGCCGACTTCGTGGGCCCGAAGGACTCCGGTGACTGCTTCAGCGAGGATGGGATGGGCCACGGCACGTTCGTCGCGGGCATCATCGGCGGGGCGAGGTACGGGGTGGCGCCCAAGGCGGATCTCGTACGGGTCCAGGGCATCCTGTGCGAGAGCGAGGGCGGCGGCTCCCCCGAGGCGGCCGAGGCGGCCTTGGTGAAGTCGGTCAAGTGGGTCACCGCGCACGCGCAGAAGCCTGCGGTGGTGAACATGTCGCTCAACCTCGACCACCGGTCCGCGGCACTGGAGTCCGCCGTGAAGAAGATGGTCGACGTGGGGATCCCGACGGTGGTGTCCGCCGGCAACTTTCATGACGACGCCTGCAAGCACTCCCCGGCCGGCGTCCCCGGCACGATCGTCGTGGCGGCCGCCACATCGAACGACCGCGCGTGGAGCGACACCGACTCCTACGGATCGGGCTACGGACGGTGCGTGGACCTGTACGCCCCCGGCCAGAAGGTGACCGCCGCCCTCGCCGGCGGGGGTACGACCACGGAGAACGACGGCGCGACGTCCTGGGCCGCGCCGCATGCGACCGGTGTGATCGCGCTGTACCTGTCGGCTCACCCCCACGCCACGGCCAAAGAGGTCCACGTTTGGCTCGACCACACGGCCACCCGCGGTGTCGTGCATGGCGTCCGCTCCGACACTCCCAACCGGCTGCTCAACACCGGCGGCCTCTGACCGGCCCCGGTCGCACGGTTGCTCAAGCGCCGGACCCTACCGCAATGGCCGGCCCAAGTCGCGCAGTCACCGCGCCCGCACCAGGAGTTGCAGCCCGATCGCTGACCTCGCGGTCGGCAGTGACGATTGGAACACACCGGCCGGCAAACCGGCGGCCTGCGGGGCTTCGACCATGCGGAGTGGCCTCAGTCACGCTTCTGCCATGGTGGCCACACGCATAGCCAACGCTCGAACTACGGTGCCCCACCACATGTGCGCTTGACGTGCGTGTTTCTACGGTGTGCCGACACGTACCCGTCCCCACCGCACACGAGGAAGTGGCACACATGGCCTCCGAAGCAGCATCCGCTCCCCCAACCCCCGCCAGTCTCCCCCGTATCGTCGCCGCCAGCCTCATCGGCACCACCATCGAGTGGTACGACAACTCATCCGGTCAGAGCTGCGACCTGCGGTTTTGCCGCCACTGACCCTCCGGAGTCAGCACCGAACCAGCACCGGGAAATCTCGTGCTGAGTGGGAGACGAGGCCGTGCTCGATCTGGCTGGCTGTGGGGCTTGATGACGGGTACCAGAGATCGTCACTCACCGTAGCGCTTCCTGCGGCACTAGCTTGATCTTTAACCTGTGCGGCGAGGCTTCGGGGTGGTTGAGTTCTTCGTTTGTCGTTTCGCTGACTGCGTCTTGCGGGGTGTGTGCACGTCGTGACGTGGGGTGGGCCGGGTGTTCTTGCGGCCCGGTGGTCGTCCGGGGCCGGGGCGGGTGGGTTTCGGTGCTTGGGCCGGACAGACGGTCTTCGGGCGGATGTGCCGGAAGTCGCGGCGGACGCGGGCGGGGGTGAGTCTGTCCGGGGAGCTTGGCTTCTCCCAGGGGTGACGCAGGTCGGCTGCGAGTGGGCGGGCGAGGCGGAGTCCAACCACGACTCTATGGAGGCCAACCCCCTGGGCCAGTACGCACCCCTGCGGTCACTCATGGGCAGAATCCGCAAGTTGGTTGACAAGACCATTCTTCTCCATGGCCGCGTGGACACCGCTTCTACGCTGGCCTTCATGCGCGAAGTCGAATACCTGAGCAGTGGCGTTCCGTTGGAAGAATATGAACTCACCCGCAGGGACCACCGCCGTCAGAAGCAGAGCGAGGAGATCAGCGAGTCGGTTCGGCGTCAGGTCGAGGAGGACAACGCCAAATGCCGGGCAGACCCGGCGAGGGCGGAGCGTCGGCGCCAGGCGTTCGAGAATGTCGCGAAGCTGATGCAGTCCTTCAAGAAGGCAGACCACGAGATCATGCGGTGGCGTGTCCGGTTGTACTGCGGCCACACCATCGAGACCGAAACGCACTACACGTACACCGACCCCATCTCCGCCGGGTCATACGGCAGGCGATGCTCTGAGTGCGGGGAAGACCGGCAAACAATCGTGGCCTTCGAACCCATCGGACTGCGTTGCGAGCCACCGGAAGCAACAGAACCTCCACCTCCGCCACCCCCGAAGAAGCCGACACGAGCCGACCTCGAACGACGCGTTAAGACCCTTGAGAAGGAGAACGAACGCTTGCGCGCGAAGCTCAGTGGCTGAAAGCTCCGACCGTAGCCACCGGGCTGACTCGCCAGCAGCTCACGGAGGCCGAGCTGACGGCAACGGCGAAGATCGCCGCCCGCACGGGCACCCAGTTCGCCCGCACAATGGCAGCTCATCGCTCCCTTCGGCAAAGACCCGGCCGTGCACCGGTCGGCGTTGCGCGCCATCGTCGTGTAGACACGGTCCACGTCAACCCCCGCTCGTTCGAGCGAATTGTTTCGAACCACCCGTCGCTGACAAACGGAACTGACAACATGCCGCCGTGGTACGTCAACCTCGAGTCGAAAGCGGGCCATTGAACCGGCGGGTCAATCAGCGGCAGCTCTCGGTGTTGCAGTGGGTGAAAGCCGGATGCCCTACCGGCGTCTGGGAGACCAGCTCCTACAAGACCACTTGCCAGGCACTGCAGAACCGGGGCCTGGCCACGATCTCCCGGACGGGCGGGCAGTGGAATGTCGCCCTGACAAGCGCCGGCCAGCACTATCTGGCGCACGGCACGTACCCTCCCCGCGGTTCACGCTCGCAGAAGACCCAGGCCGCCACTCCGCAACCCCCGTCTCACCGCGCGCAGGAAACTTCGGCCTCCGTGCGAAAGCCAAGCTCTCCCCCGCAGCCTCGCGTGACGTTCACGGAGCAGCTGCTGCAAGAGCTCGCGGAGGCGGGCGGCCGGATCGTCAAGAGCGGAAGCGGGCCGGATTCCGTGAACTGGCCGTCTCGTATCGCCGCTGTCCGCAGGTCCGGAAGGGTCCCGGAGACGAAGGAGCTGTACGGGGGCTGGTGCCGTGGCGGGTACGAGATCAAGCTCGTCGACATCCCCGCCTGGCGTCTTGCCGTCCTCGAACCCCTCCCCGTGCCCTCGCGGCTCGTGCGGCCGCACCCCGTGGTCCGGGCCATGCAGAACGAAAGTCAGCCGCTGGGCCTGACCAAGCCCGTCCAAGGGCGTGCTCTCCGACTCATCCAGGCGCTGATCGCCGCCGCCGAGAACGACGGACACTCCAGTTCGGCAGGACAAACTGGCTTCGCACCCCCGTCTCATCGTCGGCGCAGGGCATCTCCCCACTTCACCATCACCGCGCAGGGACAGACCGTGGGGTTCCTCGTCCTCCAGGAGCAGGACCGGACGGAGCACGTCGCCACCGAGAAGGAACTCACCGAGGCGAAGAAGTACTCCTGGGTCAGGATCCCCCGCTTCGACTACACCCCGTCCGAGCGTCTCCGCTTCGTCCTTAGCGGTGGCCAACCGCACCGGGCGAGCGAATGGGCCGACACTCTCGGACGCTCCCTCGAAGAGCAGCTCGCCGAGATCGCGCAGGAGGTCGCCCTCCGCGGCGAAGCCGCCGAACGCAGACGTCTCGACGAGATCGAAGCGGCACGCCAGAAGCGCGTCCGCTGGGAAGCTGCCATGGAGGGGGCTCGCGTCCGGTACGCGGAGGCGTACCGCGTCAGGCACCTCGAAGCCCAGGAAGCGGCATGGCGCCACGCCACCCGACTGACCGAATATGTGAGCGCCGTGCGCACGCGAATCGAGGCCATGCCGCCGGGGAAGGCGAGAACCGAAGCCGAAGCATGGATCAGCTGGGCAGCGGACACCGTGGAGCGTCTCGACCCCCTGGAAACTCCGCCCCAGTTGCCCGACATCCCCGAGCCGCGAGCCGACGACCTGAAGCCCTTCCTCGGGCACTGGAGCCCCTACGGCCCCTGACGCGCCACCCGCCCGACGGCCCGCCCAGCGTCACAGCCAATTGCAGCACGAGGCGTTCAGCAACGGCTACTTCACATCACCGTGAGACCAGGCACATAGCTGGACCCACGGTGACCGCACCACAGTTCATCAGTGCCGGCAGGACGGCCGGACGCTGAGCAGCTCGGTCCGCAGCACGGGCATGCCGTCGACAGGCGCCGGGTCCTGCGAAGTTGGCTCGATACCGCCAGCAGCGATCTTGTCGAGCGTCTTCAGGCCAGCGGCACCGACAGTGCCGAACACCGTGTAGTCCGGTCGCAGCGCGGAGTTGCCGTAGACGACGAAGAACTGCGAACCGTTCGTGTTCGGCCCGGCGTTGGCCATCGCCAGCAAACCGCGCCCGTAAAGGCGACGGACGCCGGTCG
>NZ_JBSFVU010000032.1:0-81644 GCF_053592475.1 Streptomyces sp. NPDC002671
GGTTCTTCTTGGTCGAACAACCCATCTACCAGGGGCTTCACCAGTTCGTCAGCCCAACTGCCAAGCTGACGCAGCAGGTTGGAAAAGCCTCAATGTCCGGCAATACCCCCACACGCATTTCTCTCCCCCGAGGACTTGAAGCGGGGATCACTGTGCACTTCGGCACCGCACGAAGCCACTCGCTGTGCAGGACTTCCCTTCGCCATTTCCGCCCTCGCCATAGATTCAGCGATGTCCGCGGACGGAACCGGCCTGCCGGTGCCGTGACTTGAGAATTCCGAGAGCTTACCGCGGTCGGCGATCTCCACCACTTGTCAAGCATAGATGTAGCAGGGGGAAACGAAAATGAGCCTGAAGTCCAAGCTCGCCAAGGCCGGTGTCGTGGCTGCCGCCGTACCGGCGCTGGCGCTCGCCACCACGGGCAGCGCGTACGCCGACGGGTACAAGATCACCTGGAACTCGAGGGGCACTGGTCACTGCCTTCTCTGGAACGGGAGCGCTGACCACGGCTACCAGCTCAGTAACAACTACTGGTGCGTGAACACCAACGACGGCTCCCAGGGAGACACATGGGATGATGTCCAAGGGGGCCTGGAGGACCAGACCGGCGAGTTCTGGGCGGAGAAGGTCCACGGCACCAACGTCTGTCTCACCGCCTACTGGGCTCCCAAGGACTCCAACACCGGCGCGGCGTACCTGGAGAACTGCAGCGGACCCGTCAACTACTACGAGCAGTGGAAGGAAGTGTGGGTCGGCAACGGCTTCCACCTGGTGAACCGCGAAACCGGCGCGTGCCTGGACGGCAACGGCAGCGGGAACATGTACACCACGCCGTGCGACCCGTACAACAAGAACCAGTACCAGATCTGGTACTGACGGAGCATCGGATGCCGCCCCGCCCTCTCGACAGGAAGAGGGCGGGCGTCGTCATCCACCCTGTCGCGGGGAAACCGAGCACCGTCCCCCGCGCGGCGTCGTACTCTCCCCCCATGCCCATCACGCTCACTGTCCTCGGTACCGCCTCCCCGCACCCGGGCCCGGACCGTCCCTGCTCCGGGTACCTGGTCTCCGGCGGCGGTGCCGAGGTGTGGGTGGACGCGGGGCCGGGATCGTTCGCCGCGTTGCAGCGGTACACGAACCCCGCCCGGCTCACCGCGATCTGGATCTCCCATCTGCACGCCGACCACAGCGCCGACCTGCTCTCCGCCGCCTACGCCTTCGCGTACGGCGGGATGACCCCGGCCGCCCCCGTCCCCGTGTACGCCCCGCAGGACTGCGCCCTGCGGCTGGGCGGCTTCTTCGGGCGGGCGGACGTCGACTTCCTCAAAGAGGTCCTCGAATTCCGGCCTCTCTACGACGGCCACGACGTCCGGCACTGGAACCTCCGGCTGACCACCCGCGCCGTCGCCCACGGCACCGAGGCGTACGGGCTGCGCGCCGAGTGCCAGGGCAGTGTGCTCGCGTACTCGGGAGACAGCGGGCCCTGCCCCGCCCTCACCCAACTCGCCACCCGCGCCGACCTGTTCCTGTGCGAGGCGGACATCGACGCGCATCACGGAGGCGAACAGGTGCATCTGACCCCGGAGGACGCGGGGCGGGTGGCCCGGGAGGCGCATGTGCGCGAACTGCTCGTCACCCATGTGGGGCCCGGCCTCACCCGCGAGGAGGCCACCGCCCGCGCCGCCGAGTACTCCGACCGGCCCACCTTCGCCGCCGTCGAGGGTGACGTCCGGACCTTCTGAGCGGGCAACCCCCCGTCGGACGGCGGCTCCCTGCCCTGTATCATGCTCCTGACCACGGGCAGTACGAACACCGGCGTGACGGTGAACTGTCGGCAACAGGCAGGTGTGCGAGGCCCGTTCGGACCCCGCGAAACCCATGGCTTGATATCGATCGGGCAACGAGTCTCGCGCTACCCATGGTGACGCGCGTAGAAAACCTGTCATGCATAAATCACTTCGCATCGCGGCCGTCACCGCCGCCTGCGCCCTCGCCGCCGGCGCCCTGTACGGCGCCGGCGCGGCCACGGCCGACCAGTCGACGGCCAACTCGACGCAGGAGCCGTACAACATCGGCCAGCTGGTCAAGGACATCGACGCCTACTACGGCACCCACGCCGACGCCAACGGTGTCTACCAGGCCTCTTCGGACAGCCAGTACGCCCAGGACCTGGCGGACATCGACGCGGACGCCAAGCGCTACATCGACAAGGCGGCCCGCAAGGCCCAGCGCTGGGGCGAGAAGCCCGCCGTCGTCTTCGACATCGACGACACGCTGCTGCTCAGCCTCGACTACGAGAAGCGCTACAACTACACGTTCAACCCCACCACCTGGGCCGACTACGTGAACCGCGCCGACCGCCCGGCCGTCTTCGGCAGCCCCGAGCTGGTGCAGTACGCCGAGTCCAAGGGCGTCGAGGTCTTCTACAACTCCGGGCTCGGCGAGTCCCAGCGCGCCGCCGCCGTCGCGAACCTGAAGAAGATCGGTGTCGACGTGAACCTCGACACCGACCACATGTTCCTCAAGGACAAGGCCAACCCGCCGGCCTACCTGAGCGACTGCGCCACCCCGGGCAACTGGACCTGCACGACGGTCCAGTACAAGTCGGGCACCCGCGAGCACATCGAGGACGACCTCGGGTACACGATCATCGCCGACTTCGGCGACCAGTACTCGGACCTCGACGGTGGTTACACCGGCCGCACCTACAAGCTGCCGAACCCGACGTACTTCGTGTCCTGACGCGCTCGGTCAGTCAGCCGTGGGCGGCTTCGCGCCGCCCACGGTGGCGTTGACGGCTGTGCCCACGGGTCTCTCCTCACAGCGGTCTGTACGGGTAGTCGAACGGTGTACGGGGATTCGAACCACATTCCGTAACACGGTGAAAACCTGAAACGGGTTCTGTGAGGGAACAATCCAGCCAGCATCCGCACACTGTTCAACTGGCAATGAGGAGTTGGCCATGTCCCAGACGCAGAAGGTGGACCAGCGGCCGGGCGCCCTGCCACCTGCCCGCAACGGACTCGACCGGTACTTCAGAATCTCCGCACGGGGATCCGGCTTCGGCCGGGAGATACGCGGCGGCTTCGCCACGTTCTTCACGATGGCCTACATCCTTGTCCTGAATCCGATCATCCTGGGCAGCGCCAAGGACAAGTACGGCCACTCCCTCGACACCGGCCAACTCGCCACCGCCACCGCGCTGGTGGCCTGCGTGATGACCGTCGCCATGGGCATCGGCGGCAACCTGCCGCTCGCCATCGCCGCCGGACTCGGCCTCAACGCCGTCGTCGCCTTCCAGCTCGCCCCGCTGATGACCTGGTCCGACGCGATGGGCCTGGTCGTCCTCGAAGGCATCGTCATCTGCGTGCTGGTGCTCACCGGACTGCGGCGGGCCATCATGGACGCGATCCCGCATCAGCTGAAGCAGGCCATCGGCGTCGGCATCGGCCTGTTCATCGCCTTCATCGGCTTCGTCGACGCGGGCTTCGTCAGCCGCATCCCGGACGCCGCGCACACCACCGTGCCCGTGCAGCTCGGAGCCGTCGGCCGTCTCACCGGCTGGCCCGTGCTCGTGTTCTGCCTCGGCGTGCTGCTGACCGTCGCGCTGCTCGCCCGCAAGGTGAAGGGCGCGATCCTCATCAGCATCGTGACCATGACGGTGGTCGCGATCGTCATCAATGCCGTCGCGGACATCAAGAGCTGGGGCCTGACCACCCCGAAGGTCCCGGACAAGCTCGTCGCCGCCCCGGACTTCGGGCTCATCGGTCACTTCAACCTGTTCGGCGGCTTCGCGAAGGCCGGCGTGCTCACCACCGTCCTGCTCGTCTTCACCCTGATCCTGTCGGACTTCTTCGACGCCATGGGCACCATCGTCGGCATCAGCGCCGAGGCCGGGCTGCTGGACGAGCGGGGGCAGGTGCCGGGCATCGGCCGCGTCCTGTTCATCGACGGTGCCGCCGCCGTGGCCGGCGGGCTCGGCTCCGCCTCCTCCAACACCGCCTACATCGAGTCCGCGGCCGGCGTCGGCGAGGGCGCCCGCACCGGCTTCGCCAACCTGGTCACCGGCGGAATGTTCGGCCTGGCGCTCTTCCTCACCCCGCTGCTCACCATCGTCCCGCTCCAGGCGGCGGCGCCCGCGCTGATCGCGGTGGGCTTCCTGATGATGACCCACGTCAAGCACATCGACTGGGACAACTACGAGATCGCCGTCCCGGCGTTCCTCACCATCGCCGCCATGCCGTTCACCTACTCCATCACCGACGGCATCGGCGCGGGCTTCCTGGCCTACGTCGTCATCAAGACGGTCCTGGGCAAGGCGAAGGAGGTCAACTGGCTGCTGTGGGGCGTCTCGGCGCTGTTCCTGGTGTACTTCGCGATCGATCCGGTGGAGCAGATCCTCGGGGTCAAGTGAGGTCCGAGGGGGCAGCCGCTGCCGCGAACCGCCCCCTCCCGGCGCTTACTTCAGCGCCGCCTTCATCATCGCCTTCGCCACCGGCGCCGCCAGCCCGTTGCCGCTGACCTCCGAACGGGCCGCATCCGACTGCTCCACCATCACGGCGACGGCGACCTCCTTGCCGCTGGAGTCGGACTTGCCGTAGGACGTGAACCAGGCGTACGGCGTCTTGCTGTTGTTCTCGCCGTGCTGGGCGGTACCGGTCTTGCCGCCGACGGTCACCCCGTCGATCAGCGCGTTCGTACCGGTGCCGTCCTTCACCACCGTCTCCATCGCCGACTGCAACTGCTCGGCGGTGGAGGAGCTGACGATCTGCGAGGTGTCGGCGTCGTCGTAGTTCTTCAGCACATCACCGCCACCATCGGTGAGCTGCGACACCATATGCGGCGAGACCAGCTTGCCGCCGTTGGCTATGGTCGCCGACACCATGGCCATCTGGAGCGGGGTCGCGGTCACGTCGAACTGGCCGATGCCGGACAGCGCGGTCTGCGGCTTGTCCATGTCCGACGGGTACACGCTGGCGTAGGCGCGCACCGGGACGTCCTGCTTGTCGTCGTTGAAGCCGAACTTCTCGGCCATGTCCCGGACCTTGTCCTGGCCGAGGTCGACGGCCAGCTTGCCGAAGACGTTGTTGCAGGAGTACTGGAGGGCGACCCGGATCGAGGCGTTCTTGCAGGGAGCCGACTTGTTCTCGTTCACCAGCGGCCGTGTGGTGCCCGGCGGGGTGTACGGGTCCGGGCTGTCGGTCGGGTCGTCCACGTTCTTGTAGCGGCCGTCCTCCAGCGCGGCTGCCGCCACGACCAGCTTGAACGTCGAGCCCGGCGGCAGCGGCTGGCGCAGCGCGCGGTTGGTGAGCGGCTTGTCCTTGTCCGCGTTGAGGCTCTTCCAGGCGGAGCCGGCCGTGTTGGCGTCGGTGAGCGGCGTGGGGTCGTACGACGGGGTCGACACCACCGCGAGGATCCGGCCGGTCTTCGGGTCGATCGCGACGGCCGCGCCCTTGTTGCCGCCCAGCGCGGCGTACGCCGCCTTCTGTACGGCCGGGTCGATCGTCGTCACCACGTCGCCCGGGTCGGCCCGCTTGCCGGTGAGGGTGTCCATCACCGTCTTCAGCCGGCTGTCCGTCCCGTTGAGCACGTCCTTGTAGATGCCCTCCAGCTGGGTCGGGGCGTACGCCTGCGAGGCGTAGCCCGTCACCGCCGCGTACAGCTCGCCGTCCTTGTAGGTGCGCTTGTACGCGAGGTCGCCCCCCTTCGTCCGAGCGGAGCCGGTGATCGCGTCTCCGGCCACGATGATGTTCCCCAGCGGCCGCGAGTACGTCTCGATCGCGTTGCGCCGGTTCTTGTTGTCTTCCGCGAGGGCCTTGCCGTCGTAGAACTGCACCCAGGTCGCCCTGACCAGCAGAGCGAGCACGAGCAGCAGCGCGAAGACGGACGCCCGCCTGATCGTCTTGTTCATCCCGCCCGTGAAGACGACCGGGACGGGCAGGATCGTTCCCGTACGCCCGGATTTCTCATCGCGCGTTCAGGAACCAGCTCCTAGAGCCGCCGCGTCGCCAGGGCCAGCCGGTCCCGGGCGTCGAACAGGGTGTCCTTGATCATCTGTTCGTGGGTCGGGGTCAGCCGGGCCACCGGGACCGAGCAGCTGATCGCGTCGCGGGCCGGGGTGCGGTAGGGGATCGCGACGCCGAAGCAGCGCAGGCCCAGCGTGTTCTCCTCCCGGTCGACCGCGAAGCCCTGCTCCCGGACCTGGTGCAGCTCCTCGATGAGCTTCTCCCGGTCGGTGATGGTGTGCTCGGTGAGCGCGGGCAGGGTCTGAGGCAGCAGCTTGCGCACCTGCTCGTCGGTGTACGTGGCGAGGATCGCCTTGCCGAGGGAGGTGGAGTGCGCGGGCAGCCGGCGGCCGATCCGGGCGAAGGGACGCAGATAGTGCTGGGACTGGCGGGTGGCGAGGTAGACGACGTTCGTACCGTCGAGGCGGGCCAGGTGGATGGTCTCCGTGGTGTCGTCCGACAGGCGGTCCAGCGTCGGGCGGGCCGCCGCCACCACCTCGTCGCCGTCGATGTACGACGTGCCGACCAGCAGCGCACGCACCCCGATGCCGTACCGGGTGCCCGTCGCGTCCGTCTCCACCCAGCCCAGTTCCACGAGCGTGCGCAGCAGCATGTAGAGGCTGGACTTCGGGTAGCCGACGGCCTCCTGGACGGCCGCGAGGGAGTGCATCCCGGGCTTGCCGGCGAAGTACTCGAGCAACTCGACGGTCCGCACCGCGGACTTGACCTGCGCCCCGCCTGTCTCGCCTGCCGTCATCGCCCCTTGACCCCTTCAAACGCCGGGAAATAGTCTCCGAGCAGCGTATTCATCATCAGAGACAGTGTTCAGCATATCGAACACTGTCTCTGGCCGACCTGGGCAATGCGGCCTTGACTGGAGGGACCCGCGGTGGCAGCTGCACCAGTCTGGAGTGTCGACCCGCGCACCGGGAAGCAGCGCGAACAGGTTGCGGTCGAGGCCACAGCCCAGGAGGTGGACGAGGCCGTCGAGGCGGCCCACGCCGCGCGCGGCGCCCTCGCCGACCGCACGGTCCGCGCCGCCTTCCTGCGCTCGGCCGCCGCGGGCCTGGTCGCGGCCCGGGACCAGCTGGTCGAGGCCGCCGACGCCGAGACCGCCCTCGGCCCGGTCCGGCTGACCGGTGAACTGGCCCGCACCACCTATCAGTTGCGGGCCTTCGCCGGCATCGTCGACGAGGGCGCCTTTCTCGACGTCGTCATCAACCACCCCGACGACACCGCCACCCTGCCCATCCCGGACCTGCGCCGCTACAAGGTCCCGCTCGGCGTCGTCGCCGTCTACTCCGCCTCCAACTTCCCCTTCGCCTTCTCCGTCGCCGGCGGCGACACCGCGAGCGCGCTGGCCGCGGGCTGCCCGGTCGTCGTCAAGGCCCACCCCGACCACCCGGCCCTGTCCGAGCTGGTCGCCAAGGTGCTGCGCCGGGCCGCCGCCGAGCACGGCATCCCCGCGGGCGTCGTCGGCCTCGTCCACGGCTTCGGGGCGGGCGTCGAGCTGATCCGGCACCCGAAGACCGCCGCCGCCGGCTTCACCGGTTCGGTCCGCGGCGGCCGGGCCCTCTTCGACGCCGCCGCCGCGCGCCCGGTGCCGATCCCGTTCCACGGCGAGCTGGGCTCGCTCAACCCGGTGATCGTGACCGAGGCCGCCGCGGCCGAGCGTGCGGAGGCCATCGGTGCCGGGCTCGCCGGGTCCATGACCCTCGGTGTCGGCCAGTTCTGCGTGAAGCCCGGCCTGGTCCTGGTGCCGGCCGGCGCGGCGGGCGACGGCCTGGTCAAGGCCCTCACCGACGCCGTCAGCGACACCGAGGCCGGGGTGCTGCTCGACCACCGCATGCGGGACGACTTCCTCTCGGGCGTGGCCGAGCGCGGCGCACTGCCCGACGTCGAGTCCCCGGTCACCCCGGGCGCCGGCGGCGCGCACACGGTCAGCGCCGGGTTCCTCACGGTGCCGGCGAGCAGGCTGGCCGAGGGAGGCGCGTACGACGTGCTCCTGGAGGAGTGCTTCGGGCCGGTCACGGTGGTGGCCCGCTACGAGGACGACACCGAGGCCGCCGCCGTCCTGTCCCGCCTGCCCGGCAACCTCACCGCGACGGTGCAGCTGTCGCGGGAGGAGGCGGCCGGCGCGGGCCGGGGCGCGGAGATCCTCGCCGAACTCACCCCGCTCGCCGGCCGCGTGCTCGTCAACGGCTGGCCGACGGGCGTGGCGGTGGCCCCCGCCCAGCACCACGGCGGGCCGTACCCGGCGACCACCTCCACCTCGACCTCCGTGGGCGGTACGGCCATCGAGCGGTGGCTGCGGCCGGTCGCCTACCAGAACGCCCCCGAGGCCCTGCTGCCGAAGGAACTGCGCGACGACAACCCCCTCGGGCTTCCCCGGCGGTTCGACGGGGTTCTGGAGCGGTAGCGCAGGCTCATGAAGAGAGGCGCGTCGGCGAACGGGCCTGGGCCGCGGTTCTGCCCGGAGTACTTCCCGGACGGAACCGCGGCCCAGGCCCGCTCGTCCTTCCCTGCATGATCAGTGAACGCGTGACCGGTGCCCTGGTGATCCGCACGGCCCTGCCCGCCGAAGCCGAGGTCATCGCCGATCTGCATGTCCGGGCGCGCTCGACCTACTACCCGGACGGGCTCCCGCCGGCCGACTTCGACTGGGTCGAGGCCTGGCGCGGTTCCATCGAGCGCCCCGAGGCACATGTGCTGTGCGCCGTGGAGCAGGGCCGGATCGTCGGCATCGCCTGCTTCCGTACCCCGGACGGCGCACCGGTGGAAACGGTCAAGCTGTTCCAGTTCCACGTCGACCCCGGCCACTGGCGCGCCGGCATCGGTACGGCCCTGCACGCGGCCTGTGTGGAGGAGTGGCAGGTCGACGGCAAGCGGACGGCCGTACTCGACGTCCATACGGACAACGCCCGAGCCCAGGCCTTCTACGCCCGCCAGGGCTGGATCCCCGACCCGGAGAACCCGCCGGCCGAGGGCGACCACCACCTCTTCCTGCGCTTCTCCGTGCCTGGGGAATGAACGTGGCTGATTGAACGTTCACGTACTGGGCGGAGAGAGCCTCCGTGCCCGTACGACCTGGAGAGAGCCGAAGACATGCGCGTCGAGATCTGGAGCGACATCGCCTGCCCCTGGTGCTACGTGGGCAAGGCCCGCTTCGAGAAGGCGCTGGCCGCGTTCCCGCACCGCGACGAGGTCGAGGTGGTGCACCGCTCCTTCGAGCTGGACCCGGGCCGCGCCAAGGGCGATGTGCAGCCGGTGCTCACCATGCTCACCCGGAAGTACGGCATGAGCGAGGCGCAGGCCCAGGCCGGCGAGGACAACCTGGGCGCCCAGGCCGCCGCCGAGGGCCTGGACTACCGCACCCGGGACCGTGACCACGGCAACACCTTCGACATGCACCGCCTGCTGCACTTCGCCAAGGAGCACGGCAGGCAGGACGAGCTGATCCAGATCCTGTACCGGGCCAACTTCGCCGAGGAGCGGTCGGTCTTCAGCGAGGGCGACGAGCGGCTGGTGGAGCTGGCCGCCGAGGCCGGTCTCGACGCCGAGGCCGTCCGCGCGGTGCTCGCCGACCCGTCCCGGTACGCCGACGAGGTCCGCGCCGACGAGAGCGAGGCCGCCCAGCTCGGTGCCACCGGCGTGCCCTTCTTCGTCCTCGACCGCACCTACGGCGTCTCCGGTGCCCAGCCCGCCGAGGTCTTCACCCGGGCGCTGACCCAGGCGTGGGGCGAGCGCTCCCCGCTCAAGCTCGTCGACCAGGGAGACGGCGACCGGGGCGACGCCTGCGGGCCGGACGGGTGCGCCGTTCCGCAGCAGTGAGAAACCGCAGGTCGCGGCCGATATATAAGCCGCGCTAAGCGGATCCGCGTAAAAATTCGCAATGGACGGGGAGTTCCGCGGGCCGCAGAGTGGACTCATGGAGACCACGGAGATCACGGAGACGTTCGACAGCCTCGTCCGCGCCGAGTTCACCCCGAAGAACACGTATCTGAACACTGCGAGCAGCGGCCTGCTCCCGGCGCGTACCGTGGCCGCCCTTCAGGAGGCCGTGGCGATCCGGGCCGAGGGCAGGCCGCTGGACCCGCTGTTCGAGGACGTCGAGGTCGCCCGGGCGGCCTACGCCCGGCTGGCCGGCGTCCCGGTCGCACGTGTGGCGGCGGGCGCCTCGGTCGCCGCCCAGACCGGGCTGATCGCCGCGGCCCTGCCCACCGGCGCCGAAGTCCTCACCGCCGAGGACGACTTCACCTCCGTGGTGAACCCCTTCCACATCCGCGGCGACCTCAAGGTGCGCGCCGTGCCGCTGGAGCGGATCGCCGAGTCCGTCCGCCCGGGCACCGCGCTCGTCGCGGTGAGCGCCGCTCAGTCCGCCGACGGCCGGGTCGCGGACCTGCCCGCACTGCGCGAGGCGGCCCGCGCGCACGGGGCGCGCACCTACGTCGACTTCTCGCAGGCCGCCGGCTGGCTGCCGATGGCCGCCGACGCGTACGACTTCACCGTCTCCACCACCTTCAAGTGGCTGCTCGGCCCGCACGGGGCGGCCTTCCTCGTCGTGCCGGAGGACCTTGGCGAGCTGACACCGCTGCTGGCGGGCTGGGTCTCGGCGGAGCAGCCGTGGGACAGCTGCTACGGCCCGGTCCAGGAACTCGCCCACTCCGCCCGGCGGTTCGACGTGAGCCCCGCCCTCTTCACCTTCGCCGGGCTGCGCCACTCCCTCGCCCTGATCGAGCAGCTCGGCGTGGATGCCGTGCACGCCCACGACCTGGCCCTCGCCGACCGCTTCCGCGCGGGACTCGCCACGCTCGGCCACGAAGCCCTGCCGGCCCCCGGTTCGGCGATCGTGTCGGTGCCCGGACTGGGCGATCGTCAGGGGGAGTTGAGCCGCGCCGGCATCGAGGTGTCCAACCGCGCGGGCAACCTGCGCGCGTCCTTCCACCTCTACAACACCCCTGCGGACGTGGACCGTCTGCTGGACGTGCTGTCGGGCTGAGACGAGCCCGGGCCGGAGCCTCCCGTCCCACACGAGGAGGCCCCGGCCCGGGGTTCGGGGGGAGTTGTACGGCGGCTACCTCACCGGGGTGAAGTCCCTGGCGCCGATGAACTCCGGCCTGCGCACCGGTGCCGCGAACGGCTCCACGGCCTTGTTCTCCACGCTGTTGAACACGATGAAGACGTTGCTGCGCGGGAACGGCGTGATGTTGTCGCCGGAGCCGTGCATGCAGTTGCAGTCGAACCAGGTCGCCGAGCCGGCGCGGCCGGTGAACAGCCGGATGCCGTACTCGCTCGCCAGCGAGGTCAGCGCCTCGTCGGACGGGGTGCCCGCGTCCTGCATCTGGAGCGACTTCTTGTAGTTGTCCTCGGGCGTGGCCCCGGCGCAGCCCAGGAACGTCCGGTGCGAGCCCGGCATGATCATGAGCCCGCCGTTGGTGTCGTAGTTCTCGGTCAGCGCGATCGAGACGGACACCGTGCGCATGTTCGGCAGGCCGTCCTCGGCGTGCCAGGTCTCGAAGTCCGAGTGCCAGTAGAAGCCGCTCGCGCCGAAGCCCGGCTTGACGTTGATCCGGGACTGGTGGACGTACACGTCCGAGCCGAGGATCTGCCGGGCGCGGCCGACCACCCGCTCGTCGCGCACCAGGTTCGCGAACACCTTGCTGATCCGGTGCACTTCGAAGACGGAGCGGATCTCCTTCGACTTCGACTCGACGATCGAGCGCGCGTCGGCGCGGATCGCCGGGTCGGCGACCAGCCGGTCCAGCTCCTGCCGGTAGACCTCGACCTCGTCGGGGGTGATCAGCTGGTCGATGGCGAGGAAGCCGTCACGGTCGTACGCCTGGAGATCGGCGGCCGGGATCGGGCCCGGTGTGTCCGGGGAGCCCCAGAAGACCGGGTCCTGCCGGGGCACGGTGACCTCGGTGGTGCCGCGGGTGGGGTAGAGATCGCTGACGGTGGTCATGGGATGTCACACCTCCTCGGGCTCGGTGAGCAGGGGATAGACGCCGTTCTCGTCGTGGTCCTCCCGCCCGGTGACCGGCGGGTTGAACACGCAGATGCAGCGGAAGTCCTCCTTGACGCGCAGCGTGTGCCGCTCGTGCCCGTCGAGGAGGTACATGGTGCCGGGCGTGATCGTGTGCGTCTGCCCGGTCTCGTGGTCGGTGAGTTCGGCCTCGCCCTCGACGCAGACCACGGCCTCGATGTGGTTGGCGTACCACATCGACGTCTCGGTGCCGGCGTACAGGACGGTCTCGTGCAGGGAGAAGCCGACCCGCTCCTTGGCGAGGACGATCCGCTTGCTCTCCCAGGTGCCGGACTTGGCCCTGACGTGCCGGTCGGTTCCTTCGATGTCCTTGAACGATCGGACGATCACGGTGCTGTGCTCTCTCCTGGTCGGTCTGACGGTCTGGGTCGGACGGTCGCGGTCAGACGGTCGCGGTCAGACGGTTTCGCGGACGGCGCGGGCGAGGACGCTCAGCCCCTCGTCCAGCTCGTCGGCGGTGATGGTCAGTGCGGGCAGCAGCTTGACGACCTCGCCCTCCGGGCCGGACGTCTCGATGAGCAGCCCGAGTTCGAAGGCCCGCCGGGCGATGCGCGAGGCCCGCTCCTTCTCGTGGAACTCCAGGCCCCACACGAGCCCGCGTCCGCGGTACTCCTTCACGTCGGCGAGGTTCTCCTCGGTGATGGAGATCAGCCCCTGCTCGACCTGCTCGCCGCGGGCGCGGGTCTGCTTCTCCATGGCGGAGCCGTCGGTCCAGTACGTCTCCAGGGCGGCGGTCGCCGTGACGAACGCGGGATTGTTGCCGCGGAAGGTGCCGTTGTGCTCGCCCGGCTCCCAGAGGTCCAGCTCCGGCTTGAACAGGCACAGCGACATCGGCAGCCCGTAGCCGCTGATCGACTTGGACACGGTGACGATGTCGGGCGTGATGCCCGCCTCCTCGAATGAGAAGAAGGCGCCCGTACGGCCGCAGCCCATCTGGATGTCGTCGACGATCAGCAGCATGTCCTGCCGCTCGCACAGCTCCTTCAGAGCGCGCAGCCACTCGGGCCGGGCCACGTTGATGCCGCCCTCGCCCTGCACGGTCTCCACGATGACCGCGGCGGGCTTGTTGAGGCCGGAGCCCTGGTCCTCCAGCAGCCGCTCGAACCACAGGAAGTCCGGGACCGTGCCGTCGAAGTAGTTGTCGAACGGCATGGGTGTGCCGTGCACCAGCGGGACGCCGGCCCCGGCCCGCTTGAAGGCGTTGCCGGTCACGGCCAGGGAACCGAGGGACATGCCGTGGAAGGCGTTGGTGAACGACACGATCGCCTCGCGCCCCTTCACCTTCCGGGCCAGCTTCAGCGCCGACTCGACGGCGTTGGTGCCGGTCGGCCCCGGGAACATGACCTTGTACGGCAGGTCGCGCGGGCGCAGCACCAGGTCCTGGAAGGTCTGCAGGAAGGTCCGCTTGGCCGTGGTCGACATGTCCAGGCCGTGGGTGACGCCGTCCCGGGACAGATAGTCGATCAACGCCCGTTTGAGTACGGGGTTGTTGTGGCCGTAGTTGAGTGAGCCGGCCCCGGCGAAGAAGTCGAGGTACGCATGGCCGTCCTCGTCGAACATCCGGCTGCCCTGCGCACGGTCGAACACGGTGGGCCAGCCGCGGCAGTAGCTGCGCACCTCGGACTCGAGGGTCTCGAAGACGCTGAGGTCGGGCTGGGTGATGGTCACGGTGAATCGCTCCTCAGTGCGAGGTATGGGGGGTCAACGGGCCGATGCGATACAGGACTTCGGGGTCGTGCAAGCCGTCCGGGAACAGGGCGGCGGGGAACAGCACCTCGCGGGTGAGCTGCGCCCCGTGCCGGGCGGCGTACGAGGTGAACAGCCGCTCGGAGGCCGTGTTGCCGGGCGTGATGGTGGTCTCCACGTCGGTGATGCCGTGCTCGGCGGCGAGCCGGGCGGTCAGCCCGTCCAGCAGCGCGGCGGCGACACCGCGGCCTCGCTGGGCGGAGTCCACGGCCACCTGCCAGACGAGCAGGGTGCGGGGTCGGTCAGGCCGCACGTACCCGGTGACGAAACCGACCGGCTCCCCGTCCGCCCCGCGCGCCACCGCCGAGGTGCCGGCGAAGTCCCGGCACCACAGCAGATAGCTGTACGAGGAGTTCAGGTCGAGGGTTTTCGAGTCCTTGGCGATCCGCCAGAGCGCGGCTCCGTCGGACACCTCCGGTCGGTCGATGAGCAGGTCTGCGGGTGCGGCAGTCATGCGGCACGAATTTAGCGAGGCAAATTCAGAAATGCACGGGCGTGGCGATCGGCATGACAGTAGGGCAATGCGGAATGTCCGCATTGCCCTACCAAATATCGGGACAAAAGCCCACCGTTGTGGAGTGTGTCACAGCCCGGAAATTCGCCGGAAAACTCCCCGGTTTAGCCTCGAAAAAAGCGGGCAGAAGGATACGGGAAGCTGTCGTCGGTGAATTGATGAATCGATGGTAATTGTGAAGCCTATTTGAATTCAGGCCTCGGTGATTTCACGCACGGTTCGCCGGGCCGCCTCAAGGTCCACGGTCAGGCCCCGGTCGGCCAGAGCCGTTCCCAGAGCCGCCAGGGAGCGCTCCACGGCTTCCGGGGCCGCGTCGGGGCCGTAGTGGTTGACGCGGATCATCTCCTTGGACAGGGCGCCGCCACCGGCGGACAGGGGGAGGGCCGGGTCGTGGGCCAGGGCCTGAGCCACCAGCTCCGAGGCCGCCACGGCCGGCGGGACCCGGAGGGTCGTGGCCACCGGGGCCGCGTCCGCCGCCTCGTGGACGTACGGCTCCAGGCCGCCGCCCAGGGCCACGGCGCCGGCCCGCGTGGCCAGCGATGCACTGCGGTGGCGGTTCATGACCGTGGCCGGGCCCGCCGCCTCGATCCGCTCCAGGCACGCCTCCAACGCCAGCATCTCCAGCTGGGCCGGAGCGTGCAGCAGGGCCTTGCGGCCCCCGTCGATCCAGCGCTCCTTCCAGTCGAGGAGGGAGAGGTAGGAGCGGCGCGGGGCGTTCGGGTTCGCCGCCATCCGGGTCCACGCCCGCTCGCTCACTGAGATCGCCGAGACGCCCGCCGGGCCGCCCATCGCCTTCTGTGCTCCGATCACGCACAGGTCCACGCCCCACGCGTCCGGCAGCACCGGCTCCGCCCCGACGGAGGCCACCGCGTCCAGATAGAACAGCGCGCCGTGCTCCCGCACCACCTCACCGATCTCGGCGACCGGATTGGTGTTGCCCGTCGCCGCCTCCGCGTGCACGAGCGACACGAAGTCGATCTCCGGGTGCTCGGCGAACGCCTCCCGGATCTGCGCGGCCGTCACCGCCGTGTGGAAGGGGACGGCGAGGTCGTGCACCGTGGCGCCGCAGCCGCGGAGCCAGTTGCCGAAGGTCTGCCCGTACGGGCCCGTGATCACGTTCAGGGCCACGGTGCCCGGGCCGGCCGCCGCGCGGATCGCCCCCTCCAGCGGCAGCAGCGCCTCGCCCTGCGTGATCACGACGTCCTGCCGGGTCTCCAGCAGCCGGGCCACCGGTCCTCGATGGCGGCGAAGCGCTCGGCGCTCAACGGGGGCAGGTCGAGGAGGGGGTGCGTCACGGCGGTGCTCTCTCTTCGTTCTTTTCGTTCTCTGTTCGCGGCAGTCGATCTTCGCTCGCGGGAGTCGACTCCATCGATCCTAGGTCCAAGGCCTCCATGACCATGGGTTTGATTTGAGGTACTCAAACACATCCTTATAATCGGAACCAGTAGTTCACCTGGAGGAGAAGCTCATGCACACGCTGTTCGGGCGCCGGACCCGCCTACTGGCCGCCACCACCGCGACCGCCGCGCTCGCGCTCGTCGTGGCCGGCTGCTCCTCGGACAACGGGGGCGGCAAGACCACCGTCAAGGGCGTTCACCTGGTCAAGGGCGGCCAGCTGACCACCTGCACCCACCTGCCGTACCCGCCGTTCCAGTCGGAGATCAACGGCAAGGTGCAGGGCTTCGACGTCTCCCTCATCGACCTCGTCGCCAAGAACCTCGGCGTCAAGCAGGAGATCGTCGACACGCCGTTCGAGAACTTCAAGACCGGCGCCTTCCTGAACTCCGGCCAGTGCGACCTCGCCGCCGCCGGCATGACGATCACGCCCGAGCGCAAGAAGAACGTCGACTTCTCCGACCCGTACTTCGAGGCCACCCAGGCCGTCCTGGTCGACAAGAGCAGCGGCATCAACTCGCTGGCGGACGTCAAGGCCAAGGGCAAGAAGCTCGGCGCCCAGGCACAGACCACCGGCGAGGACTACGTCAAGGGCAAGGGCTACGACCCGGTCTCCTTCGAGTCCTCCGACGCCGTCCTCAACGGCCTGCGCACCGGTCAGGTCCAGGCCGTCGTCATCGACTACCCGGTCGTCCAGGGCTGGCTGAAGGACAAGGCCAACGCGGACAAGTTCAAGGTCGTCGACAACCTCAAGACCGGTGAGCAGTACGGCTTCACGGTCAAGAAGGGCAACACGGCGCTGCGCGAGGCCATCAACAAGGCCCTGAAGGACGCCAAGGCCGACGGCACCTACAAGAAGCTCTACGAGCAGTGGATCGGCCCGTACAGCGCCTCCGTGGCCTCTCCCGCCGCCTCATGACCGATACGGACGTACAACTCCAGCCGAAGAAGAAGGGGCTGACGCGACGCCAGAAGCGTCGGCTGTCGCGCGGCATCCAGTACGTCGTCTTCGTCGCCGCCGTGATTGCCCTCGCGGTCACGGCGGACTGGGGCCGGCTGCGGAACCAGTTCGCCCAGGGCGGCATCGCCAAGCAGATGTGGCCGGACGTCATCACGCTGGCGCTGAAGAACACCGTCCTGTTCACGGTGTCCGGCTTCGTCCTCGGAATGGCGCTCGGCCTGGTCATCGCGCTGATGCGGCTGTCCACCGTGGGCCCGTACCGCTGGCTGGCCGGCATCTACATCGAGATCTTCCGCGGCCTGCCCGCCCTGCTGGTCTTCGTCTTCATCGCGGTGGCCGTCCCGCTGGCCTTCCCGGGCACGGAGATCCCCGGCGGCACCTACGGCAAGGCCGCCCTCGGCCTCGGACTCATCGGTGCCGCCTACATGGCGGAGACGTTCCGCGCCGGCATCCAGGCGGTGCCCAAGGGGCAGATGGAGGCGGCCCGTTCGCTGGGCTTCTCGCCCGTGAAGGCCATGATCTCCATCATCATCCCGCAGGCGTTCCGGATCATCCTCCCGCCGCTCACCAACGAGCTGATCATGCTCTTCAAGGACTCCTCCCTGGTGCTGCTGCTCGGTGTGACCCTGGAGGAGCGCGAACTGTCCAAGTTCGGCCGCGACCTGGCCAGTACGACCGCCAACTCCACGCCGATCCTGGTCGCGGGCCTGTGCTACCTGCTGGTCACCATCCCGCTCGGCTTCGTCGCCCGCCGTCTGGAGGCCAAGGCCACGAAGGAGATCAAGTGACCCGCCCCGAGATCCGTGTCCAGGACCTGCACAAGTCCTTCGGCGACAACCAGGTGCTCAAGGGCATCGACCTGGAGATCAACCAGGGCGAGGTCGTCTGCGTCATCGGCCCCTCCGGCTCCGGCAAGTCGACGCTGCTGCGCTGTGTCAACCTGCTGGAGGAGCCCACCGAGGGCCAGGTCTTCGTCGGCGGCACCGAGGTCACCGACCCGGACGTCGACATCGACGCCGTCCGCCGCCGTATCGGCATGGTCTTCCAGCAGTTCAACCTCTTCCCGCACCTGAGCGTCACCGAGAACCTCACGCTGCCGCAGCGCCGGGTCCTCGGGCGGGACAAGGCGACCGCCGCGAAGATCGCCGCCGAGAACCTGGCCCGGGTCGGCCTCTCCGAGAAGGCGGAGGCCTACCCCTCCTCCCTCTCCGGCGGCCAGCAGCAGCGCGTGGCCATCGCCCGCGCCCTCGCCATGGGCCCCGAGGTGATGCTCTTCGACGAGCCGACCTCCGCGCTCGACCCCGAACTCGTCGGGGACGTCCTCGCGGTGATGCGCATGCTCGCGAACGAGGGCATGACGATGATGGTCGTCACCCACGAGATGACCTTCGCCCGCGAGGTCGCCGACCGGGTCGTCTTCATGGACGGTGGCGTGATCGTCGAGGACGGCAGCCCCGAGCAGGTCATCGGCAACCCGAGCCACGAGCGCACCCGCCACTTCCTCTCCCGACTCCTCGACCCGGCGATGGCGGAGGTGGAGGAGGAGACCCCGGACCAGGTGGGGAAGACCGAGTCCTAGCTCACTATCAGGACCGAGCGGTAGCTCATTAAGGTGCGGTACATGAGCGATCACGCGGTACTGCACGTGAAGGGCCGGGTCCTGGTGGGGCCCGAGGACGTCCGTGACGAGCTGTGGGTGGTCGGGGGGCGCGTCTCCTACGACCGCCCCGCCGGGGCCCGTGACGTCCGGACCGTCGAGGGCTGGGCGCTGCCCGGCCTGGTCGACGCGCACTGCCACGTGGGCCTCGACGCGCACGGCCCCGTGGACGCGGACACCGCCGAGAAGCAGGCCCTCACCGACCGGGACGCCGGCACCCTGCTCATCCGGGACGCGGGCTCGCCCTCCGACACCCGCTGGGTCGACGACCGCGAGGACCTCCCGAAGATCGTCCGGGCCGGCCGGCACATCGCCCGCACCCGCCGCTACATCCGCAACTACGCCTGGGAGATCGAGCCGGACGAACTCGTCGCGTACGTCGCCCAGGAGGCCCGGCGCGGCGACGGCTGGGTCAAGCTGGTCGGCGACTGGATCGACCGCGACCTCGGCGACCTCTCCGCCTGCTGGCCCCGCGAGGCGGTCGAGGCGGGGATCACCGAGGCCCACCGGCTCGGCGCCCGCGTCACCGCGCACTGCTTCGCGACCGACTCCCTGCGCGACCTGGTCGAGGCGGGCATCGACTGCGTCGAGCACGCGACCGGCCTCACCGAGGACCTGATCCCCCTCTTCGCCGAGCGCGGGGTCGCGATCGTCCCGACCCTCGTCAACATCGCCACCTTCCCGCGGCTCGCGGACGGCGGCGAGACCCGTTTCCCGCGCTGGTCGGCGCACATGCGGCGGCTGCACGAGCGGCGCTACGACACCGTGCGCGGCGCCTACGACGCCGGGATCCCGGTGTACGTCGGCACGGACGCGGGCGGCTCGCTGGCCCACGGCCTCGTCGCGGCCGAGGTCGCCGAACTGGTCACCGCGGGCATCCCGCCGGTCGACGCGCTGTCCGCGACGAGCTGGGGTGCCCGCGCCTGGCTGGGCCGCCCCGGCCTGGAGGAGGGCGCCCCGGCCGACCTCGTGGTGTACGAGGGCGATCCGCGGGAGGACGTACGGGTGCTGGCGGCTCCGCGCCGGGTGGTGCTCAACGGGATGGTGATCGAGTAGGGGGAGCCGAGTGGGGGGAGCCGAGTGGGGGAAGCCGCGCAAGGGAACGCGTGTGCCCGATGATTCGAAGAAGTGTGCGGAAACTCCACTATCGAGTGAAGTAACCCAGGATCGCTGACCGTTCACCCTCCGTGCGCAAGAGTTGACGGGTCCCAAGCATGTCCCGTCTGGGGGGTCCCACACCTTGAACAGCAACAACTTCCGCATGCCCGCACGCCGTCTCGCCACCGTCGCGACGGTCACCGCTCTGGCCGCCGGTCCCGCGGTCCTGGGCGCGGGCGCCGCGCACGCGACCGCGGACCACGGCCGCGCCTCCGCCGTCGTCCTGCGCACCGGGCTCGACGTGTCCCTGCTCGACAAGACCGTCGACGTCCCGCTCGCGGTCTCCCTCAACGAGGTCCACGCACCGCAGAGCGCCGACAAGACCGTGCTGTCGGCCCGGCTCGACGGCGTGAACGGGGGCAAGCCGTTCACCGTGCTCGGCGCGGACGTCGCCAGCGCCAAGGCCACGGTGACGCACAAGCGCGCCGAGGGCTCGGTCCGCCTCGTCCACGCCAAGCTGCACGTCCCCGGCCTGCCCCTGCTGTCCCTCATCGAGGCCGACGCGGTCACCGCCCGCGCGACCTGCGAGGTCGGCAAGCGGCCCGTCGCCTCCGCGAACGTCCTCGGCGCCGTCACCGTCCTCGGCAAGCGCATCACGCTGACCGCCGGCGGACCGACCGAGGTGAAGGTGCCCGGCGTCGGCGAGGTCCGCCTCGACCTCGCCCAGCGCCGCACCACGACCTTCACGGCAGCGGCCACCGCCCTCGAACTCAAGGTCTCCGTCAACCCGTTGAAGCTGAACGTGGCCGACGTGGAGGGCACGGTCACCCTGGCCAAGGCGACCTGCAAGACACCGGTGGCCCCACCTACCGGGCATCCTGTGCCGAGCCATGACCCGGCGGCCGACGTCCGCCCGCAGGGCGCGCCCGCCCAGGCCGACCTCGCGGAGACCGGCGGCAGCTCGGCGACGCCGTACCTCGCGGGCGGCTCGCTGGTGCTGCTGCTGGTGGGCGGGGGAGTGGCGACCCTGGCCCGCCGCAAGAAGGGCTGACGGAACCCCTGGCGGGGCCGACGGGACTGGCGGGCTCAGCCCAGTGCCCGCTCCAGCTCCGCCAGGAATCCGTTCACCGTGGCCCTGTCCCGTACAGCCACCCGTACCCAGTCCTCGTCCAGCCCGGGGAACGTGTCCCCCCGCCGCACCGCGTAGCCCAGCTCGCGCAGCCGGTGCCGTACCGCGGCGGCATCCGGCATACGGACCAGGACGAACGGCCCCTCCGCCGGACCGGCCACCCGTACACCCCGGTCGGCGAAGGCGGACAGCCCCGCCACCAGGTGACCCCGGTCCGAGGCGATCCGGTGCGCCGCGTGCGCCGCCTCCGCGAGCGCCTGCGGCGCCACGCACGCCTCGGCCGCGGCCAGCGCCGGCGTGGACACCGGCCACAACGGCTGGGCCCGCTCCAGCTCGGCGATGGTCTCCGGCGCGGCCAGCACGTAGCCGATGCGCAGCCCGGCCAGACCCCAGGTCTTGGTCAGGCTGCGCAGCACGACCAGGCCGGGCACGTCCGTCCGCCCGGCCAGTGCCTCCCGCTCGCCCGGCACCGCGTCCATGAACGCCTCGTCGACCACCAACGTCCGCCCCGGACGGGCGAGTTCGGCGATCGCCCCGGCCGGATGCAGCACCGACGTCGGATTCGTCGGATTCCCGATCACCACCAGGTCGGCGTCCTCCGGGACGGCCGCCGGATCCAGCCGGAAGCCGTCCTCCGCCCGCAGCAGCACCCGGTGCACGGTGTGCCCCGCGTCCCGCAGCGCCGCCTCCGGCTCGGTGAACTGCGGGTGCACCACGGTGGGGTGGCGCACCTTCAGGGCGCGGGCCAGCAGCACGAACGCCTCCGCGGCGCCCGCCGTCAGCAGCACCCGCTCCACCGGCAGCCCGTGCCGCGCCGCCACCGCCGCCCGCGCGGCCCGCCCGTCCGGGTAGGCCGCGAGGGACGACAGTGACGCCGCGATCTCCTCCCGCAGCCACCGCGGGGGCGTGTCCGCGCGGACGTTGACGGCGAGGTCGACCAGCGCCGCCCCGCCGTCACGGATCTCGGCGTCCCCGTGGTGGCGCAGATCGTGCTCAGTGGGCATGAGCGTGTCCGTCGTGGTGGTGATGGTGGTGCGCGGGTCCGTGGTGGTGGCCGTCGTCGTCCGGGTGGAAGTGCGGCTGCTGCGGCAGCCCCACCTTGTCCGCGAAGCCCGGCAGCGCGATCCGGTACACGCACGAGTCGCAGTTCATGCGCAGATCGCCCTTGACCGCCTCCTCGTACCGCTCCATCACGAGGTCCAGCAGCTCCGGCTCGGGCCCGATGACGTCCGCCGACCGCACCTCGACCTCCGGATGCGCCGCCGCCCAGCCCTCGGTCTGCTGCCGCACCCGGTCCGGCAGGATCCCGGTGAACAGGAAGTACGGCAGGACGACGATCCGCTTGGCGCCCAGCTTCGCGCACCGGTCCAGGCCGCTCGGCACGTCCGGCGCCGCCAGCGACACGAATGCCGTCTCCACGCCCGCGTAGCCGCGCCCCTCCCACAGCAGCCGCGCCGCCTTGTGCACCTCGGCGTTGGCGTCGGGGTCGGTGGAGCCGCGCCCGACGAGCAGCACGGTGACGTCGGCCCGGTCCGCGGGCGTACGCACGGTGCCGCCGAGGGCCTCGTCCAGCCGCCGCTCCAGCACGCTCAGCAGCGCCGGATGCGGGCCCAGCGGGCGGCCGTAGGTGTACGAGACGCCCGGGTGCCGTTCCTTCTCGCGGGCCAGCGCCGCCGGGATGTCCCCCTTGGCGTGCCCGGCGGACACCAGCATCAGCGGCACCGCGGCGAACCGCCGTACGCCCCGCTCGACCAGCTCGGCGACCGCCTCACCCAGTGGCGGCGAGGACAGCTCGATGAAGCCGCCCGCGACGGGCAGTCGGGGGTGGCGGCGGCCCAACTCCCGGACGAAGTCACGGAAGGCCTCGGCTCCTGCCTCGTCCCGGGTGCCGTGGCCGGCGATGAGCAGGGCGGGCGGCGGGGTGGTCACGATGTCTCCTCGAACGGTGAAACGGGGTGGTACAGCAGGGCGTTGAGCGCGGCGGCGGCGACCGCCGAGCCGCCCTTCTCGGACACGTTGCTCACGGCGGGCAGCCCGCTCTCGCGCAACGCGGCCTTGGACTCGGCCGCGCCGACGAAGCCGACGGGCAGGCCGATGACGAGCGCGGGGGAGGCGTCCAGGGTGAGCAGCTCCTCCAGGGCGGTCGGCGCACAGCCGATCACCCACAGGGCGCCCGGCCCGACCTCCTCGTACGCGAGCCGGATCGCGTGGGCCGAACGGGTCAGCCCGGGACCGGCCTCGGCGTCCTTCAGCCGGCACACGGTCTCCCGCCGGGTGATCCCGGCGGCGACCATCTCGACGTCCACGACGACGGGCGCCCCGGCGTGCAGCGCGGCGTGCGCCTTCACCAGGCCGTCCTCGTCCATGACGAGATCGGACGCGTACTCCAGGTCGGCGGCGGAGTGGATGACCCGCTCCACCACCGCCCGGGTCAGCGGCGGGAAGTGCGAGGTGTCCAGGCGGGCACGCAGCCGCCGGAAGGACTCCTCCTCGATGGGATGGACCACACGGTTCATTTCGGCTCCTCCTGCCAGCGGTAGCCGCGCGGGGTCACCATGCGGCCCGCGATGGTGCGGGTCGCGGTGTTGCCCACGGTGACGACCGTCATCATGTCGACCGATGCCGGATCCAGTGCGCCGAGGGTGGTCACCCGGCTCGTCTCGTCCGGCCGCGAGGCGTTGCGTACGACCCCGACGGGCGTGGCGGGCTCCCGGTGCTCGGCGAGGATGCCGAGCGCCTTGGGCAGCTGCCAGTCCCGTCCCCGGGAGCGCGGGTTGTAGAAGGTGACCACGATGTCCGCCTCGGCCGCCGCGCGCACCCGGCGCTCGATGACCTCCCACGGCGTGTGCAGGTCGGACAGGCTGATGGACACGTGGTCGTGGCCCAGCGGCGCGCCCAGGATCGCCCCGGCGGCCAGCGCGGCCGTCACGCCCGGCACCCCGACCACGTCGATGTCGTCGGACGCCTCGGCGAGCGCGGGGGAGGCCATGGCGTACACGCCCGCGTCCCCGCTGCCGATCAGCGCCACCGCGTGCCCCTTGCGGGCCTCGGCGACCGCCGTGCGGGCCCGCTCCTCCTCGGCGCCGAGCCCCGACTCCAGCACCAGGGTGCCCGGCCGCAGCAGATCGCGGATCTGGTCGACGTACTGGTCGAGCCCCACCAGCACGGAGGCCCGCCGCAGCTCGGCCGTCGCACGCGGGGTGAGCAGGTCCCGGGCGCCCGGCCCGAGCCCGACCACCGCGAGCCGCCCGCGCCCCGGCCGCCGTACGACCGCGCAGGTCGCCATGGCCGGCTGCCCGTCCGCACGCTCCGACTTCCGCTTGGGCACGAGGAGTTCACCACCGCCCATCAGAGCGGCGGCCTCGGCGACCGAGGGCGTCCCGACCGCCGCGAGCGGCGCGTCCGAGGGGTTGGGCACCTCGACGGCCGCCAGCTCGTCGGCGGAGTACGTCACCAGGGGCACCCCGAGCCGCTCGGCGGCGGCCACGATGCCCGGCTCCTCGGCCTTGGCGTCCACGGTGGCGAGTTCGGCGACGGACTTCGGCGAAAGCCCCGCCTCACGCAGCGCGCCCTCGACCAGCCCCAGCACCTCTTCCGTCGGCGCCCCCTTGGAGGCGCCCACGCCGACCACCAGGGACGGCGGGCGCAACAGCACCTCGCGCTCGCCCGGTTCGACGTCCCGGTCGGTCAGCCGGATCGTGTACGCCCCCTGCGCGGCCGTCGGCAGCGGAGGCAACGGCCACGCCAACTCGGCTTCCAGGGCGACCGGTTCGCCGTCCAGCAGGGCCCGCGAGACCGCCGCGACCGAACCCTCGAAGGGGAACCCGAGCGTGTCCAGACCGGGCAGCCCGACGGAGTCCGTGGCGGTCGTCACGACCGGCTCGGCTCCCAGCAACGCGCCCACCTCGCGGGAGAGTTCATTGGCGCCGCCGCCGTGCCCGCCGACCAGCGACACCGCGAACCGGCCGCCCTCGTCCACGCACACCACACCGGGGTCGGCGGCCTTGTCGCCGAGCAGCGGGGCGAGCAGCCGTACCACCGCGCCGGTGGCGAGGAAGCACACCAACTGCTCGCACTCCGCGAACGCGGCCCGTACGGCCTCGCCCACGGGCCCGTCGTACACCCGCGCGCGCTCCGGCCACGCCGCGGCCAGCCGGTCGCGCGCCGCCGCCCCCGCCGCGGTGGCGGAAATGAGGCCGATCACTGGGACACTCCTTCATTAGACGCACTGGATGCCAGGGGTCTGACGCCCCACAGCAGGAACACAGGATTGGTCGCCGCGAGCCGGGTCACGTCCCCGGGCAGCGGCGCCAGCCGCGACGACTGGAGCAGCACTCCGTCGCAGCGGAAACCGGCAGCGGTCAGGGCCTCGCGCGCCGCCGGCACCCGGTCGAGCGCGGCCATCGCGACGACCACGCTCCGCCGCGCCCGCAGCGCGCACGCGGTGACGATGGCGGGCAGCTCGCGCCCCCCGCCGCCGACGAACACGGCGTCGGGATCGTCGTGCGGCCCGGACAGCCCGGCCAGCGCGTCCGGGGCCGCACCGTGCAGCACGCGCACATCGACGCCGTGGGCGCGCGCGTTGGCCCGGATCCGCTCGACGCCGTCCGGGGCCTTCTCGACGGCGACGACAGCCGCGCCGAGCCGCGCGCACTCCACGGCCACCGAGCCCGAGCCCGCGCCGACGTCCCACACCAGGTCGCCCAGGCGCGGCGCGAGCCGGGCCAGGGCGAGGGCCCGCACCTCGAATTTGGTGATCATCGAGTCCCGGTGCGCGAACTCGCCCTCCTCCAGGGCCCATTGGGCGGGCGGCTGAGGAACCCCGGCGACCGTGCGCACGGCACCGAGCGCCCGGTCCTCGTCCAGGCACAGCACGACACTCACCGCCGTACCCCAGTCCCGGGCCGCCGCCTCGGCGGGCGTCACGCGCTCCACGCGCTCGCGCCCGGGGTCGCCGAGCGCGCTCGCGACGACGAGGACACGGTCGTGCCCGGCGAGCGCGGCACCCAGCTCGGCCGGCCCGGACCCGGGCCCGGTCAGCACGGCGGCCTTGGGCCGCGCCCGGCAGACGTTGACGGCCGTGCGCAGGTCCCGGCCGTGCGCGCTGACCACGACCGCGTCGTCCCAGGGCAGCCCGAGCCGGGCGAACGCCGTCGCCACGGAGGACACCCCGGGCCGTACATCCAGCCGCCCGGCCCCGAACCGCTCGGCCAGCACCCGCACGATCCCGAAGAAGCCGGGGTCCCCGGAGGCCAGCACGACGACCGGCAGCTCCTTGCCGACGTACTCCGCGATCACGTCCAGCGCGGGCGCCAGCGGCCCGAGGACGACGTGCTCCACGCCCTCCGGCAGCCCCGCGGCCTCCAGGTGCCGCCGCCCGCCGACGACCAGCGCGGCACCGGCGAGCACGTCCTGCGGTACGGGCGCCCCCGTGCCCGTACCCACCACGGTGATCACGTGCTCGCACCCCGCTCGCGCAGCGCCCTGCGCGCCTCGGGGTCCGCCTTGCGGAAGCCGTGGAAGTGCCCCGGGTGGTACAGGTGCGAACGCGTCCCGTGGGCGTCCAGGGCCGGGCCGACCAGGAACAGCGTGTGCTTCCACAGCTTGTGCTCCTTGACCGTCTCCTCCAGCGTGCCGATCGTGCACTTCACGACCAGCTCCTCCGGCCAGGTCGCCTGGTAGGCGACGACGACGGGGGTGTCCGCGGGATAGCCGCCCTCCAGCAGCTCCCGCACCAGCTGGCCGCTGCGTGCCGCCGACAGGAAGATCGCCATGGTGGTGCCGTGCCGGGCGAACTCGCGCACCTCCTCGCCGGGCGGCATGGGCGTCTTGCCGCCGCCGAGCCGGGTCAGTACGACGGACTGCGCGACCTCGGGGATCGTCAGCTCGCGCTGGGCGAGCGCGGCGACGGCGGAGAAGGCGGAGACGCCGGGGACGACCTCCGTGGCGATCCCGAGCTCCGCGCACCGGTCCAGCTGCTCCTGCGTCCCGCCCCACAGCGCCGGGTCGCCGGAGTGGATGCGGGCGACCTTCAGGCCCTCGGCGTGCGCACGGCCGTAGACGGCGACGACGTCCTCCAGGGACATGGTCGCCGAGTCCAGGATCTCCGCGCCCTCGCGCGCGTGCTCGAGGACTTCCGCCTGGACCAGGCTGGCCGCCCAGATCACCACGTCCGCCTCCGCGATCGCGCGCGCGGCGCGGAACGTCAGCAGATCGGCGGCGCCGGGGCCGGCACCGACGAACGTCACCTTGCCGGTGGGGGAGTCGGCCATGGGAAGAGGTCCTCTCGTGCGGAACATCGAAGGTGAAGCGACTGTCACTGGACTGTGAACGGGCGGAATGTCAGGGTGTGGCCGGTCTGTGAACGTGCCCGATGTGCGCGCAGCCGCCTCCATCGGATAGCAAGGGCCTATGGCGGTCTTCGTCGCGCTCGGCGCGTTCCTGATGACGCTGGCCGGCGGCTGGACGGCACAGCGCGTGACCGACCGTCGCCATCTCGTCCTCGGGCTGGCCGGCGGTCTGATGCTGGGCGTGGTCGGCCTGGACCTGCTGCCCGAGGCGCTGCACGCCGCGGACCGCGAGGTCTTCGGCGTACCGGCGGCCCTGCTGCTGTTCGTGGCCGGCTTCCTGCTGGCCCATCTCGTGGAGCGGACGCTGGCCGCGCGCCAGGCGTCCCACGGCGGCGACGAGCACGGCCACCGGGCGCCCGAGGTGGGCCTGACGGCGGCAGCCGCCATGGTCGGCCACAGCGCGATGGACGGGGTGGCGATCGGCGCGGCCTTCCAGGTGGGCGGCGGCATGGGCGCCTCCGTGGCGCTCGCCGTGATCGCGCACGACTTCGCCGACGGCTTCAACACCTTCACCATCACGAGCCTGTACGGCAACGCGCGCCGCCGGGCGATCGGCATGCTCGTGGCCGACGCCTGCGCACCCCTGGTGGGCGCGCTCTCGACCGCGTTCTTCCACCTGCCCGAACCGGTGCTCGGAGGCTACCTCGGCCTCTTCGGCGGCGTACTGCTCTACCTCGCCGCCGCAGAGATCCTCCCCGAGGCCCACCATGAGCACCCCGCCCGCTCCACCCTGCTGTGCACGGTGGCCGGCGCGGCCTTCATCTGGCTGGTGGTCGGCATCTCCGGCGGCTGACCGCAGCGGCCTCACAGCTTCCCGCCCCGCCCGCCGTCGCGCCGCGGCGGCGCGATCAGCGTGGAGAGGTACGGCAGCGGGGCCCCGTCGAGGTCGGAGGCGGGCCGGATGGACTCCTCCTCCAGCCCCAGCGCCGACCCCCACACCGCGTCCCCGGTCCGCCCGGTCTCCCGCAGCGCCTCGGCGACCTCGGCGGCCTGCCGCCCGAACTTGTACGCCACGACCGTCCCCGGCCCGGCCAGAGCCTCCTTCAGCACGGCCGACCCCGCCGTCACCGGCACCAGCGTCAACGGCTCGGTGCCCTCGGTGAGCACGGCACCGGAGCGCGCCGCGAGATCCTGCATGGCGGTGATGCCCGGCACGGTCTCCACGACGACACCGGGAACCAGCTCCACGATGGTCTGCGCGAGATACGTGAACGTCGAGTACACGTTGGGGTCGCCGATGGTCGCGAAGGCCACGGTCCGGTGCTGCCCCAGCAACTCGGCGACCCTGGCGCCCGCCGCGTCCCAGGCGGCCTCCCGCCGCGCCCGGTCGGCGCGCTCGTTCAGCGCGAACACCACCCGGACGACGTTCTCCGCGGGCACGTAGTGCAACACGGTCGCCTCGGCCCGACCGGGCTCGCCGCCGTCCTTTCCATCAGATGCGGCCATCACGGGTACGACGACGACGTCGGCCGCGCGCAGCGCGTTGACCCCCTTGACGGTCACCAGCTCCGGATCCCCGGGACCGACCCCGACCCCGACCAGCCTGCTGCTCATGACGTCCGGCACCTCTCCACGAACCGACGGGCCACACCGGGCTCGGCCGCCCAGTGCGTGTGCAGATAACTCGCGTGCACACCCTGCTGTACAAAACCTTCGACCCGCCGCACCGGGGTCCGCAGGCCCCAGGCGGGAGCGGCACCGGCGCCGGGCTCGACGACGGTGCGATGAAACTCGTGCCCGCGCATCCGCGTCCCGGCGACGGCCAGCACACTGTCCCCGACGGCGACGGCGTCCCGGTAGCCGAGGGTCAGCCGTTCACTCATCCGCGCGGTGGCGTCCAGGACCCCGCACATGGGGCGGCCGTCCAACTCCCGGCAGAGGTAGAGCAGTCCGGCGCATTCGGCGGCCACGGGCGCGCCGCTCAGGGCCAGTTCTGCAACGGCCTTGCGCAGCGGTTCGTTGGCGGACAGCTCGGCGGCGTACACCTCGGGGAAACCGCCGCCGATGACCAGACCTGCGGTGCCTTCGGGCAGTTGCTCGTCCCGAAGCGGATCGAAGGTGACGACTTCGGCGCCGGCGGCGGTGAGCAGCTCGGCGTGCTCGGCGTAGGAGAAGGTGAACGCGGGGCCGCCGGCCACCGCAACCACCTCACGCTTCTCCGTTCCGATGACGGGCGGTTCCCACGGAGCACACGACAACGCTCCCGCACTCCGCGCCAGTCCCAGCAGGGCTTCGAGATCACACCCTTGCTCGACCTGCGCGGCCATGGCTGCCACAGCATCCACCGCGTCGGTCCGGCGTTCAGCGACCGGCACCAAACCCAGATGCCGAGAAGGCGTATCCACCTGAGCCGCCCGCCGCAGCACACCGAGCACGGGCACACCCGCCGAGTCCAAGGCCTCCCGAAGCAGCTCCTCATGCCGGTCGGACCCGACCTTGTTCAGGATCACGCCCCCGACCCGCACCTGAGGATCCCAGGAAGCGAACCCGTGCACCAGCGCCGCCACCGACCGCGACTGCGACGACGCGTCCACGACCAGCACCACCGGCGCCCGCAACAGCTTGGCGACATGCGCGGTGGAGGCCAGCTCCCCCTCACCCGCCGCCCCGTCGTACAGCCCCATCACGCCCTCGACGACGGCGAGGTCGCACCCCCGCGCCCCGTGCAGGAACAGCGGAGCGACCAGCTCCGGCCCGCACAGGTACGCGTCGAGGTTGCGCCCCGCCCGCCCGGTCGCGAGCGCGTGGTACCCCGGGTCGATGTAGTCCGGCCCGACCTTGTGCGGGGACACGCTGAGCCCCCGCGCGGCGAACGCGGCCATCAGACCCGTGGCAACGGTGGTCTTGCCGCTGCCCGAGGAGGGCGCGGCAATGACCAGCCGAGGCACCGCCGACATCACCACTCGATGCCCTTCTGGCCCTTCTGCCCCACGTCCATGGGGTGCTTGACCTTGGACATGTCGGTGACGAGGTCGGCGAAGTCCACCAGCTTCTCCGGCGCGTTACGACCCGTGATCACGACATGCTGAGTACCGGGCCGGTTCCGCAGCACCTCCACGACCTCGTCCGTGTCCACCCAGCCCCAGTGCATCGGGTACGCGAACTCATCCAGCACGTACAGCCGGTACGTCTCGGCCGCCAGGTCCCGCTTGACCTGCTCCCAGCCCTCCCGGGCCTTCTCCTCGTTGTCCATCTGAGCGTCCCGCTGGACCCACGACCAGCCCTCGCCCATCTTGTGCCAGTCGACGGTGCCGCCCTCGCCGGAGGCGCCGAGCACCCGGAGCGCGTTCTCCTCGCCGACCTTCCACTTCGCCGACTTGACGAACTGGAACACCCCGATGGGCCAGCCCTGGTTCCAGGCACGCAGCGCGAGCCCGAACGCGGCGGTCGACTTGCCCTTGCCGACCCCCGTGTGGACGACGACCAGCGGGCGGTTGCGCCGCTGCCGGGTCGTCAGACCGTCGTCCGGAATCACACTCGGCTGTCCCTGCGGCATTACGCGGCCCTCCTCGAAGTCCCCTGCACATCCCTGACCAGCCCGGCGATCGAGTCCGCCCGCAGCTCGTCCAGCGTCACCGCCGTACCGCCCAGCTCACCCGCGAGCTGCCCGGCGAGCCCCAGCCGCACCGGCCCCGACTCGCAGTCCACGACCACGGAGGCGACCTGCTCGGCCGCGAACAGCCGGGCCGCACGCCCGGCGAGGGCGACGGGCTCCGGGCCGCCGGTGGCCCGCCCGTCGGTCACCACGACGACCAGCGCGCGGCGCGCCGGATCCCGCAGCCGCTCCACGCGCAGCACCTCGTGCGCCTTGAGCAGCCCGGCGGCCAGCGGCGTACGGCCACCGGTGGGGAGCCGCTCCAGCCGGGCCGCCGCCGCGTCCACGGAGGACGTGGGCGGCAGGGCGACGTCCGCCGAGGCGCCCCGGAAGGTCACCAGGCCCACCTTGTCCCGCCGCTGATAGGCGTCCAGCAGCAGGGACACCACGGCGCCCTTCACGGCGCTCATCCGCTGCCGGGCCGCCATCGAACCGGAGGCGTCCACGAGGAAGAGGACGAGGTTCCCCTCGCGGCCTTCCCGCGTCGCCTGGCGCAGATCGTCCCGCCGGATAACCAGCCCCGGCCCCGACCGCCCGCGCGCCCGCTGATGCGGGGCGGCGGCCTGCACGGTCGCGGCCAAGTGCAGCTTGGACAGCGTCCCTTGGGGCCGCCGGGCCCCGGTGGTCCGCCCGTGCTCGGTGCGGGCGCGGGAACGCCGCCCCGCCGCCCCCTCACCGATGCCGGGCACGCTCAGCACCTTGGTGCGGAACGGCTCGGCGGCCCGTGCCGGCGACTGCTCCTGCCCGCCGGAGGCCTGCGGCTGCCCGCCCTCACCGGCCTCGGGCTGCGCGGCGCTTGCGCCGTCGCCCTGGGGACCGCTCTCGGGCGCCGGCTGCCCACCGCCGCCACCGGGCCCGTCGGGACCGGGATCGTCGTCCGGATCGTTCTCGTCCGAGCCCCCGAACTGCTCCAGCGTCTCGTCCAGCTTGTCCTCGTCGAGACCCGGCGCGTCGAACGGGTTCCGCCGGCGCCGGTGCGGCAGCGCGAGCAGCGCGGCCTGCCGGACGTCCTCGGCGAGCACGTCCGTCCGCCCGGCCCACGCGGCGAGCGCGGTCGCCGTACGCGCCATCACGATGTCGGCCCGCATGCCGTCCACCTCGAAGGCGGCACAGGTCGCCGCGATCTGCCGCAGCGCCCCGTCGCCCAGCCGCACCTGCGCCAGCAACTCCCGTGCGGCCACGATCCGTTGCCGTACGGCGGCCTCCTCGCCGGCCCAGCGTGCGGCGAAGCCGGCCGGGTCGTCGTCGTACGCCAGCCGTCGCCGCACGACCTCCACCCGCTGCTCGGGCTCCCGCGAGGCGGCGACTTCGACCGTCAGCCCGAACCGGTCGAGCAACTGGGGCCGCAGCTCGCCCTCTTCGGGGTTCATCGTGCCGACGAGCAGGAACTTCGAGGCATGCCGTACGGAGACGCCCTCGCGCTCGACGTACGAGGCCCCCATCGCCGCGGCGTCCAGCAGTAGGTCGACCAGGTGGTCGTGGAGGAGGTTGACCTCGTCCACGTACAGGATCCCGCGGTGCGCGTCGGCCAGTAGACCCGGCTCGAAGGCCTTCACGCCCTCGGCGAGCGCCCGCTCGATGTCGAGCGCGCCGACCAGCCGGTCCTCGGAGGCGCCGACGGGGAGTTCGACCATGCGCGAAGGCCGCTGAGCGCCCGGCCCCGGCTCGTGCGGACCGTCCGGGCAGGACGGGTCCGGCGCCGCCGGGTCACAGGAGAACCGGCACCCGGCGACGACGGCCACCTCCGGCAGCAGCGCCGAAAGGGCCCGTACGGCTGTCGACTTGGCGGTGCCCTTCTCGCCGCGCACCAGCACACCGCCGACCGCCGGGGACACGGCGTTCAGCAGCAGCGCGAGCCGCAGGTCGTCCTGGCCGACAACGGCCGTGAAAGGGAAGGGAGTTGTCACTGGTCGCCCTCCAAGTCGCCTTCCAGCTCCAGGTAGGTGGCGCGCAGCCGCTCAAGCGTGTCCGCGTCCGGCTCGGCCCACAGCCCGCGGTCCGCCGCCTCCAGCAGCCGCTCGGTGATGCCGCGCAGCGCCCACGGGTTGGACTTCTTCATGAAGTCCCGGTTCTCCGGGTCGAAGACGTACTCCGCGCTGAGCTTCTCGTACATCCAGTCGTCGACCACGCCCGCCGTGGCGTCGTAGCCGAACAGGTAGTCCACGGTCGCCGCCATCTCGAAGGCGCCCTTGTAGCCGTGCCGGCGCATGGCCGCCATCCAGCGCGGGTTGACCACACGGGCGCGGAAGACGCGGTGCGTCTCCTCGCCCAGCGTGCGGGTCTTCACCTGGTCCGGGACCGCCGAATCACCCACGTACGCCTCGGGGTTGGCGCCGGTCAGGTGCCGGACCATCGCGACCATGCCGCCGTGGTACTGGAAGTAGTCGTCCGCGTCGACCAGGTCGTGCTCGCGGGTGTCCACGTTCTTCGCCGCAACGGCGATGCGCTTGAACGCGGTCTCCATGTCCCCGCGCGCCGCCCGTCCGTCGAGCCCGCGCCCGTATGCGTAACCGCCCCACACCGCGTACACCTCGGCGAGGTCCGCGTCCGACCGCCAGTTGCGGGCGTCGATCAGCGGCAGCAGGCCCGCGCCGTACGCGCCCGGCTTGGAGCCGAAGATACGGGCGGTCGCGCGCCGCCGGTCGCCGTGCTCGGCGGTGTCCTCGTCGGCGTGCGCCCTGACGAAGTTCTGATCGGCGGGCTCGTCCAGCTCCGCCACCGTCCGCACCGCGTCGTCGATCAGCCCGACCACGTGCGGGAACGCGTCCCGGAAGAAGCCGGAGATGCGGACCGTGACGTCGATGCGCGGCCGGCCCAGCTCCGCGAGCGGGATCACCTCGAAGCCCGTCACCCGGCGCGAGGCGTCGTCCCAGACCGGGCGGCAGCCCAGCAGCGCCAGGATCTCGGCGATGTCGTCGCCCTGGGTGCGCATGGCCGACGTACCCCAGACGGTGAGGCCGACGGAGTTCGGGTACTCGCCGGTGTCCTGGAGGTAGCGCTGCACCAGCGAGTCGGCGAGCGACTGGCCGACCTCCCAGCTCAGCCGGGAGGGAATGGCCTTGGGGTCGACCGAATAGAAGTTCCGGCCGGTCGGCAGGACGTTGACCAGGCCGCGGGTCGGCGAACCGGACGGGCCCGCCGGGACGTAACCGCCGTCCAGTGCCTTGAGGATGTGGCCGATCTCGTCCGTCGTGCGGGCGAGGCGCGGCACGACCTCGGTGCAGGCGAACTCCAACACTGCGACCGCGTCCGGGAGTTCGGTGCCGAGCACCTCGCGGACGAGCGGCGCGCTCTCGGTGACCGCCCAGTCGCGGGCCTCCATGGCCTCCGCGATCCGCCGGCACAGCTGCTCCAGCAGGTCGATCGTGTCGGCGGCCGTGCGGGACGGGCCCTCCACCAGGTCCGTCAGCTCCACCGGCACCTTCACCGGCGCGCCCGGCTCCGCGAGCAGCTCCTTCTCGACGAGCCCGAAATGCTCGGCCAGCGAGGCCCGCAGGCCCGGCAGCGCGTTCGCCTGGCCGCCCCACACCTGGGAGGCGCGCAGCACGGCGAGGACCAGGTTCACGCGCGGCTCGGCGACCGGACCGCCGCCGAGGATGTGCAGGCCGTCGCGGATCTGCACGTCCTTGATCTCGCACAGATAGCCGTCGATGTGCATGACGAACTCGTCGAAGTCGTCGTCGTCCGGCTGCTCGTCCACGTGCAGGTCGTGGTGCAGCTCGGCCGCCTTGACCAGCGTCCAGATCTGGGCGCGGACGGCCGGGGCCTTCGTCGGGTCCAGGTCGGAGACGAGCGCGTACTCGTCCAGCAGCTGCTCCAGCTTGGCCAGGTCGCCGTAGGTGTCGGCACGGGCCATGGGCGGTACGAGGTGGTCGACGACGGTGGCGTGGCCGCGGCGCTTGGCCTGGGTGCCCTCGCCGGGGTCGTTCACGATGAACGGGTAGATGAGCGGGAGGTCGCCGAGGACGGCGTCGGGCGCGCATCCGCCCGAGAGCCCGAGACCCTTGCCCGGCAGCCATTCCATCGTGCCGTGCTTGCCCATGTGCACGATGGCGTCGGCGCGGAAGCCCCCCTCCGATGTCGCAGCCTCCAGCCAGCGGTAGGCCGCCATGTAGTGGTGCGACGGCGGCATGTCGGGGTCGTGGTAGATCGCGATCGGGTTCTCGCCGAAGCCGCGCGGCGGCTGGATCATCACGACGACGTTCCCGAACTGGAGGGAGGCGAGGACGATGTCGTCGCCGTCCACGTACAGGCTGCCCGGCGGCTCGCCCCACGCCTCCAGCATGGCGTCGCGCAGCTCGGGGTCGAGCCGGTCGAACCACGCCCGGTAGTCGGCCAGCGGCACGCGCGCGGGCGCCGCCGCCAGCTGGTCCTCGGTGAGCCACTCGACGTCGTGGCCGCCGGCCTCGATCAGCCGGTGGATCAACTCGTCACCGTTGTCGGGGTATTCGGTGAGGCTGTAGCCGGCGTCCTTGAGGGCGTCCAGGACGCGGACCGCCGACGCGGGCGTGTCCAGGCCCACCGCGTTGCCGACCCGCGAGTGCTTGGTCGGGTAGGCGGTGAAGACGAGCGCGAGCTTCTTGTCGGCGTTCGCCTTGTGCCCCAGCCGCGCGTGCCGTACGGCGATGCCGGCGACGCGCCCGGCCCGCTCGGGGTCGGCGACGTACACCGGCACGTCGTCCGGGCCCTGCTCCTTGAAGGAGAACGGCACGGTGATGAGCCGTCCGTCGAACTCCGGAATCGCGACCTGCATCGCCGCGTCCATGGGGGACAGGGCGGCGTCGGACTCGTCCCAGGCGCTCTTCGAGGAGGTCAGGCAAAGGCCCTGCAGCACCGGCACGTTGAGGTCGGCGAGGGCTCCGATGTCCCAGGCCTCCTCGTCGCCGCCCGCCGAGGCCTGCGAGGCGTGCGTGCCGCCGGCCGCGAGGACGGTGGCGATCAGAGCGTCGGTCCGGCCCAGGATCTCGTACAGTTCGGCGTCCGCGCCGCGCAGCGAACCGCAGTACACGGGAAGGGCGTTGGCGCCCTGCGCCTCGATCGCCTCGCACAGCGTGTCCACGAAGGCGGTGTTGCCGCCCAGCTCGTGGGCCCGGTAGAAGAGCACGCCGACCGTCGGACGGCCCTCCCGGAGCTCGTACGCGCCGTGCACGCCGTACTCCGGCATCTTGCGCGGCTCCTCGAAGCCCTCGCCGGTCAGCAGCACGGTGTCGGAGAGGAACCGGGCCAGCTCGGTCAGGTTCGCGGGCCCGCCCTCGACCAGGTACTTCAGCGCCTCCGCCACCACACCCGCCGGGACGGACGACTCGGCCATCAGCTCGGCGTCCGGCACGGCCTCGCCGCCCAGCAGCACGGTGGGGATGCCGGAGGCCCGGAGCGCGGCCAGCCCGTCCTCCCAGGCGCGCTTGCCGCCCAGCAGCCGTACGACGGCCAGGTCCGCGCCCTCGATCAGCCCCGGCAGCTCGGCGGCCACGTCGACGCGGGTCGGGTTGGCGATCCGGTACGCGGCGCCGGAGGCCCGGGCCGCCAGCAGATCGGTGTCGGCGGTCGACAACAACAACACTGTGCTCATGCGGGCGCTCCCGGTGGAATGAAGGGCAGTCCTTGTGGCGCGCCCGACTCGATGAGCCGCCAGAGCGCGTCCGTGTCCGCGTGCTGTTCGATGAGGTCGCCGAGCCGGTCGAGCTGCTCCTCGCGCAGCGCGGCGAACGAGGTATCGGGGGCCGGCACGAAGCGGCGGCCCGCGGCGGCGGCCACCTCGCGCAGGAAGGCCCGCCGGAAACCGTCCGACTCCAGGGAGCCGTGCCAGTGGGTGCCCCAGGTCTGGCCGACCCGGCAGCCGTCCAGGCTGTGTCCTTCGTCATCAGAGATGAACGCTTCTCCACCCTCGACGGAGGCGACCCCGTGATGGATCTCGTACCCGTCGACGCGCTCGCCGAGGGCTTCCCCGGTCGGACGCGTGAGGGTCTTCTCCCGGGCGAACCGCACCCGCACGGGGAGCAGGCCGAGCCCTGGGACGGCACCGGCGCGCGACTCGACCTCGTCCTCGATGTGCTCGCCGAGGATCTGGAAGCCGCCGCAGACGCCGAGGATCGGACGTCCTTCCGCGGCCCTCCTGACGAGGGCCTCCGCCAGCCGCCGCTCCCGCAGCCACTCCAGGGCCCGTACGGTCCCGCGCGTGCCCGGGACGACCACCAGGTCGGCGTCGGCCAGTTCCTCCGGCCGGTCCACGAAGCGCACCACGACGCCCGGTTCGGCGGCGAGCGCGTCCACGTCCGTGAAGTTGGACATCAGCGGGATCGCGCAGACGGCGACCCGAAGGACGTCCTCGCCGACGGGCGGGGCGACGTTCGACTCCCGCACGGTCCCGCGCAGGGAGACACGCAGCCCGTCCTCCTCGTCGATGCCGAGCCCGTGCCGGAACGGCAGCACGCCGTAGGTGTGCCGACCGGTGAGCCCGTGCAGCATGTCCAGCCCCGGCTCCAGCAGGCCGACATCGCCGCGGAACTTGTTGACCAGGAACCCGGCTACCAGCTCCTGGTCCTCGGGCGAGAGCAGGGCGACCGTGCCGAAGAAGGAGGCGAAGACGCCGCCGCGGTCGATGTCGCCGACGACGAGCACGGGCAGCCGCGCGTTTCGCGCGATGCCCATGTTGACGATGTCGGTCCGCCGCAGATTGATCTCGGCGGGCGAACCGGCCCCCTCACAGATCACCGCGTCATACGTGCCCCGCAACTCGGCCAGACAGTCCAGGACCGTGCCGAGGAGCTTCTGCTGGCGCCCCCCGTGGTACCCGCGTGCGCTCAGCTCGCCCACCGGCTTGCCGAGCAGCACCACCTGGCTGCTCTGTTCGCCGCCGGGCTTGAGCAGGACCGGGTTCATCAGCGCGGTCGGCTCCACGCGGCAGGCCTGCGCCTGCATGGCCTGCGCCCGCCCGATCTCCGCGCCCTCGCGGGTCACGAAGGAGTTGAGGGACATGTTCTGCGCCTTGAAGGGCGCGACCTTGACGCCCTGGCGCACCAGCCACCGGCAGATCCCGGCCGTCACGACGCTCTTGCCGGCGTCGGAGGTGGTGCCGGCGACGAGGAGACCCCCGTTCACTTCCCACGTCCCTTCAGGCTGTTGACGAGGAGGCGCCCGGCGACCGTGGTGCCGAGCGCGAGCAGGCCGACGCGGCGGGAGAGCCGTACGGCCCGGCCGATGTCGGGGACCTGGACGGCTCGTCCGGTGTCCCCGCCCAGCACGGGCCGGTGCTCGACGCGCCCGCCGTAGGAGAGGGTCCCGCCGAGCCGCACGCCGAGGGCGCCCGCGAACGAGGCCTCCACGGGCCCGGCGTTGGGGCTCGGGTGCCGGCCCGCGTCCGCCCGCCATGCCCGGACGGCGCCGCGCGGGTCGGGTCCGGCGACCGCGGCGAGTACGGCGGTCAGGCGGGCGCCCGGCCAGCCGGCGAGGTCGTCGAGGCGGGCGGAGGCCCAGCCGTAGCGGCGGAAGCGGGGGGACTTGTGACCGACCATCGCGTCCAGGGTGTTGACGGCCCGGAACCCGAGCAGCCCCGGCACCCCGCCGACCGCGCCCCACACCAGGGCGCCCACGACCGCGTCGGAGGTGTTCTCGGCGACCGACTCGACCACCGCGCGCGCGATCCCGGCGGCGTCGAGCGCCTGCGGATCCCGGCCGCACAGATGAGGCAGCCGCGCCCGTGCCGCCTCGGTGTCCCCGGCCTCCAGGGCGCGCCCGATGGCACCGGCCTCCCGGGCCAGCGAAGTGCCCCCGACCACGGCCCAGGTGGCGGCGGCGGTCAGTGCGACGGTGGCGGCGGGGGAGCGGCGTACGGCGCGCTCGGCCGCGGCGCCCAGCGCGACGGCGCCGCCCGCGCAGACGGCGGTGTGCAGCGCGCCCCAGCCGCGGTGGTCGTGCCACAACGCGCCTTCCACGGCGGTGGCCGCCCGTCCGAACGCGGCGACCGGATGCCCGCGGCGCGGATCACCGAGGAGCAGGTCACCGAGGAGCCCGGCGGCGGCGCCGTAGGCGTAGGAGCGGCCGTACGCGCGAGAGCGATCGGCACCCATCGGTTCAGCCGGTCACGGAAGCGACGGCGGTTGTGGCGGTGGTCCTCGATCTGCGGCCGAGCATGGCGATATGTGTCCTCACTCAGGGTGTCCACGCCCTGGTTCGACGAGATCCGGCGGTGAGAGTTCCTGGCTCCCGGGGTGTTCTTCCCCGGTGACAGTGGCGGGACCGCGCCGGATTCGCACCGGCTTCCTCTCTTGCCGCCGTACATGGCCTGGGCAGTCCACCACGCGCCCGGAACGGCCGTCAACTTGCCGTTGACCTGCACGGGGAGAGTGTGCTGAGGCCCACATGGACGGCGTGCGGGCATGCGTAAGGCTCCTCTCCGGAGCGAGCCGGTGAGGAGCCTTACGGGGCCTTGCTGAGCCTTACGGGACCTTGCGGACGGTCGGTCAGGCCTTGTGCATGATCAGGTAGATGCCGTACGCCACCGCCGCCGCGCAGGCCGCGAAGCAGACGTAGGCGCCGGTCACGGCGAGGGCGGCGGAGTTGCCCTGTGCCGCGGCCCTCTCCCTGCGGGACAGGCCGTTGACGCCGAGCGTGAACAGGGCCACCAGGCCGACGGTGAACGCGAGGCTGACGCCGAAGACGGAGCCGAGAGCCGCCCAGTCGATCTTCATGATGCTTCCTTAGTAACCGGGGTTGCTCGGGGTCAGGCGGTGGCCGACAGGTCCTCGGCGACCGTGCCCGCCGGGGGCGGGGTCACGGCGGCGATGGCGGTGGTCACCACGCCGGCCGGCTCTGCACTGTCGGTGTCGTTCACGTTGCTGTGGTCCACGACCTCGCGGCGGGAGAACTTCCAGATCGCGGCGCTCGCGGCGACCAGGAAGACGCCGACGACGGCGGTGCCCCAGTCACCGAGGTCGGTGAGGGACTCGGCGCCCGCGCCGACCAGCGCGGCGGCCGGGAGGGTGAGCACCCAGGCGACGGCCATCCGGGTCGCGGTGGACCAGCGGACCACACCGCCCTTGCGGCCCAGGCCCGCGCCCATCACCGAGCCGGAGACGACGTGGGTGGTGGAGAGGGAGAAGCCGAGGTGGGAGGAGGCCAGGATGGCGGTGGCGGCGCTGGTCTGCGCGGCGAAGCCCTGCTTCGGCTCCAGGTCGGTCAGGCCCTTGCCCATGGTGCGGATGATGCGCCAGCCGCCGATGTAGGTGCCGAGCGCGATGGCCAGGCCCGCGGAGAGGATCACCCAGGTGGGAGGGTTCGAGCCGGGGGCGATGGAGCCGCCCGCGATCAGCGCGAGCGTGATGATGCCCATCGTCTTCTGCGCGTCGTTGGTGCCGTGCGCGAGGGAGACCAGTCCGGCGGAGGCGATCTGGCCGGCGCGGTAGCCCTTGCGGGTGGCCTCGGCGTCGGCGTTGCGGCCGATGCCGTAGGAGAAGCGGGTGGCGAGCATCGCGGCGCCGCCGGCCACGATCGGGGCGGCGACCGCCGGGAGCAGGACCTTGGTGACCAGGACGTCACCGTGGACGGCGCCGAAGCCGGCGGAGGCGACGGTGGCGCCGATCAGGCCGCCCATCAGGGCGTGCGACGAACTGGACGGCAGCCCCACCAGCCAGGTCAGCAGGTTCCAGAGGATCGCGCCGACCAGGGCGGCGAAGATGACCTCGGGGCGGATGCCGTTCTCGTCGACGAGCCCCTTGGAGATCGTGTTGGCGACCTCCACGGAGAGAAAAGCGCCTACAAGGTTGAGTGCGGCGGACATGACCACCGCGACCTTGGGCTTGAGCGCACCGGTCGAGATGGTCGTGGCCATCGCGTTGGCGGTGTCGTGGAAACCGTTCGTGAAATCGAACGCGAGTGCGGTTACCACCACAATCGCGAGGATCAGCGAGAAGCTTTCCATTTACCCAGGCAATCTTTCGAGGTCATTGGCTGTTGGACCGTAGGCAACCTGGGTGAACGGAAGGTGAACTGGTGTAGGCCTCAGGGTTGCCGCAACGGCGTGTCAGGGTTCCGGTCGCCCCTCTCGCCCCAGGCGTCCCTTGGCTGCTGGCCGCGCGCGAAGTCCCGCAGCCGGGCCGCCGAGCCGTGGAAGAGATTCTGGTCACCCGGCAGCCCGCCCCCGGTGCCGTACTGCCAGAACGTCCACTCCTGCCAGCCGCCCGGCAGCTCCCCGGGGCCCGAGGTGCCGTGGCGGGCGATCCACAGGGCATGGTCCGCGGCGAGGGCGCGGCTGTCCCCGGTGCAGGCCTCCCACCAGTGGGCCGTCGTGTAGATCACCGGCCGGCGGCCCGTCTCCCGCCGGACCTCGTCGCTGAAGGACCGGATCCAGCGGACCATCTCCGCGCTGCTCAGCCCGTAGCACTCGTCCTTCTTGTCGTACGGGTTGTACTCGATGTCGAGCGCCGGCGGCAGCGTCCAGCCGTCCGCCCGCCAGTCGCCGCCGTGCCGCACGAAGTACGCGGCCTGCTGGGCGCCCGAGGACGTGTCCGGCAGCGCGAAGTGGTACGCCCCCCGGATCAGCCCCGACTGGCGCGCGCCGTCGTACTGCCGGTCGAAGTAGGGGTTCTGGTAGTCCGTGGACTCGGTCGCCTTCACGTAGACGAACCGCGCGCCCTTGGACTCGGCCTCCGGCCAGTCGACATGCTCCTGATAGGACGAGACGTCGTGCCCCCGGGGCAGGCCCGCCATCTCCTGCGGCGGCCCGGTGTACGCCGTCGCGGTGCCCGTGAGGGCGAGTGCGGCCGTGGCTGCTGCGAGGACTCCGGCGCCACGGCGGAAGGGTGTGCGGTTGCGAGCCATACGTCTTCCCGGGGTCGAGCGGGCGGGGTCCTTCCACCCGGTGGGCAGGAAAGATCATTGAATGCCGGGCGGCGGGGGGATCGGCGTCGTCCGCGGGCGTTTCGCGCCCCTGTCCGCCCGTTCGGGGGTACGGCTGGCAGGATCGCCGCATGGCTGAAGAGCAGGGGCAGACGGAAGAGCGGCACCCAAAGACGGCGGACGTGGCGAGCGTCTGGGCGGAGCTGACGGCGACCGCCCGCCGGACCGTCACCGACGGGCTGGTGGTCGGCACCTCCGGGAACGTCTCCGCGCGCGTCGGGGACCTCGTGCTGGTCACGCCGTCGGGCGTGCCCTACGACCGGCTCACCGAGGACGACGTCACCGGCGTCGACCTCTCCGGCCGGCAGGTGCTCGGCACGCTCGTGCCGACCAGCGAGCTGCCCATGCACCTCGCGGTCTACCGCACCACCCACGCGCGTGCCGTCGTCCACACCCACGCCGTGCACGCCACGGCCGTCTCCACCCTCGTGTCCGAGCTGCCGCCGATCCACTACATGACCAGCGCCCTCGGCGGCCGGGTCCGCGTCGCCCCCTACGCCACCTACGGCACGGACGAGCTGGCCGGCAACATGCTCCGCGCCCTGGCCGGCCGCTCCGGCTGCCTCCTGCAGAACCACGGCACGATCACCCACGGCGCCACCCTCGACCAGGCCTACGACCGCACCGCCCAGCTGGAGTGGATGTGCCGCCTGTGGCTGACGGCGTCCTCGGTCCCGGGCCTGACCCCGTCCCTGCTGACCGAGACCCAGCTGACGGAGGTGGCGGAACGCCTGAAGGGATACGGCCAGCGCGGCTGACCTCCGGCGCCCCGCCCCACTCGTTCGGCTGGCCGGTGCCGGGAACCCCCACGACACTGGACGGGTGCGCACCGTCAAAGCGACAGCCGCCGCGGTCACCGCGGTCCTGGCCGCCGGCGCGGCATCCGTCGCCGCCGGCCGGATGGCCAGCGACGCCGCCCTGAAGGCGCCCGCGGGCCGCCCCCTGCCGACCGAGCCCCGGCTGACCGTGCACGCCACGGCCGCCGGCCAGATCGCGCTCACCCGCGACCTGGCCTCCCTGCGCCCCGGCCGCTACGGCCTCTCCGGCGACGGCTCGCACGCGGTCGTCGGCCCCGTCCTGGCGACGGCCCAGCACACCGCCGACACCGTCGTACGCCGCCTCGAACGCGTCACGCACGGCACCTTCGCCCCCGGCGACGCGGTGTGGCTCACCCCGAACGTGTACGTCGGCAACCCGGACACCGCCCTCGGCCTCGACCACGCCGACGTCGACATACCCGGCGAACTCGGCGCCCTGCCGGCCTGGTTCGTGCCGAACTACCGGGACACCTGGGTGATCGCGGTGCACGGCCTGGGCACCACCCGCGAGCACGCCATGAACCTCATGGGCTTCCTGCACGAGCGCCGCATGCCGGTCCTCGCGCTCGCCTACCGCGGCGACCTCGGCGCCCCGCGCCCACCGGACGGGCTCAACCATCTCGGCGAGACCGAGTGGCGCGACGTGGACGCGGCGATCCGCTACGCCGTCCGCTACGGCGCCCGCCGGGTCGTCCTGCTCGGCTGGTCCACCGGCGCCACCATGGCCCTGCGCGCCGCCGAGCACTCCGTGGTGCGCGAGCGCGTCGCCGGGCTGGTCCTCGACTCGCCGGTGCTCAGCTGGGAGGCCACGCTGCGCGCCCTCGCGCAGGCCCGCCACACCCCGGAGCCGCTGCTGCCGCTCGCGGTGCGGGCCGCGCAGGGCCGGGCCGGACTGCCCGCCGACCAGGTCACCGAGCTCGCCGACCCGGCCTGGATCACCGTGCCCACCCTGATCATCCACGGCCCGGACGACACCGTGGCCCCCTGGCGGTACTCCCGCCGCCTCGCCGCCCGCAGCCCCGAGCGGGTCACCCTCCACACCGTGCCGGACGCCCCGCACGCGGCGATGTGGAACGCCGACCCCGCGGCGTACGAGGAACGCCTGCGCCGGTTCCTGACCCCGCTGATGTAGACGGGTCCCGGCCGTTCCGTTTAAGGCTGTACGACCTGCCCGTCAAGGCCGTACCACCGGGCCTGCGAGGCCGAACGACTGGCCGGAGCACGTCTCCTCTCCCGCCCCCGCACCCCGTGCGTTGGCCAGCCCCGTAGCCCCCCGTGACATTCCGTTTGGGTTTTCGGACCGTCAACCGGAAGACTGCACCCGTGACGTCCCGTATCCCGCGCGACTCCAGGCTCCGACTTGTCCGCCCGCGCCCCCTGGCCGCCGCGCCCAGAGCTGTGAACCAGCGGCGCTCGCGGCGCCCCGCGCCCCGGCCGCCCGAGGGCACCCCGGCCCCCGCCGAACTGGCCCGCATGGCGCGCACCGGCCTGGCCGGCGCGGTCCGCGTCGCCCGCTGGGCCGACACCGCCCTCGGCCCCGGCCGCACCGGCGCACGGGCCGACGGCAAGGCCACCCTCTCCGGCGCGACCGCCGATCGCGCAGCGGCCGACCTGGGCCTGACCACCGCTCAGATCCGCGCCGACTGGGACATCGCCCGCCTCGCCGGACTCGTCGAGGTGCACGGCGACAGCGCGCGCCCCGGCTGGCGGCTGCGCGCCTGGGACCGGGACGACAGCGCCGTGCTGCGCGGCTGGGTCGCCCTCTTCGACGCCTGGTCGCTCGCCTACCCGGAACCGGCCGACCACGAGCCCGCCGCGGTCGCCGAGGTCGTCTCGGCCATGCCCCAGGTGCTCTCCTTCCTTCAGCTGTCCGCCGGTCCCGTTCCGGTCGAGCAGTTGCTGGACCTGCTCCAGCAGCGGGTCACCGAGCTGCGCACCGAACGCTGCGAGGTCCCCTACGAGCCCGGCACCGAGGAAGAGCCCGCGCCCGCCGCCGACACCCCGCTCGACCCCCTGCTCGACTGGGCCCTCAAGGCCCTCGCCTCCGTCGGCGCCCTGACCTACGGCACCGGCCAGGCCACGCTCACGGCGCTGGGCAGCTGGGCGGTATGGGTCAAGCTGGAGCAGATCTGCGTGGCCGCGCAGAGCCCGGCCGGCAACATCGAGCAGTCCGCCGAGGACATGCTGCGCGGCTGCGCCCAGCTCCGCCCCAACGCGGCCCGCGCCGAGTACCGCGCCTGGCTCGCCGCCCGCCCCGTGGGCGGCGCCGTCGGCGAACTCGTCCACGCCGCCCGGGGGGACGACGCCCTGCTGCGCGGTCTCGCCTTCGAGGCGCTGCGGGTCGTCGGCGCTCCCGCCGAGCCCGATGTGCGCGCGGTCGTGGACGAGCCCGCCCTGCGGCCGTACGCCCTGCTCTGGCTCGCCGAGCACGACGGGGTCGACCCCGAGGACGCCCACGAGGTCCTCACCCGGGAGGAGGCCACCTGGCTGTGGGTGGACACCGCCGCCGCGGTCGCCGACCACGGCGAGGCGCCGATGCTGGTACGGCACCTGGAGTCCGCGGTGCAGGCCACCGTCCCCGCGCTGCTGGACGAGGTCCGCGCCGTCGGCCATCCGCGCACCGTGCAGGTCCTGGTCGCCCTGGCCGCCGCCCACCCCGACCCGGCCCTGGCCAAGGCCGTGCGCCGAGCCGCGTTCCAGGTGCACACCGGGGGATAGCCCCGGGGACAGCCCGGGGACGGCCGGCCGGGGATCAGCCGGCCGAAGACTCAGGCGCCGATCTCGGGGGCGTACGTCCCGAAGCTCCAGACGTTGCCCTCGGCGTCCCGGGCCATGTAGTCCCGCGAGCCGTAGTCCTGGTCCGTCGGGGGCATGAGGATCTCCACCCCGTGGTCCACCGCCCGCTGGTGGTGTGTGTCGACGTCGTCCACGACCACGTACACCCCGGCGGGTCCCGCGTCCTTCATCGTCGCGTCGAAGAGGCCGCCGCGGCCCTTGGAACCGATCATCACCGCGCCGTTGCCCTGGACCAGCTCGGCGTGCATCACCTTGCCGGCCTCGGTCTCGTACACCGACAGCTCGGTGAAGCCCAGCGCCTCGGTGAGCTGCTTGATCGCCGCCTTCGCGTCCGCGTACAGAATCGTGGGGTAGACGCTCGGCCGTCCGCCGCCCGTGCCTGCCATGCCGATCACTCCTTCGCGCGTCGGTTTCATGCCTCGCCCGCAGTGTTGCACCCGGCACCGACAACGCGTCCGCGAATCGTGTCGCAGGGCCCCGGACCCCCGCCCCGGGACTACGCTCTGCGCCGTTCCGTGGCCCTGGATGTGCCTGCTGGATGTGCCTGAGCGAAGGGGGGAGCGGTGACCGCTCTGCCGCACGGCACGGACGTCAGGGACAGCGCCCCGGAGCCCTGCGCCCCGCACGGCGCCGACACCGGTCCCTCCTGCGGCCTCTCCCGCCCCAGCCTCCTCGCCGGCCTTCTCCTCGCCGGCTGTCTCCTCGGGGCCGCCCACCACATCCGTCCCGCCCCGTACGGAGACCGCCTCGCCACCCGCGTGGGCGCGCAGCCCGCGGTGCGGACCGGCGGGTGGGCGGCGCGGGTCCGCGGGGACGCCGTCGAAGGCCGGCCGGCCCAGGGCGGGGTGCCGGGCTGGCGGTACGCGCGCGAGGGGCGCCGGCCGCTCTACGTGCTGCCCGCGCGCGGGGACACGATCGCGCTCTGGGACGACGGGCTCGTCACCGCCACCGACGGCCGCTCCGTGCGCTGGCACCGCGCCCTGCCCGACGCCGACGAGTGGCTGCCGGCCCAGGGCGGCACCGGCGTCCTGCGCCCCCTCGGCCGCGGCATCCTCGCGGTCGTCACCCCGCACCGCGTCACCGCGTACCGCACCGCCGACGGCGACCTGCGCTGGGTGCTGCCCGCCCACCGGGACTGCGCGTTCCGGCCCGAGCGCGCCCTGCGCCGCGGCCCGGCCCTGCTGATCGCGCAGCCGTGCCCGTCCGGCGCCTGGACCGGCCAGCTCGTCGCCGTCGACGGCCTGGGCCGGATCACCCCGGACCGCACCCCCCTGGGCAACGACCTCGCCGGCCGGAGCCCGGCACGCGCGGACCCAGAAAAACCGCTTGCACAGCCCCGTTAGAATTACTCCATGGCCATTCTCCTCGCGCATTAGACGGCGGGAACGTCCTCAGCCGCCCACCCGCCCCTCCTGTACGCCCTGGAGTCTGTCCGTGATCTCCGCCTCCGGTATCGAGCTGCGCGCCGGTGCCCGCATCCTGATCGAGAGCGCCACCTTCCGCGTCGCCAAGGGCGACCGCATCGGTCTCGTCGGCCGCAACGGCGCCGGCAAGACCACCCTCACCAAGTGCCTGGCCGGCGAGGGCATCCCGGCCGCCGGCCAGATCGCCCGCTCCGGCGAGGTCGGCTACCTCCCGCAGGACCCCCGCACCGGCGACCTCGACGTCCTCGCCCGCGACCGCATCCTCTCCGCGCGCGGGCTCGACGTACTGATCCGCAAGATGCGCGAGAACGAGCAGCGCATCGCCAACGGCCTGGGCGCCACCCGCGAGAAGGCCCTCAGGCAGTACGAGCGCCAGGAGACGGAGTTCCTCACCAAGGGCGGGTACGCCGCCGAGGCCGAGGCCGCCACCATCGCCGCCGCGCTCAACCTGCCCGACCGCGTGCTCGGTCAGCCGCTGCACACGCTCTCCGGCGGTCAGCGCCGCCGTGTCGAGCTGGCCCGCATCCTGTTCTCGGACGCCGACACCCTGCTGCTGGACGAGCCGACCAACCACCTCGACGCCGACTCGATCGTCTGGCTGCGCGACTACCTGAAGACGTACCGCGGCGGCTTCATCGTGATCTCCCACGACGTCGACCTGGTCGAGACGGTCGTCAACAAGGTCTTCTACCTGGACGCCAACCGCGCCCAGATCGACGTCTACAACATGGGCTGGAAGCTCTACCAGCAGCAGCGCGAGGCCGACGAGAAGCGCCGCAAGCGCGAGCGTGCCAACGCCGAGAAGAAGGCCGCCGCGCTGAACGCGCAGGCAGACAAGATGCGCGCCAAGGCCACCAAGACGGTCGCCGCGCAGAACATGGCCCGCCGCGCGGACAAGCTCCTCTCCGGTCTCGAGGCCGTCCGCCAGTCCGACAAGGTCGCCAAGCTCCGCTTCCCCGAGCCCGCGTCCTGCGGCAAGACCCCGCTCATGGCCGAGGGCCTGTCGAAGTCCTACGGCTCGCTGGAGATCTTCACCGACGTCGACCTGGCCATCGACAAGGGTTCGCGGGTCGTCATCCTGGGCCTGAACGGCGCGGGCAAGACCACCCTGCTGCGCCTCCTCGGCGGAGTCGAGCAGCCCGACACCGGCGAGGTCGTCCCCGGCCACGGCCTCAAGCTCGGCTACTACGCCCAGGAGCACGAGACCCTCGACCCGGACCGCACGGTCCTGGAGAACATGCGCTCGGCCGCCCCCGACATGGACCTGGTCGAGGTCCGCAAGGTGCTCGGCTCGTTCCTGTTCTCCGGGGACGACGTCGACAAGCCGGCCGGGGTCCTCTCCGGCGGCGAGAAGACCCGTCTCGCCCTCGCCACGCTGGTCGTCTCCTCCGCGAACGTCCTGCTGCTGGACGAGCCGACCAACAACCTCGACCCGGCCAGCCGCGAGGAGATCCTCGGCGCCCTGCGCACCTACAAGGGCGCGGTCGTCCTCGTCACCCACGACGAGGGCGCCGTGGAGGCGCTCCAGCCGGAGCGGATCATCCTGCTGCCCGACGGCGTCGAGGACCTGTGGGGTGCCGACTACGCGGATCTCGTCGCCCTGGCTTGATCGAAAGCCTGATCCACTGCGTATGGATCATTCGGCCGATCCGTGATCCATCATCTGTGTGAGATCTCCTCGTATCGGCGTGTGTCGTACACCGATTTTGCGGCCGATCCCAGCAATGCCAAGGGATCGGCCGCTTCACGTCCCTGACCTGGTACTTCGCGAATCCACTCGTTCAGCCCCATGGACACCAGCCGGTGGAACAACAGATTCCGTATGTGGGGATGCGCTCCTGTCGTCACAACGATGTCTCACCGACCTTGCCGAATGGGTGGCCATCGCGCCCTGGAGGGGTGATCATGAGGAGACCAGAGCGCACTTCCCATGAGGAGGCACGGGTGGCCGAGACTCTGAAGAAGGGCAGCCGGGTGACCGGCGCCGCGCGCGACAAGCTCGCGGCAGACCTGAAGAAGAAGTACGACTCCGGTGCGAGCATTCGAGCACTGGCCGAGGAGACCGGCCGCTCGTATGGCTTCGTACACCGGATGCTCAGCGAGTCGGGCGTCACGCTGCGTGGGCGTGGCGGAGCGACCCGGGGCAAGAAGGCCGCGACGCCCTGACTCCGGGCGGCCCACCGGCTTCGATGGTGCCACCCGGTCGACAGACCGACCGGCCGGGTGGTTACTGTGCAGTCACTTGAGCGTGCCGACGGCATGCGTGATGACAGCACCCCCATCGGAGGCGCCCCATGGCTTCGCCCGACCAGGACCTCGCACCTGTACTCGACAAGGACGGCGTACGGCTCACCGTCGACGACACGCTCGCCACGGTGACGCTGACCAACCCGGCCAAGCGCAATGCGCAGAGCCCCGCCCTGTGGCGGGCGCTCGCCGAGGCCGGGCGGCAGCTGCCGGGCTCCGTCCGCGTCGTGGTGCTGCGTGGTGAGGGCAAGTCCTTCTCCGCCGGGCTGGACCGACAGATGTTCACCCTGGAGGGGATCCCGGGCGAGCCGACCTTCACCGATCTGGCGCGCCGTGACGACGCCGGACTCGACGCGTCCATCGCCGAATTCCAGGAGGCTTTCACCTGGTGGCGGCGGAACGACATCGTGTCCATCGCCGCCGTCCAGGGTCACGCCATCGGGGCCGGCTTCCAGCTCGCGCTGGCCTGCGACCTGCGTGTCGTCGCGGACGACGTGCAGTTCGCCATGCGCGAGACCGCCCTCGGCATCGTTCCCGACCTGACCGGCACGCATCCGCTGGTCGGCCTCGTCGGGTACGCCCGCGCGCTTGAGATCTGCGTGACCGGGCGTTTCGTACAGGCCGAGGAGGCGGTGGCCTCCGGCCTGGCCAACCTTGCCGTGCCCGCCGCCGAACTCGACGCGGCGGTGGGCGACTTGGCCGTGGCACTGTTGGCTGCGCCGCGGGATGCGGTGGTGGAGACGAAGGCGTTGCTGCGTGGGGCTGCTGACCGTACGTACGACGAGCAGCGTGCGGCTGAGCGTGCCGCTCAGGCTCGGCGGTTGCGGGACCTGGCCGGCGTCGGCGAGTGAACCCTGTGGTGGGCAGGCGCCCCCCATCGCCCTGCGGAACGACTGCCCACAGCGGGGCAGCAGTTATTCGACTGCCGTGACGAGTACGGCCACCGTCGGCTGATCCTTCAGTGCGTCGCGCACTGCCGCGCGGACCTGCCGAGCCACGTCCATGGCCCGGTGGTCCGCGCTCACGGCCAGCTCGACCCGGACGTGCCGGTGGGGCAGCGAGACACCGTCCGTGCGCTCCTCGATGCGCACGGCCCGGCCCAGCGCCCCTGTCGGTCGGGTCACCCCGGCGACCGCGAGCGCCGCGGCGACCGCGCGGGACTCCTCCGGGTCCGTGGTCTCCCGGGCGGCCGGCGGGCGGGGCGGTCGTACCTCCTCGTCCTGTCCCTCCGCGTCGCCCTCCTCCAGCAAGTCCGTAACCCGTAGGTCCACCACCGTCACCGCGAGCCCCAGACGTTCCGACGCCGCCGTCGCGAGGAACGACCGCAGTCTGGACGCCGTCTCCGGCAGGGGCTCGGTGGCCGTGGCCGCGAAGTCCGCCGTCACACGCAGTGGGCCCGGTGGCAGGGCGCCCGGTGGTGGGGGTACGGCCGGCTCGTGGACGTCCTCCGGGTCGGTGAGCGTGATCCGCAGTGTGCCGAGCCGCGCACCCGGCACCTCGTTCGCCGCCTGTCGCAGGACCGCCCCGGCCGCCCCCTCCGTGATCCACGCGCCGTCACGCGGGCCGCCGAGCGGCAACAGCCTGCCCGTGGCCTGTGTCCACCGATCCGCCGTCATTGCACCAGCCTGCCGCATCCCCGGCGCGCAACGGGGCATCCTTGCTTACGGTGGTCGGAGGACGACGACCGAGAGGGACGTACGGCCATGACGGACATGACGGACCCGAACCGGACCACGAACGTCGAAGAGCCGGAGGGGCAGACGCGCAAGGCCACCCGGCGTGGCGGCGGCGATCCGGCGAGCCGGGGACGGACCACCATCGCCGACGGTGTCGTGGAGAAGATCGCCGGACTGGCCGCCCGGGACGTGGTCGGCGTCCACGCGCTGGGCAGCGGATTCTCCCGCACCTTCGGAGCTGTGCGCGACCGTGTGCCGGGCAGTTCCAAGTCGGTGAGCCGAGGCGTGAAGGCAGAGGTCGGCGAGGTGCAGACCGCGCTCGACCTGGAGATCGTCGTGGACTACGGCGTCTCCATCGCCGATGTCGCCCGGGAGGTGCGCGAGAGCGTGATCGCCGCCGTGGAACGCATGACCAGCCTGGAGGTCGTCGAGGTCAACATCGCGGTGACCGACGTCAAGCTGCCCGAGGAAGACGACGAGGACGAGGAGCCGGAGCCCCGGATCCAGTGAACCCCGGCACCGCACAACCGGACTGACGAGTCGAGGAGCGCCGCAATGAGCATGGCCGTGGTCGGCATGATCGCCGGAATGGCGCTGGCCTTCGCCGGGTACTTCGGCGGCTTCGGGGCGTTCCTGCTGGTGGCGGCGCTGGGCGCGATCGGGTTCGTCGTCGGCCGGTTCCTGGAGGGCGACCTGGAACTGGGCGACTTCTTCCGCACCCGCGACGACCGGCACGACCGGCGGCGGTGACCCCGTGAGCGCCGGCACCGGCATGGAGCGCTCGCCCCTGACCCAGGTGCCGCCTGGGGAGCGCGGCGCCACCCGGATCGCCGACCGGGTCGTCGCCAAGATCGCCGGGCAGGCCGCCCGCGAGGCGCTCGCCCCGCTGCCGCCCGGCGCCGCGCCCCCGCACGCCACCGTCGTCGTGCACCACGGCTCCGCCCGCGTCCGGGTCCACCTGGAACTCGACTACCCCTCGGACATCGGCGCCCGATGCGCTGCGGTGCGTCGCCAAGTCGTCGAGCGGGTGGGCGCGTTGGTGAGCATGACGGTGCCCGAGGTCGCCGTACACGTCGAGCGGCTGCACCTGGCACCGGCCCCCGGAGCGGCACAGGGGAGGACGCCATGAGCGAGCCCCGCGGCACCGAGTCCGCCACCACCCTCGACAAGAACCCCGGCACCGGCCAAGGGACATCCGCCGACGGCACCGGCCGCTTCTGGTCGGCGCGTCGGATCCCCGCGGCCGTCACCGCCGCACTGCTCCTGGCCGGTACGGGCGTCCTCCTGTACGACATCGCCGCCGTGCGCGCCCACCGGCCCGCCATGCGCTGGCGGCGCGAGCTGGCCCGGCAGCTGGCCCAGCGGCCCCTGGACGACACCTGGGTGCTGACCGGCGCGGGCGTCGCCGCCGCCCTCGGACTGTGGCTGATCGTGCTCGCCGTCACCCCCGGGCTGCGCGGCCTGCTGCCGCTGCGGCGCCCGCACCCCGACGTGCGCGCCGGACTCCGCCGCGACGCGGCCGGACTGCTGCTGCGCGACCGGGCGATGGAGGTGTCCGGCGTACGAGCGGTACGGGTGCGGATGCGCCGCAGGAGGGCCGACGTCCGCGCGGTCTCGCACTTCCGCGACCTGGACGACGTACGCGCCGATCTGGACGTCGTGCTCGGCGACGCGATCCGCGGTCTCGGGCTGACCGACCCGCCCGCGCTGTCGGTGCGCGTGGCCCGGACCGGACGGAAGGGGTGAGCCCGGTGCGCAAGGGTGGCGTGAACCGCGTACTGCTGGGGCTGGCCGGCGTGCTGCTGCTCGTACTGGGCGGCTCGGTGCTGGCCGTGGGGCTGGGCGCGCCGCCGCCCTCCTGGTGGATCCACACCGGACCGCACGACGTGCTGCTCAGCCGGGCCGAGCGCACCCGCTGGCGGGATGCGGGCTGGTGGTGGCCGACGGTCATCGCCGCCCTGGCCGTCGTGCTCCTGCTCGCCCTGTGGTGGCTGACGGCGGTCCTGCGCCGGCGCCGGCTGACCGAGGTCGTCGTCGACACCGGCGACGGCGAGGCCGCCCTGCTGCGGGGCCTCGCCCTGGAGAGCGCACTCGTCCAGGACGCGGCCCGACAGCCCGGCGTGGCCCACGCCGAGGCCCTGCTGTGCGGGCGTCGTACGGCGCCGTCGGCCCGCGTCTGGCTCCAACTGGAACCGGGCGTGGACCCGGCGACGGCCCTGGACGACTTCACGGCCCAGGCGCTCAAGCACGCCCGCGAGTCCGCGGGGCTGCCCTCGCTACCGGCGGAAGTACGCCTGCGACCGGTCAAACACCCTGCGGAGAGGGTCACTTGACGACCCTCGGAACCCGTCAGAACCCGTGCCGCATCCCGCCGTCCACGGGCAGCATGACCCCCGTCAGATAGGACGCGGCCGGAGACAGCAGGAACGCCGCGGCCTTCCCGAACTCCTCCGAAGTCCCGTACCTCCGCAACGGAATCCGGGACTCGCTGGCAGCCCGCGTGGCCTCGGGATCCGCGGACAGCCCGTCCAGCTCGCGCACGCGGTCCGTGTCGATACGGCCCGGCAGCAGCCCCAGCACCCGGATCCCGCGCGGCCCCAGCTCGACCGCGAGGGACTTCGCGAAGCCTGCGAGCCCCGGTCGCAGGCCGTTGGAGATGGTCAGCCCCGGAATCGGCTCGTACACCGAGGCGGACAGCACGAAGCCGATGACCCCGCCGGCCTCCAGCTCCGCTGCTGCCGCCCGCGCGAGCCGCACCGCGCCGAGGAACACCGAATCGAACGCGCTGCGCCACTGCTCGTCGGTGTTGTCCGCGACGAACCCGGGCGGCGGTCCGCCCACGCTCACCAGCACGCCGTCGAAGCCGCCGAAGTGCTCACGGGCGGCGGCGATCAGCCGCTCGGCGGCCCCGGGGTCGGCGTTGTCGACGGCCACCCCCACCGCGTTCGCGCCCAGCTCGGCGGCGGCCTCGGCGACCCGCTTGTCGTCCCGGCCGGTGACGACCACCTTCGCCCCGTCGGCGACGAGTTCCCGCGCGGCGGCGTTGCCCAGCCCGCGCGTGGCTCCGGTGACGACGTACACCCGGTCCTTCAGTCCAAGATCCATGGCCCCTATCCTGCCTCCTCGCCCCCGTGCAGGGTGAGGGCGGTGTTCACCAGGGCGATGTGGCTGAACGCCTGCGGGAAGTTGCCCACCTGGCAGCCGAGCCCCGGGTCGTACTCCTCGGCGAGCAGCCCCACGTCGTTGGTGAGGCTCAGCAGCCGCTCGAACAGCGCCCGGGCCTCGTCCGTGCGGCCCGTCAGGTGCAGGGCGTCCGCGAGCCAGAACGAACAGGCGAGGAAGGCGCCCTCGCCGCCCGGCATCCCGTCTACGCCGACGGCGTCGGTGTCGTAGCGGCGCACGAAGCCGCCGTCGCCCAGGTCCGCGCGGATGGCGTCGACCGTGCCGATCACGCGCGGATCGTCGGGCGGCAGGAAGCCGACGCGGGGGATCAGCAGCAGGGCGGCGTCCAGTTCGCGGGAGCCGTAGTACTGGGTGAAGGTCCTGCGCCGGGGGTCGTAGCCCTGCTCGCACACCTCCCGGTGCACCTCGTCGCGCATCGCCCGCCAGCCCGCGAGGTCGCCGTCCAGCTCCGGGTGCTGCTCCAGCGTCCGTACGGCGCGGTCGGCGGCCACCCACACCATCACCTTGGAGTGCACGAACTGGCGCCGGCCGCCGCGCACCTCCCACAGTCCCTCGTCGGGCTGCCGCCACGCCGACTGAAGGAACGTCATCAGCGCCCGCTGGATCGACCACATGTGCGGCTTGGTGGGCAGGCCGGCGCTGCGGGCCAACGACAGCGAGTCCATGACCTCGCCGTACACGTCCAGCTGGAGCTGGTCGACGGCGCCGTTGCCCACGCGTACGGGCCTGGAGTCGGCGTAGCCGGACAGCCAGGGCAGCTCCCACTCCGGCAGCCGTCGCTCGCCCGCGAGCCCGTACATGATCTGGAGGTCCGCCGGGTCGCCCGCGACCGCGCGCAGCAGCCAGTTGCGCCAGGCCTCGGCCTCCTCCAGGTAGCCGGCGGAGAGGAGGGCGCCGAGGGTGAGCGTGGAGTCGCGCAGCCAGCAGTAGCGGTAGTCCCAGTTGCGCACACCGCCCGGCTCCTCGGGCAGCGAGGTGGTGGCCGCGGCGACGATCCCGCCCGTCGGGGCGTAGGTGAGGGCCTTGAGCGTGATCAGGGACCGTACGACGGCGTCCCGGTACGGCCCGTCGTAGCGGCACCGGCTCGCCCAGTGCCGCCAGTCGTGGACGCTGTTGCTCAGCGCCCGATAGGGGTCGACGAGCCGGGGGCGCGGCTCGTGCGAGGGGTGCCAGGTGAGCACGAACGCGACCCGCTCGCCCTCGGCGAGGGTGAACTCCGAGTGTGTGCTGAAGTCCTCGCCCCAGGTGCTCACGGGCGGTTCGGTCCGCAGCCACACCGAGTCCGGTCCGGCGACGGCGACCCGGTGGCCGTCCGAGCGGCGCATCCACGGGACGATGGATCCGTAGCCGAAGCGCAGGCGGAGTGTGCTGCGGACGGTGACGCGCCCGCTGACGCCCTGCACGATGCGTACGACGTCGGGGGCGCGGTCGCGCTGCGGCATCAGGTCGGTGACGCGCACCGCGCCCTCGGCGGTCTCCCACTCGGTGTCGAGGACGAGGGTGTCGGGCCGGTAGCCGCGGCGTGTGCAGGTGTCCGCTCCCTTGGGCGCGATCCGCCAGTAGCCGTTGTCCTCGTCGCCGAGGAGCCGGGCGAAACAGGCACCGGAGTCGAAGCGGGGCAGGCACAGCCAGTCGATCGAGCCGTTCCTGCCGACCAGCGCGGCGGTCTGCTCGTCGCCGATCACGGCGTAGTCCTCGATGCGCGGGGTCACGGGTTCCGGTTTCCCGCGGGCCGTGGGGGCCAATCAGGAGGTGCGCCGGGGGAGTGACCCGGCGCGGTGCTCACACGGCGGCCGGCTCGGTCTCCTCCGACTGCTCCTTGGCCGCGGCCTCCGCCCGGTCGCGGACCTCGCGCCGGACCAGGACCCACCAGCCGAACGGGACGGCCGCGGCGAACAGCCACCACTGGATCATGTACGCGTAGTTCAGCGGGGCGTCCTCACGGCCCGGGTCGGAGATCTGCTGCGGCAGGCCGCCCTTCGGTTCGGGCGCCGTCTGCTCGATGTAGCCGCCCAGCACCTGCGCGCCCAGCCGCTGCGCCTGCTGCTCGCTGCTGATCAGCATGATCTGCCGGTCCGGCAGCCCCCGGACGTTCTTGATGCCGCTCGCCGCGGTCGTCTCGTCGGCCTTCAGCCGCCCGGTGATCGTGACCTGGCCGGCCGGCGGGGCGGGGATCTTCGGGAAGGCGGTCTGCGAGCCGTCGGCGGGGATCCAGCCCCGGTTGACCAGCACCACCTTGCCGTCCGTGAGGACGAGCGGGGTCAGGACGTGGAAGCCGACCTCGTCGTCGGAGTTGGTCCGGCGCCGGACCACGACCTCCCGCGCGGTGTCGAAGCGGCCGGTCGCGCTGACCGTGTGGTACTTCTCGGTGCGGGTCACGGCATGACCGGGGGAGGTCAGCTGTTCCACGGGCACCGGCTTGGCGTGCAGCGCCGCGGAGACCAGGTCGTTCCGGGCGGTGCGCTCGTTGTACCGGTGCTCCTGCCAGAAGCCGAGCCTGATCATCGTCGGGATCAGGGCGATCGCGACGAGAGTGAGGATCACCCACTGGCGGGTCAGCAGGAAGCGGTAGCGGTGCACCCCACGACGGTACCTCCGGGCCGTGGGGTGCATTCAGGCGGGTACCGGGTCACACCCGGTCGACGATTCCCACCTTCCCGGCCGCGCGGGCGCAGTGGGCGCCGCAGTAGAAGTTGCCGTCGGCCTCCGCGCCCTGGCCGATGATCGAGACCTTGCAGTGCTCGCAGATCGGGGCCATGCGGTGGATCGCACAGGAGAAGCAGTCGAACACGTGGACAGCACCCTGTGCGTGGACCTCGAAGGTCATTCCGTAGTCATTGCCGCAAACTTCACAATTCGCCATGCGCCACAGGGTGAGCCGCCGTCGGCCTCCGGGCGAGCGGGCGCCGGGCGAGTCGTTCGGCAATCACCCATCCGTACGGTCATTTTTCCGTGGCCGGCTCCACGTCCCGCAGCAGCTGCCCGAAGGCCGCCTCGTCCACGACCGGCGTGCCGAACTGCTTCGCCTTGACCACCTTGGAGGTGCCCGAGTCGGGGTCGTTGGTGACCAGCAGGCTGGTCAGCCGGGAGATGCTGGAGGCCACGTGCAGCCCCGCCTCCGTGGCCCGGTCCTCCAGCAGCTCGCGCTCGATGGAGGTGTCCCCGGAGAACGCCACCCGCATGCCCTGCTTCAGGCGCTTGCCGTCCTCGTAGCGGCCGGGGTTGGGGTAGGGGCACGCGGGCCGCTTGCGGGACGGGCGCCAACTGGTCTGCCGGTAGCCGCCGTAGCCGCCCGACGCCTGCCGTGGCACGGGCCGGTCCGACCACTCCGTCAGCGGCCGGCACTCCAGCAGCGGCAGCCGTACGCCGCCCGCCGCCGCGGCCCGCAGGCTGGGCCGGAACGCCTCCGCGAGGACGCGCGCGTCGTCCAGCGCGTGGTGCGCCCGCTGCTGGACGACCCCGAAGTGCGCGGCCAGCGACTCCAGCTTGTGGTTGGGCAGCGGCAGCGCCAGCTCCTTGGAGAGCGCGATGGTGCACAGCCGCTGCCGCACCGGCGCCTCGCGCTGTGCGCGCGCGTACTCCCGCGCGATCATCTGCCAGTCGAAGACGGCGTTGTGCGCGACGAGCACCCGGCCGTCGAGGCGGGCGGCGAACTCCTCGGCGATGTCCGCGAACAGCGGCGCCCCTTCCAGCACCTCGCTCGTCAGACCGTGTATCCACACGGGTCCCGGATCGCGCTCCGGGTTGACGAGCGTGTACCAGTGGTCCTCGACCTCGCCGCGCGCGTCCAGCCGGTAGACGGCCGCCGAGATGATCCGGTCGTCCCGGGCCAGGCCGGTGGTCTCCACGTCAACGACCGCGTATCCCTTCGGATACGCGGCCGGCCACTGGGTGGGGGAGGACACTGCGGTCGCACGGTCTTCGAGCATGGTCACTGAGGATACGGGCCACGACTGACAGTGCCGTCCCGCAGGTGCCGCCGGCCGCCCGCGCACCCGCCCTGCCGCTCGGACACCGCACACGCGTGCGTGCCGCGCGTCACCCCAGTGCGGCCACCAGATCCCCGGCCGTCAGCGGGTCCAGGCCGCAGCCGTCGGCCGGGCCCGGCAGCAGGCGGTACAGCGCGCCGGTCGCGCCCTCCGGCGCCACCCCGCCGTGCACCAGGGCGAGCAACACGTGCTTCTTCGCCGCCGCTTCGGCCGCCCGCGCGTCCGCGTCCGCCGCGTCCCGCGCGCCCTCCCGGCGCTCCGGCTCCGCCAGGGCGCGCACCCGGGCGGCGAACGCGGTGTCCGGCTCGCCCGCGTGACGCCGGTAGTGCCACAGCTCGTCGGTGGCGCCCGTACCGTCCGCGCGCCGGACGACGGTCACCTCGTCGCTCCGTACGGCCGCGTGCCACACCGCGAGGTCCCACAGGGTCGTACGGCCGCTCGCGAAGTACTGGAACAGATCCCGGGCGACCCGGCCCAGGTCGGCGCTGTGCCGGTACACGTTGTGGAAGCCGTCGGCCGACGTCAGGTGCAGGTCCGTCCACAGGAACGTACGGTGACGCAGGTCGACCAGCATCGGCACATGAATGCGCGAGTCGCCCTCCAGGTCGTAGCGCTGACGCACCGTACGCGGGTGGTACCCGGCGCCGCGCGCCCCCTCGGCGGCCGACGGGAGCGCCATGAAACCGGCGAACGCGTCGAGCAGTTCCTCGAACGGGACGTTGTTGAAGCTGAAGACGACCGGCACCGCGTACCGCACGCCCAGCTCCCCGAGCGCGGTGAGGTCCAGGTCGACGTACTCGGTCGCGCCGTCCGGCGCCGGCGCCGAGGTCAGGTCGCCGGAGTGGACGGCCCACCGGTCGCCGTACACGAGGTTCGTGTAGTCGCACAGCCCGGCGAACTCCCACTTCTCGTCGTACAGCGCCACCGACAGGTCCAGGTCCACGCGCTGCCGCGCGGGCTGCGTCCAGTGCAGGAACAGCCGCAGCACCTCGCCCTCGGGCAGCGGCTGCGTGCTGCCGCGGGGGACCGACACCAGCGCCTTGGCGGCGGCGCGCTCGGCGGACGGCACCGCGAGACCGGCCAGCGCCCCGTCGAGCACGGCCAGGTCGAAGCGGGGCTCTGCGGCGAGGCGGCGCAGCGCCTCGGCCTCCAGCAGCGCGCACGCGCGCGTGGTGACCGCCTCGGCCAGCGGCGCCCGCGTCTCGTCGAGCGTGAACGCCCGCGTCACCTGCCCGCGCGGGAAGAACACCCGCCGCTCGCCGGGCAGATGCCGGATCCGCATGCGGCCCAGCGCGGCGAGCAGCGGACCGGGCCCCGCCTTGGGCAGCGCACGCCGCAGGACTTCGGCGAACTCCTCGGGCAGGACTTCGAGTTCGCGCAGCCGCAGCAGGTGGTCCAGCCGGCGCAGCAGTTCACCCGGCCGCTGCGCGAGCAGGGCCAGGGCGGTGTCCGCGTCCCGCTCGGACAGCGCCTGTTCCACGCGCGCGCCCCAGCCGGCCGCCCTGATCCGGCCGCCGTCGGCCCGTACGGCCTCCGGGTGCTCGGCGGCCGTACGCAGCAGGGCCTCGCCCAGCGCGCCGGTCGTGCCGGTGTTCCGCAGCACGGCGAAGGCAAGGGCCGCGCGCGGGTGGCGGGTGTGGTGCTCGAACGGGTGCAGGAGCTCTGCGGCCCGCTTCCACGGGCCCGGGTGGCGCAGCACGTCCTCCATGAGCGACGGCACCGCGAGAGAGTCCAGCAGGAGCAGCAGCCGGGCACGCAGCGGGCGAGGCAGCGAGCGCAGCCGCGGCGGCTGCAGCAGGTCTGCCACGCCGCCGGACCACACGCACAGCAGCCGCAGCACGTCCGTCGCGGTGGTCAGGTGCGCGCCGAGCAGCTCGGTGGCCGCCCCGCGCGTGTGCCGCTCGCGCAGCAGCGTGCCGAGCACGAGAGCCTTGGTCTCGCGGACCGGGATGTCGTCCGGGAACCAGTCGAGGGCGGCGGGCGCGTGGTCCAGCAGCACCTTCAGGTCGTCACGGTCCTGCGGCGGCAGAGGAGTGCGCCGGGCCAGCAGGGTCCGCAGCGCCCGGACGGTGTCGGCCGCGGCGTCGTTGCCGTGCGCGAGCGGCTTCAGCGGGCCCACCGGCACCTCACGCGGGCGGCGCGGCTCGCCCGGCACCAGGAAGGGGTCCGCGGAGTCGATCCGGCGGCGGCAGAGCGGGCAGCCGGTGTAGTCCGTGCCGTCCCAGCAGGCGCGGCACACCAGGTGCGCACACGGCGCCACGGGGTCCACGCTGCCGACGGTGCCGCACAGCACGCAGGGCTGGGCGGGCCACTGCAGCAGCAGCGCGAAGACCCGGTCGACGTACAGCTGGAACGTGTCGTCGGGCACGGAGGCCGGGAAGCTGCGGAACAGGGGCATGTGGGTGCGGTCCGCGCCCAGTTCGGCGTCCAGGTGCCCGATGAGCTGCCGGCCCGCGTCCGCGAGCCCGGCGGGGCCGAGCCAGGCGAGCGCCGCGCGGAGCTGCGCCGTGAGCGCGAAACCCCGGTCGAGCAGCTCGGCTTCGAGGGCGACGAGCCCCTCCGCCGTGGACGGGTCGCCCGGGCGTGGTCCGGCCTGGTCGACGTAGACGGTACGAAGGCGGCGGAGCAGCACGGACGCCAGTGCGGACAAGCGGAATCCCCCGGAGAAACAAGACGATTGAGGCGAAGGCGGAGAGTGGGCGCGCTGCGATTCCAGGACAGGGAGAGAAGGAAGCACGCCTGCGGAGCCGCCCCCGCGAACCAGAACGGTAGTCAGTCCGCGAGCGCGCCCGCCACTGGATTTCCGCGCGCTTGGTTGCGTGGCTGCGCGCTTGCGGTGACGCCGCGTCGGGGAGCGTCGGTGCCGGACCGGTGCGGCTCGGGGTGCGATCCTCCGTGCTGTGACGGAACCAACCCACGACGAGGCCCACGGGGGCGCGCTGGGCTCCCGGCTGAACTGGCTCCGGGCGGCCGTGCTGGGCGCGAACGACGGCATCGTCTCCACGGCGGGACTCGTCGTCGGCGTGGCCGGCGCGACCGCGGAGCGGGCCGCCCTGCTCACCGCCGGACTGGCCGGGCTGCTCGCCGGGTCGATGTCCATGGCGGCGGGGGAGTACGTCTCCGTGTCCACCCAGCGGGACTCCGAGATGGCCGCGCTGGCCTTGGAGAAACGGGAACTGCGGGAGCAGCCGGAGGCCGAACTGGCGGAGCTGACCGAACTGCTGGAGCGGCGCGGTCTGTCCCGGGAAGTGGCCCGGGAGGCTGCCGAGCAGCTCACCGAGCGGGACGCGCTGAAGGCCCACGCGCGCGTGGAGCTGGGCATCGACCCCGACGACCTGACCAACCCCTGGCACGCGGCCTGGGCGAGCTTCCTGGCCTTCACCGTCGGCGCGCTGCTGCCCCTGCTGGCCATCGTCCTGCCCCCGTCCGCCTGGCGGGTCCCGGTCACCGTGGTCTCGGTGCTGGCCGCGCTCGTCCTCACCGGCTGGAGCAGCGCCCGGCTGGGCGCGGCCACCCGGCGGCGGGCGGTGGTGCGGAACGTGGTGGGCGGGGCGCTGGCGATGGGGGTGACGTACGCGGCGGGCAGCCTGCTGGGGGCGGCGGGGGTGTAGGCGGCGCCCAGGCCCCCGCAGCCCGCTCCCCGCCCTCGGTGAGCGGCCCGCCACGGCGACGGCGTACGGTGAAGTGCGCGCTCGACCACCCCCTGAGCGCCCCGCACAACCCTGTACGACCCCGTACGACCCCGTACGACCTCGCACGAGAAGGACCCTCGCCATGCGCGCCACCACCATCCACGCCCCGTACGACATGCGCGTGGAGGACGTACCCGAGCCCGTGGTGCAGCTGCCCACCGACGCCGTGGTGCGGGTGCTGCGCGCGTGCATCTGCGGCAGCGACCTGTGGGCCTACCGCGGCGAGGCGGCCCGGCAGCCGGGCCAGCGGATCGGGCACGAGTTCCTCGGCGTGGTGGAGGAGACCGGCTCCGAGGTGGGCACCGTCCGCCGCGGTGACCTGGTGGTCGCGCCCTTCATGTGGTCCGACGGCGTCTGCGACTACTGCCGCGAGGGCCTGACCACGTCCTGCGAACACGGCGGCTTCTGGGGCTCCGTCGGCTACGACGGCGGCCAGGGCGAGGCCGTGCGCGTGCCGTTCGCCGACGGCACCCTCGTCCAGCTGCCCAAGGAGGCGGCCTCCGACGACCACCTGCTGTCCGCCCTGCTGACCCTCTCCGACGTCCTCGGCACCGGCCACCACGCGGCCCTCGGCGCGGGCGCCCGCCCCGGAACGACGGTCGCCGTCGTCGGGGACGGCGCGGTCGGCCTGTGCGCCGTGCTGGCCGCCAAGCGGCTCGGCGCCGAGCGGATCATCGCGCTCGGCCGGCACGAGGTCCGTACCGACATCGCGCGCCGCTTCGGTGCCACCGACGTCGTCGCCGAGCGCGGGGACGCGGCCGTCGAGGCGGTCCGCGAACTGACCCGCGGCCAGGGCGCGCACGCCGTGGTCGAGGCGGTCGGCACCGAGCAGTCCATGCGGACCGCCGTGAACATCACCCGCGACGGCGGCGCCATCGGCTTCGTGGGCGTGCCGCACGGGAGCGGCACCGGCCTGGACCTCGGTGTCATGTTCGACCGGAACATCGCCCTGCGCGGCGGCGTCGCCCCGGTTCGCGCCTACATCCCCGACCTGCTGCCCGACGTCCTCGACGGCACCATCGACCCCTCGCCGGTGTTCGACATGACCGTCGGCATCGAGGGCGTGCCTGACGGCTACAAGGCGATGGACGAGCGCACCGCGCTCAAGGTGCTCGTCACCAACGGCTGAGATCAACGCCGGCGACTGAGATCAACGCCGGCGTCAACATCAGGATCAACAGTTGATCACGTCCAGCGGGCGGCCTCCGACCCCCACGGCACCGGGGGCCGCGCCCAGTCGGCGGGGCCGCCCGTGAAGGACACCGGGGACAGGGCGTGCCGCAGCCGGCCGAGCGGGCCGTCCGTCTCGGCGAGCCACGCGTCCGGGCCCGCGTAGGGCTCGCCCGCCGCCGTGGCCGTGGCCTCGGCCGGGCGGATCTCGTCCGTCAGCCAGCGGGCCGTGCGGGCGAGCGCCAGCCGGACGAGCCTGCCGCCTCCGTCGTACGACTGCTCGGTCAGCGCCCGCAGCACGCCCGCCGCCAGCAGATAGCCGCTGCCGTGGTCCAGGGCCTGCGCGGGCAGCGCGCCGGGCTGCCCGGCCGTGCCCTCGGTCGCCGCGATGCCGGTGGCGACCTGCACCAGGCTGTCGAAGCCGCGCCGCGCGCGCCAGGGCCCGTACGCGCCCCACGCCGACACCTGCGCCACGACCAGACCGGGGCGCCGCTCGGCCAGGGCCTGCGGCGCGAGCCCGAACCGGTCCAGGGCCCCCGGCCGGTAGCCGGTGACCACCACGTCCGCCGCGGCGAGCAGCTCCTCGAAGGTGTCCCGGCCGGCGGTGAGGTCGAGAGTGGCGGACCGCTTGCCGAAGCCGGTGTCGGCGTGCTGGTCGGGGAGTTCGGGCAGCCATGGGGCGTCCAGGCGCAGCACCTCCGCGCCCAGCAGCGCCAGGGTGCGGGTGGCGACCGGACCGGCCAGGACCCGGGTCAGGTCGAGGACGCGCAGCCCGGCCGCGGGGAGCAGGGGAGCGGTGGCGGGGTCGAGCGGCGGCAGCACACGCGCGGGTGACGTATCCAGCCGCTCGCGCTCGACCAGCGGCCGTGTGGCCAGCTCGGCGGCCTGCTCGTGCGCGGCCCACTCGCGCGGGGTGCGCAGGGCCACGGCGAGGCCGCCCGCGCGGTAGACGGTCTCCTCCACGTCCAGGGCGGAGCGGGCGGCGAGCCGCCCGGCCAGCTCCTCCGCCGAGGCGTCCTCGGGCAGGCCCAGCGCGGCGAGCAGCCGGGCCCGGTGGTGCGGGTAGTTGGCGTGGGTACGCACCCAGCCGTCGGCGGTCCGCCAGAACCGTGACAGCGGCGCGAAGGCGACCGGGGCGCGCCCGTCGACCAGCAGGTGTCGTTCACTGTGGAAGGCGGCGGCGACCGCGCCGTCGTCGACCCGGACCCCGGGCACCTCGGTACGGCCGGTCCGCCGCGCTCCCAGCTCGGCGGCGGCCAGCGCGCACGCACCGACACAGGCCCGCGCCAACTGCCGTACGGGGAGGCGGGCTTCCAGGGCCTTGGGGCGCTCAACAGTCGACACGTGGGAAACCAGGGCGGGATCGCCGCCCAGTGCAGTCCATGCAGTCGTGATGTCTGTCATGACTGCACTATGCATTATTGATTCAATCAACCTATGGATGGGGCAGGCGGACCGGACCGGTCCCCCGGTCCGGTCCGCCTGTCGGTGTGGAAATCCCTGTGGTGAGCGGTTACTTGACGGCGCGCAGCGCGTCGACGACGCCGAAGCCGTAGAAGCCGTTGACCCGCGGGCCGCCGGTGCAGGTCGCGTCCACGACCCCGTCGCCGTTGTAGTCGTACGGCCCGTCCGGGCAGCCCGGGTTGTTCGCCTCGGCCTTCAGCAGGGCCTGCAGCTGGAACGGAGTGGCGTGCGGGTGGGCCGACTTCAGCAGCGCGGCCACCGCGGCCACGTGCGGGCCCGCCATCGACGTGCCCTGGAGGAAGCCGTACTGGTTGTTCGGCAGCGTGGACAGGATGCGGCCGTTCTTCGACGGCGTGTCCGGGATCTGGTACTTGTCGCCGCCCGGACCCGCGACGTCGACGACGCCGTTGCCGTAGCTGGAGTAGTACGACTTGACGCCCTTGACGCCCACCGCGCTCACCGTGACGACGCCCGGCAGCTGGGTCGGCACGTCGAAGCACTCGTGCGGGTCGACCGTCCGGGTCGCGGCGGTCGAGTCGTCGGGGCTGGAGGTGTCGGAGATGGCGTCCGCGTCCAGGTCGTGGTTGGAGTTGCCCGCCGAGGCCACGTTGAGCGTGCCCTTGACCTGTGCGTACAGCTGGGCCCTGTTGACCGCGTCAACGATGGCACGCTGATCGGGGTCGTCCATGCAGTTGTACATCCACGGGTCAACGTAGTAGCTGTTGTTGGTGATATCCACGCCGTGGTCGGCGGCGAAGACGAAGGCGCAGACCACGCTCTCCGGGTAGAACAGCTGCGTCGAGTCGGGCTGGGCGACGGTGATGCTCGCGACCTTCACGCCGGGCGCGACGCCCGCGACGCCGATGCCGTTGCGGGCCGCCGCTATCTCGCCCGCCACATGCGTGCCGTGGTAGTGGCTGGCGTCCGCCGGCCGCCACGCCCCGTACGTCGTGTCCGCCTTGCCGCTCACGCAGTTCGCCGACTGGGAGGCGGAGAAGTTCGGGGCGATGTCCGGATGGGTGTCGTCGACGCCCGTGTCGATGACACCGACGGTCACGTGCGGGCTGCCCGGGTTGATCGTCGCGGCCTTGTCGGCGCCGATCGCCCGCAGGTCCCACTGGTCGGCCTCGAGGGGCTCCTGGCCCGCCGTGGCGCTCTCGGCGGCCTTCGCGGCCTCGGCCCGCGACAGGAGCTGCACGCTGCCCTCGTCCGTCGTCCCCGCCGCGGTCAGCGGCGCGGTGCGGGTGGCGCCCGCCGACTGCACCCCGCGCACCTGACGCATCTGCTTGCCGAAGTCCGGGTTCGCGGAGTGGACGACGATCACGCCGATCTGGTCGTAACTCGCCACGACCGTGCCGCCGTTGCGGGTGATCTCCTGCTGCACCGACTCGATCGTGCGCTGGTCCGTGCTGGTGTTGACGACGTACGCGAGGTTCGGGCCGTCCGCCGTCGCCGTCGGGGCCACGGGTGCCGCCGCCGCGAGCTCCGAGGGCAGGAAGCCGAGCGAGACGGTCAGCGACAGCACGACCGGCACGGCGAGCGCGAGCCGCCGTCTGGAGCGCAGATGAACCATGGGATCTCCACATCATCCGGAATGAGAAACCGCCCGGACACAGGTACTGAACGGGCAGGTACATGGCGAGTGGTGCAGTGGCGAAGCTATCTCCGTCCACGCGATCTCCGGAAGAGCCCGACGGACTTGAACCGCTCCGCGCGTGGCGCCGTGACCGTGGACGAGGGGCCCAGCAGGATCGTGGCCCCGCCGGAATCACGATCAGGAGTCGACTGATCACTCCCAGTCATGTGATTCCTGTCCGTGCGAGGCCAGAAAGCGCCTGTCCGCAACACGAGGAGACTCCGTGGCCACCGAGACACCGCCCCCCTCCCGAGCGCAAGCACCCCTACCCTCCGCCGAGGAGTTCGCCGAGGTACAGCAGAGCGCGGAGTTCGGTGAACTGCGCCGCGCACACCGCTCGTTCGCCTTCCCGCTGACCGTCGCGTTCATCACCTGGTACCTGCTGTTCGTCCTGCTCTCCAACTACGCGGAGGGGTTCATGGGCACCAAGGTGGCCGGCAACGTCAACATGGCCCTCGTCCTGGGTCTCGCCCAGTTCCTCACCACGTTCCTCATCGCCTGGTGGTACGCGCGCCGCGCCGCCGCCACGCTCGACCCCAGGGCCGAGGCCATCAAGTCCCGGATGGAGGGCGGAGCATGAGCCCGACGCAGCACACCCTGCTGGCCGCCGGCGAGGCGAGCCAGCACCGGCCGCTGATCATCACCCTGTTCTCGGTGTTCGTCGCCGCCACCCTCGTGATCACGGTCTGGGCGGGCCGCCAGACCAAGGACGCCGCCGACTTCTACGCCGGCGGACGGCAGTTCACCGGCTTCCAGAACGGTCTTGCCGTCTCCGGCGACTACATGTCCGCCGCGTCCTTCCTCGGCATCGCGGGCGCCATCGCCCTCTTCGGCTACGACGGCTTCCTGTACTCCATCGGCTTCCTCGTAGCCTGGCTGGTCGCGCTGCTCCTGGTCGCCGAGCCGCTGCGCAACTCCGGCCGCTACACCATGGGCGACGTGCTCGCCTACCGGATGCGCCAGCGGCCCGTCCGCACGGCCGCCGGCACCTCCACCATCGTCGTCTCGATCTTCTACCTGCTCGCCCAGATGGCGGGCGCGGGCGTCCTGGTCTCCCTGCTCCTCGGCATCACCAGCGACGGCGGCAAGATCGGCATCGTCGCCCTGGTCGGCCTCCTGATGATCGTGTACGTCACCATCGGAGGCATGAAGGGCACCACCTGGGTGCAGATGGTCAAGGCGGTGCTGCTGATCGCGGGTGCCGTGCTGCTGACCTTCCTGGTGCTGCTGAAGTTCCACTTCAACGTCTCCGACCTGCTCGGTAAAGCAGCCGACAACAGCGGCAAGGGCTCCGCGTTCCTCAAGCCCGGCCTGAAGTACGGCGCCACCGGCACCACCAAGCTGGACTTCATCTCCCTCGGCATCGCCCTGGTCCTCGGCACCGCCGGCCTGCCGCACATCCTGATCCGCTTCTACACCGTGCCCACCGCCAAGGCCGCCCGTAAGTCGGTCATCTGGGCGATCGGCCTGATCGGCGCCTTCTACCTGATGACCCTCGCCCTCGGCTTCGGCGCCGCCGCGCTGATCAAACCGGACGAGATCATCACCTCCAACAAGGCGGGCAACACCGCGGCCCCGCTGCTCGCCCTGCACCTGGGCGGAGTGGACTCCGACTGGGGCGCGATCCTGCTCGCCACGATCTCCGCGGTGGCCTTCGCGACGATCCTCGCGGTGGTCGCCGGGCTGACCCTGGCCTCGTCCTCCTCCTTCGCGCACGACATCTACGCGAACGTCATCAAGAAGGGCCAGGCCACCGAGAAGCAGGAGGTCGGCGCGGCCCGCTGGGCCACCGTCGGCATCGGCGCGGTGTCGATCGTCCTCGGCGCCCTCGCCCGCGACATCAACGTGGCCGGCCTGGTGGCCCTCGCCTTCGCGGTCGCCGCCTCCGCCAACCTGCCGACCATCCTCTACAGCCTCTTCTGGAAGCGGTTCACCACCGCGGGCGCCCTGTGGTCGATCTACGGCGGCCTGGTCACCGCGGTCGGCCTGGTGCTGTTCTCGCCGGTGGTGTCCGGCAAGGAGACCTCGATGTTCCCCGGCGTCGACTTCCACTGGTTCCCGCTGGAGAACCCCGGGATCATCTCCATCCCGGTCGGCTTCCTGCTGGGCGCCGTCGGCACCCTGCTGTCGAAGGAGGTGCCGGACGCCGGCAAGTACGCGGAGCTGGAGGTGCGGTCCCTGACGGGCACCGGAGCGCACTGAGCTTCGTACGACGGCCGCGTCGTCCAGGACTGTACGGTCCTACGACGCGGCCTCGTCCCACCTCGTGGGATCGGCAGCTGTCGTTGTCACTGGTCTCACGTAGGCTCGCAGATGACGGAACTGGTGACGGAACGCGAATGGTCCGGAACGAGGGAGGGGGCCCACGTGCTCATCGACACCTACGGCCGCGTGGCCACCGACCTGAGGGTCTCGCTCACGGACCGCTGCAACCTGCGCTGCACCTACTGCATGCCCGAGGAGGGCCTGCAGTGGCTGGCCAAGCCCGACCTGCTCACGGACGACGAGATCGTCCGGCTCGTCGACATAGCGGTGCGGCTGCTCGGCGTCGAGGAGGTCCGCTTCACCGGCGGCGAGCCCCTGCTCCGCCCCGGCCTGGTCGGCATCGTCGAGCGCGTCGCGGCCCTCGCCCCGCGCCCCCAGACGTCCCTCACCACCAACGGCATCGGCCTCAAGCGCACCGCGACCGCGCTGAAGGCGGCGGGCCTGGACCGGGTCAACGTCTCCCTCGACACCCTCCGCGCGGACGTCTTCAAGACCCTCACCCGCCGCGACCGCCACAAGGACGTCCTCGAAGGCCTCCAGGCCGCCCGCGACGCGGGCCTCACCCCCGTCAAGGTCAACTCGGTCCTGATGCCGGGCCTGAACGACGACGAGGCCCCCGACCTGCTGGCCTGGGCCGTGGAGCACGACTACGAGCTGCGCTTCATCGAGCAGATGCCCCTGGACGCCCAGCACGGCTGGAAGCGCGAGGGCATGGTCACCGCCGGGGACATCCTGGCCTCCCTGCGCACCCGCTTCGACCTCACCCCCGAGGGCTCCGAGGAGCGGGGCTCGGCACCCGCGGAGCGCTGGCTGGTCGACGGCGGACCGCACCGGGTCGGCGTGATCGCCTCCGTCACCCGCCCGTTCTGCTCGGCCTGCGACCGCACCCGCCTGACCGCCGACGGCCAGATACGCACGTGCCTGTTCGCCACCGAGGAGACCGACCTGCGCGCCGCCCTGCGCTCCGGCGCACCCGACGAGGAGATCGCCCGCATCTGGCGCCTGGCGATGTGGGGCAAGAAGGCGGGCGCGGGCCTGGACGACCCGTCGTTCGTCCAGCCGGACCGCCCGATGTCGGCGATCGGCGGCTGAACCTACTCCCCGTCCTCCCACTCCTCCAGCAGTACAACGTCCTTCAAGAACCCGCGAATCCCGAGGAACTGCGAAAGATGCTCGCGGTGCTCCTCGCAGGCGAGCCACGTCTTGCGTCGCTCCGGAGTGTGGATCTTCGGGTTGTTCCAGGCCAGCACCCACACGGCCGCGGCGTGGCAGCCCTTGGCGGAGCAGAGGGGGGTCTCGTCACTCACAGGTTCGTCTCACAGAACAGGCGCCGGAGCGGGCGCAAACAAGGCGACGCCGAGCAGCCACGGGGGGAGCTGCCCGGCGTCGGTCCGTCGCTCCGACGGGGGATGCGGAGCGCGTACGCAGTATGTCACGGGTAACCCATCGCCCGGCACCGGAACTACACGATTGATCTGAGCTTTTCTTGAGCTTGACAAGCGGTCACGAATCGGTGTCCCCGCGCATCTCCGCCGTGGGCTCCGCCGGACCTTCCTGCGGCACGGACTCCGCCCACGTCTCTTGGGCCCGCGGCGGCGCGATCATCGGCCGCACCGGCGCCGGGACGAACGTCGACGGCAGGTTCGGCGGCCGTTCCCGGCCCGCGTTGGCGATCACCACGGCGACGTAGGGGAGCAGCGCACCGGCCACCAGGGCCACGATCGCGACGTGCCGTTCGACGTTCCACAGCGTCGCCGCGAGGACCACGGAGATGGTGCGGATCATCATCGAGATGACATAGCGCCGCTGGCGGCCCCGTACGTCCTCGGCGAGCCCCGTCCTGGCTCCGGTGATCCGGAAAACCTGAACGCCGTTGTCGCGCCGCTTCCGCTTCACATTCCACCATCCGCCCGCATCGGACTCTCCCCCGGCCCGAACCGCCGTCCACGCCCGGCCGGGAACCGGGCCAGGACACGTCTCACATTACGCCGCGCGTGACCGGCCCACGAGACCGGGTCCGGCCTCCTGGCTGCGCGAACGCCCTCCACCGTGACGCGTACGAGGGATCCCGACATGCGCCGAACGGCGCAGCGGCCGAGACTGACGGTGATGCTCACGTCGAGCCGGACGAGGAGGCAGCCATGAGTTGGTTGTGGGCGATCATCGTCGGATTCGTGCTGGGCCTCATCGCGAAGGCGATCATCCCGGGCAAGCAGCACAGCCCCCTCTGGCTGACCACCATCTGCGGCATGCTCGGCGCCGCGGTCGGCAACGCGATCGCCCGTGCCTTCGGCGTCGCGGCGACCCCCGGCATCGACTGGAGCCGGCACGCCTTCCAGGTCGTCGCCGCGGTCATCATCGTCTTCGCGGTCGACATGCTCTACGTGGCGACGCTGGGCAAGAAGAAACAGCAGGCCTAGCCGTGGCCTAGCCGTGGCCTAGCCGGACAGCCGTACGCCTGAGGGCGGCCCCCCTCGTGGGAAGCCGCCCTCAAGCGTGTCTCAGGCGTCTCTCAGTCTCAGACGGACGTGACCTCGACCGCCGCCAGATTCTTCTTCCCGCGCCGCAGCACGAGCCACCGCCCGTGCAGCAGATCCGCCTCGGAGGGCACCGCGTCCTCGGCGGTGACCTTCACGTTGTTCACGTAGGCCCCGCCCTCCTTCACGGTCCGCCGCGCCGCGGACTTGCTGGCCACCAGGCCGACCTCGGCGAACAGGTCCACCACCTGGCCCAGCTCGGTGACCTTGAGGTGCGGCAGCTCGGACAGCGCCGCGGCCAGCGTCCGGTCGTCGAGGTCCGCCAGCTCGCCCTGGCCGAACAGCGCCTTGGACGCGGCGATCACGGCGGCCGTCTGCTCGGCGCCGTGCACCAGCGTCGTCAGCTCCTCGGCCAGCGCGCGCTGCGCGGCACGGGCCTGGGGGCGCTCCTCGGTCTGCTCCTCCAGCTCCTCCAGCTCCTCGCGGGACTTGAAGGACAGGATGCGCAGGTAGCGCGAGATGTCCCGGTCGTCCACGTTCAGCCAGAACTGGTAGAACGCGTACGGCGTCGTCATCTCCGGGTCGAGCCAGACGGCGCCGCCCTCGGTCTTGCCGAACTTGGTGCCGTCCGCCTTGGTCATCAGCGGCGTCGCCAGCGCGTGCACGCTCGCGTGCGGCTCCAGCCGGTGGATCAGGTCCAGACCCGCCGTGAGGTTGCCCCACTGGTCGCTGCCGCCCTGCTGGAGCGCGCAGCCGTACCGCCGGTAGAGCTGGAGGAAGTCCATGCCCTGCAGGATCTGGTAGCTGAACTCCGTGTAGCTGATGCCCTGGTCGGACTCCAGGCGCCGGGCCACGGAGTCCTTGGTCAGCATCTTGTTGACGCGGAAGTGCTTGCCGATGTCCCGCAGGAACTCGATCGCGGACAGGCCCTCGGTCCAGTCGAGGTTGTTGACCATCACGGCCGCGTTCTCGCCCTCGAAGGACAGGAACGGCTCGATCTGGGCGCGCAGCTTGCCCACCCAGCCGGCCACCGTCTCCGGGTCGTTCAGCGTGCGCTCCGCGGTCGGGCGCGGGTCACCGATCAGGCCCGTCGCGCCGCCGACCAGCGCCAGCGGCCGGTGCCCGGCCTGCTGGAGCCGGCGCACGGTCAGCACCTGCACCAGGTGCCCCACGTGCAGCGACGGCGCCGTCGGGTCGAAGCCGCAATAGAACGTGACGGGACCGTCCGCGAGCGCCTTGCGCAAAGCGTCCTCGTCGGTGGACAGGGCGAACAGCCCACGCCACTTCAGCTCGTCGACGATGTCCGTCACGGTTCTCGTGTCTCCTCGATGATCTCTGGGCAGTCGGGTGACAGCCGACTACGAGGTTATACGCCCTGACTGACAGAGCTCATATTGAAATCGGGGATGCGCAGCGGGGGCATCGCGGCCCGGGTGAACCAGTCGCTCCACTCACGCGGCAGCGTCTTCTCCGTACGCCCGGCCTCCGCGGCCCGCCCCAGCAGGTCCACCGGCGACTCGTTGAACCGGAAGTTGTTCACCTGACCGGTCACCTCGCCGTTCTCCACGAGGTAGACGCCGTCCCGGGTCAGGCCCGTGAGCAGCAGGGTCGCCGGGTCGACCTCGCGGATGTACCACAGGCAGGTCAGCAGCAACCCGCGCTCGGTGGCCGCGACCATCTCCTCCAGGGAGCGGTCCTCGCCCCCGTCCAGGATCAGGTTCCCGCCCGCCGGGGCGACCGGCAGCCCGGTCAGACCGGCGCTGTGCCGGGTGGTCGTCAGATGCTTCAGCTCGCCCTGGCCGATCCACTCGGTGGGGTGCACCGGCAGCCCGTTGTCGAACACCGACTGGTCGCCGCCCGAGGAGTGCGCGACCACGAACGGCGAGGACTCCAGACCGGGCTCGTTCGGGTCGCTGCGCAGCGTCAGCGGCAGCTCGGAGAGCTTCTCGCCCATGCGCGTGCCACCGCCCGGCTTGGAGAACACCGTCCGGCCCTCGGCCGCGTCCCGGCCCGACGCCGACCACAGCTGGTAGATCAGCAGGTCCGCCACGGCCGTGGGTGGCAGCAGCGTCTCGTACCGGCCCGCCGGCAGCTCGACGCGCCGCTCGGCCCAGCCCAGGCGTACGGCCAGCTCCGCGTCCAGCGCGCCCGGGTCGACGTCCTTGAAGTCCCGCGTGGACCGGCCGGCCCAGGCGGAGCGGATACGGTCCGGGGACTTGGCGTTCAGCTCCAGCGTGCCCGTCGGCTGGTCGTGCCGCAGGCGCAGGCCCGTGGACGTACCCACATACGTGGACACCAGCTCGTGGTTGGCGAAGCCGTACAGCTCCCGGCCGCCCGCACGCGCGCGTGCGAAGGCCTCGCCGAGCGCCGGGGCGAAGTCGGCGAACACGGCGGAGGAGGTCTCGGCCGGTGCGTCGGTGAAGTCCGGTGACTGCGGCACGCCGGTGACGAGCGGCTGCGCGTCCTCGGCGGGGCCGGCCCCGCGCGCGGCGGCCTCGGCGGCGCGGACCAGGGGTTCCAGGTCGTCGGCGGTGACGGCCGACCGGGACACGACCCCGGACGCCGTGCCCTCCTTGCCGTCGACGGTGGCGATGACGGTGAGCGTGCGCCCGCGCGTGACGCCGTTCGTGGTCAGCGCGTTGCCCGCCCAGCGCAGGTTGGCGGTCGAGTGCTCGTCGGCGATGACGACACAGCCGTCGGCCCGGGACAGCGCGAGAGCCTGCTCGACGACCTCGTGCGGCTTGTTCGCCTTGTTGGTGGGCGCGCTCATCGACCGGCCTCCTGCGTGGTGTTCAGAATGTTGACGCCCTTGAAGAGGGCGGAGGGGCACCCGTGGGACACGGCGGCCACCTGTCCGGGCTGGGCCTTGCCGCAGTTGAAGGCACCACCGAGGACATAGGTCTGCGGCCCGCCCACGGCAGCCATCGACCCCCAGAAGTCGGTGGTCGTCGCCTGGTAGGCGACGTCCTTCAGCTGCCCGGTGATCCGCCCGTTCTCGATCTTGAAGAAGCGCTGTCCCGTGAACTGGAAGTTGTAGCGCTGCATGTCGATCGACCAGGACCGGTCGCCGACGACGTAGATGCCCCGGTCGACGCCGCCGATCAGGCCCTCCGTGGACAGCCCGGCCGGGTCCGGCTGGAGCGAGACGTTCGCCATGCGCTGCACCGGCACATGGGCGGGGGAGTCGGCGTACGCGCAGCCGTTGGACCGGTCGAAGCCGGTCAGCTTCGCGATCCTGCGGTCCAGCTGGTAGCCGACCAGAGTGCCGTCCTTCACCAGGTCCCAGGACTGGGCCTCGACGCCCTCGTCGTCGTACCCGATGGTCGCGAGGCCGTGCTCGGCGGTGCGGTCACCGGTGACGTTCATCAGCTCGGAGCCGTACTTCAGCTTGCCCAGCTGGTCGAAGGTGGCGAAGGAGGTGCCGGCGTAGGCGGCCTCGTAGCCGAGGGCGCGGTCCAGCTCGGTGGCGTGGCCGATGGACTCGTGGATGGTCAGCCACAGGTTGGACGGGTCGACCACCAGGTCGTACAGACCGGGCTCCACGCTCGGCGCGCGCATCTTCTCGGCGAGCAGCTCCGGGATCTGCTCCAGCTCGGCGTCCCAGTCCCAGCCGGTGCCGGTCAGGTACTCCCAGCCGCGGCCGGCCGGCGGCGCGATGGTCCGCATGGAGTCGAACTCGCCGCTCGACTCGTCCACGGACACGGCGGTCAGCTCGGGGTGCAGCCGCACCCGCTGCTGGGTCGTCACGGTCCCGGCGGTGTCGGCGTAGAACTTGTTCTCGTGCACGGTGAGCAGCGAGGCGTCCACGTGGCTCACGCCCTGCGCGGCCAGCAGCCGAGTGCTCCACTCCGCCAGCAGCGCGGCCTTCTCCTCGTCGGGCACCGAGAACGGGTCGATCTCGTACGACGAGATCCACGTCTTCTCGGCGTGCACCGGCTCGGCGGCCAGCTCCACGCGCTCCTCCGACCCGGCGGCCTTGATCACCTGGGCGGAGAGCTTGGCCATCGCCACGGCCTGCGAGGCGACCTTGGCGGCGGCGTCCAGGGTCAGATCCACCCCGGACGCGAAGCCCCACGTACCGCCGTGCACGACCCGGACCGCGTACCCGAGGTCGGTGGTGTCGGACGATCCGGCGGGCTTGGCGTCCCTGAACCGCCAGGACGCGCTGCGCACCCGCTCGAACCGGAAGTCCGCGTGCTCGGCCCCCAGCGCCCGCGCGCGGGCGAGCGCGGCGTCGGCCAGGGCCCTTAGCGGCAGCGCCGTGAAGGCTTCGTCGATGGAATGAGGCACCGAGGTCTCCCTGCTGTTGTGGCCTGTCGGGTCCGATCATGTCGCGGGAGCGGCCCGGCGGACCACAGGTTTCGCCCTGGTACCGGCGCTTTCTGTAGGGATCCGACAGTGACGGCTGCGAGCCACTGTCGGTGCCCGCTTGCCCGAGAGCGCGCCGCTACCGATAGGTTTTCGATGAAGCCGCCTGTCATGAAGTGGTGAAGATGCTGCTCGGACGGGTTGTCGGACATCTGCAGACCGCTATCGAAAGGGTGATCCGTTGAGCCGCTCGGTTCTCGTCACCGGAGGCAACCGGGGCATCGGCCTCGCCATCGCCCGCGCTTTCGCCGACGCCGGCGACAAGGTCGCGATCACGTACCGCTCGGGTGAGCCCCCAGCGGGCTTCCTTGCTGTCAAGTGCGACATCACCGACCCCGAGCAGGTGGAGCAGGCCTACAAGGAGATCGAGGACCAGCACGGTCCGGTCGAGGTCCTGATCGCGAACGCCGGCGTCACCAAGGACCAGCTCCTGATGCGCATGTCCGAGGACGACTTCACCTCGGTCATCGACACGAACCTCACCGGCACCTTCCGCGTCGTGAAGCGTGCCAACCGCGGCATGCTGCGGGCCAAGAAGGGCCGTGTCGTGCTGATCTCCTCCGTCGTCGGCCTGCTCGGCTCGGCGGGGCAGGCGAACTACGCCGCCTCCAAGGCCGCCCTTGTCGGCTTCGCGCGCTCCCTCGCCCGTGAGCTGGGCTCGCGCAACATCACCTTCAACGTCGTCGCGCCAGGCTTCGTCGACACCGACATGACGCGCGCGCTCTCCGATGAGCAGCGCGAGGGCATCATGTCGCAGGTGCCGCTCGGCCGTTACGCGCAGCCGGAGGAGATCGCCGCGACGGTGCGGTTCCTCGCCTCGGACGACGCCTCGTACATCACTGGAGCCGTCATCCCCGTTGACGGCGGACTGGGAATGGGTCACTGATCACCATGAGCGGAATCCTCGAGGGCAAGCGCATCCTGATCACGGGTGTGCTGACGGAGGCGTCCATCGCCTTCCACACGGCCAAGCTGGCCCAGGAGCAGGGCGCCGAGATCATCCTGACCGCGTTCCCGCGGCCCACGCTGACCGAGCGCATCGCCAAGAAGCTGCCGAAGCCCACCAAGGTCATCGAGCTGGACGTCACCAACGACGAGCACCTCGCCCGTCTGGCCGACCTCGTCGGCGAGGAGCTGGGCGGCCTCGACGGCGTCGTCCACTCCATCGGCTTCGCCCCGCAGGACGCGCTCGGCGGCAACTTCCTGAACACGCCGTTCGAGTCGGTCGCCACCGCCATGCACGTCTCGGCGTACTCCCTGAAGTCGCTCACCATGGCCTGCCTGCCGCTGATGCAGAACGGCGGCTCGGTCGTCGGCCTGACCTTCGACGCGCAGTTCGCCTGGCCGCAGTACGACTGGATGGGCCCGGCCAAGGCCGCTCTGGAGGCGACCAACCGCTACATGGCGCGCGACCTGGGCAAGCAGAACATCCGCTGCAACCTGATCTCGGCGGGCCCGCTCGGCTCCATGGCCGCCAAGTCCATCCCGGGCTTCAGCGAGCTGGCCTCCGTGTGGGACAACCGCTCCCCGCTGGAGTGGGACCTGAAGGACCCGGAGCCGGCCGGCCGTGGCATCGTCGCCCTGCTGAGCGACTGGTTCCCGAAGACCACCGGCGAGATCATCCACGTCGACGGCGGTCTGCACGCCATCGGCGCCTGATCGCTGCCGAACAGTCTCGACCGACGGACGAGGCCCGCACCCCTCAGGGTGCGGGCCTCGTCCCATGAAGCGGGCCGAACGGTGAGCATCACCCGTTCGGCGTACTCGGCCGGGCGGCGCCGCAGTCCAACGGCGCACTCTGGATGAAGCGTTCACCCCGCGCATCCCTCCGCAGCTCGGCCGAGGAGGTCCCCTTGTGCGCCTGTCCCGCAGCCTGGCCTCGGTGACCGTGGCCGTGGCCCTCGTGCTGACCCTGCCGTACGACGCGCTGCCCCACGCGCGCGTGAGCGACGGCAAGCCGCCCGCGCCCAGCCTCTTCGGCGCGGCCTGCCGTACCTCCGTCCGTGGCTCCCACGTGGTGGCCTACTGCCACAATCCCTATGTCGACACCGATCGCGTGCGCCTGCACATAGAGTGCGCCCGCTGGTGGGACATCGACACCGACAGCGCGCCCGTCGACACCGGGCCCGCCATGACCGTACGGCTGACCGGGCGGTGCTGGCAGGAGGTCCGCTCGGCGTGGGTCAGTCACCAGAAGGAGCACTGAACCGGTCCGGACGGCACAGGAACGGATAGCTCGCGGCCTCCAGTGCGGCGGCCTCCGCGTCCCCCGCGCGGATCGCGTCCAGCAGCCGGGTGTGGTCCATGTGCGTGCCCGGCCTCAGCTCCGCGCCGACGTCCGCGCGCAGCCAGTCCCGCAGCACCTCGCCCAGGTCGGCGTACATCGCCGTCATCACGTCGTTGTGGGAGGCGGCCACCACGCCCAGGTGGAAGGTCGCGTCGGCCGCCACGAAGGCCTCCGCGTCACCGCTCTCCCAGGCCTCCTCGCGCCGCCGCAGCAGCGCATTCAGCTGCTTGAGGTCCTTCTCGGTGCGCCGCTCGGCGGCCAGCTTCGCCGCCGCCGACTCCAGCGTGGAACGCAGCTCGGCGATGTGCCGCGGGTCGGCGTCGGCGAACCGGCGGTGCATCACGCCGGCCAGCTCGCTCGTCGCGACCACGTAGGTGCCGGAGCCCTGCCGGATGTCCAGCAGGCCGTTGTGCGCGAGCGCGCGGACCGCCTCGCGAACGGTGTTGCGGGCTACGCCGAGCTGCTCGACCAGCTCCGGCTCGGTGGGGATCCGCGAGCCGACCGGCCACTCACCGGAGGCGATCTGATTGCGCAGCTCCGCGATGACCTGCTCGGACAGCGCCGAACGACGCGGGTGGCTCAGAGGCATGGCAGACCTTCGCACGACAGTCCCGGGCGGGCAGCGCTCGGGGATGGACAACCAATCATCCTATGATTCTATGATGGGCCCCATGGCTAGTGAGGAAACCAGGACGAAGGAAACCGGGACGGCGGCAACCCGGACGGCGGAAGACCGGGGAGCGCAGGCCCGGACCGCGGTGACGGCGGCCCCCACGCGCGCGTGGGCGACCCGTCTGGTCGTCGTCGGCATCGTGCTTTCCGCGCTGAACCTGCGTCCTGCCATCACCAGCCTCGGCGCGCTCCTCGAAGAGGTCCGCGACGGGCTCGGCATGAGCGGCAGCGTGGCCGGACTGCTCACCTCCGTGCCCCCGCTCTGCTTCGCCGTCTTCGGCGCCACCGCCCCCCGCCTGGCCCGCCGCTTCGGCCCGGCCGCCGTGGTGTGCGCCGGCATGGCCGCCATCGCCACGGGCCTGCTGATCCGGCCCTACGCCGGGAACGCGGCCGGATTCCTCGGCGCCACCGCGCTCGCGCTGATGGGCATCGCCGTCAGCAATGTGCTGATGCCGGTCATCGTCAAGCGCTGGTTCCCGGACCGGGTCGGCTCCATGACCGGCCTGTACTCGATGGCCCTCGCCGCCGGCACCTCCCTGGCCGCCGCGGCCACCGTGCCCATGACGGACGCGATGGGCGGCAGCTGGCAGTCCGGACTCGCGGTGTGGGGCGCGCTCGCGCTCGCCGCCGTACTGCCGTGGCTGCCGCTCGCCCGGGACCGGGGCGCGGCCCCCGCCCAGGAGCCGGTGCGCGCGGAGCAGGACCGGCCCGCCCCGCTGCGCCTCACCCGCAGCCGCACCGCCTGGGCGCTCGCCCTCTTCTTCGGCCTCCAGGCCACCGGCGCCTACGTCACGATGGGCTGGATGGCGCAGATCTTCCGGGACGCCGGCGTCCCGGCGGGTACGGCCGGACTGCTGCTCGCGGTCACCATGGTGATGGGCGTGCCGCTGGCCTTCGTCATCCCGCGCCTCGCCACCCGGCTGCCCCACCAGGGCCCGATCGCGCTGGCCCTGGGCGTCTGCGGCCTCGCCGGATACGCCGGTCTGTACTTCGCGCCGGTCGGCGGCGCCTGGGCCTGGGCCCTGCTGCTCGGCATCTCCAACTGCGCCTTCCCGCTGGCCCTGACGATGGTCGGCATGCGGGCCAGCAGCGGGCCGGGCGTGGTCCAGCTGTCCGCGTTCGCGCAGAGCACCGGCTACCTGATCTCCATCCCGGGCCCGCTGCTGGTGGGCGTGCTCTACCAGCACAGCGGCGGCTGGGGGCTGCCGATCGCCCTCATGGCGGGGCTGATGCTGCCGCAGATGGCGGTGGGCTTCCTGGCCGGCCGGAACCGCACGGTGGAGGACGAGGCGGCGGCACGCTGACCGCCGGACCCCGGGGGAGTGGGCGCGGGCGAAGGGTGCGAGACTGGGCGGCATGCCCGTGCTCGACCCGAACCCGCAGAACAGCCAGAAGAAGATGCTGCTCGTCTTCGGCGCGTTCTTTGCCATCTTCGTGATCATCGCCGTCATCGCGACGATCGCGGCCCCGTGACCTCGTGATCTCGTGACCCCGTGCCTCCCCGGCCCCGCGACTCGGTGACTCCGTGAACCGGTCGGCCGGGCCTCCGGCGGCGGATGGTGGGGTTAACTCCACCATCCCCTAGGGGGTGAGGGTCAGGGTCAAGTGGGTGGATGCCCGGATGGGTTGGCGGCCCCGGATTCCGTAGCTTCGAATGGTGACCGCGCCAGGCGGCCACGGACCACTCGAAGAGCCACGGAGGCGATCATGCCGGCCCGCACCCACTCCCGCCCCCGTCAGGCGACCACGGGCGGCGTCGACATCCGGCTGCCCTGGTGGGCCCTGGCCCTGCCCGCGCTCGCCTTCGTCGCGCTGCTCGGGCTGATACTGAACCCGTCGGACGCCCACGCGGCGAGCGGCGACCCGGCGATCACCCACCTCGTCGAGCGCGCGCAGGAGCTGCTCGCGCGCTGAGAAAGTGCCTCGGCAGCGGTGAATCCGCATGTCAACTCCCTGCGCCGCATGGCCTGTTTCATGCGAAGCTGGGTCCCATGAGCGCCGCAGAACCTCGCACGATCGTCCTCCTCCGGCATGCGAAAGCCGACTGGCCCCAGGTGACCGACCATGACCGCCCGCTCGCCGAGCGTGGCCGGATGGACGCCGCGGTCGCCGGACGCAAGCTGGCCGACACCGGTATCACCTTCGACCTGGCTGTGTGCTCCACCGCGATCCGGACCCGCGAGACCTGGAAGCTCGCCGTCCACGAACTGGCCCACCGGCCGAAAACCGTCTACGAGGAGCGGGTCTACGAGGCCTCGCCCGGCGAGCTGATCGCCGTGCTCAACGAAGTCCCGGACGACGTGCGGAACGTGATCCTGATCGGCCACAACCCGGGCGTGCACGGCCTCGCCGAGATCCTGGCCGGAGCGGCCGAGGACGACGCCCGCGAGCGGATGAACGGCCGTGGCTTCCCCGCTGCCGGCTTCGCGCTGCTGGCCTACGACGGCCCCTGGAAGAGCCTGGAGCCCCACGTGGCCACGCTCGCGGACTTCTGGGAGCCCTCCGACTGACCGCACAGACGGCAGGAGGGCCCGGTACCGCAATGATGCCGGGCCCTCCTCGCAGCCGGGGTACGACCTCCGGCTCACTCCTCGTCGTGCGTGTCCGCCGCCTCGACCTCTTCGCGGGTGATGCCCAGCAGATAGAGGACCGTGTCCAGGAAGGGGAAGTTCACCGCCGTGTGCGCGGCCTCGCGGACCACCGGCTTGGCGTTGAAGGCGACGCCCAGACCGGCCGCGTTCAGCATGTCCAGGTCGTTGGCGCCGTCACCGATCGCCACCGTCTGCGACAGCGGCACCCCGGCCTCCGCGGCGAACCGGCGCAGCAGCCGGGCCTTGCCCGCCCGGTCCACGATCTCCCCGGTGACCCGGCCGGTCAGCTTCCCGTCGACGACCTCCAGCGTGTTGGCCTGGGCGAAGTCCAGCCCGAGCCGCTCCTTCAGATCGTCCGTGACCTGCGTGAACCCACCGGAGACGACTCCCACCTGGTAGCCGAGCCGCTTCAGCGTGCGGATCAGGGTGCGCGCGCCCGGCGTCAGCTGCACCTCGGCGCGGACCTTGTCCACCACCGAGGCGTCCAGCCCCTTCAGCAGCGCCACGCGCGCGTGCAGCGACTGCTCGAAGTCCAGTTCCCCGCGCATCGCCGCCGCGGTCACCTCGGCGACCTCGTCCTCGCAGCCGGCGTGCGCGGCGAACAGCTCGATGACCTCGTCCTGGATGAGGGTGGAGTCCACATCCATGACCACCAGCCGCTGGGCGCGCCGGTGCAGGCCCGCCGAGACGACCGCGATGTCGACACTCAGTGCCGCCGCGTCGGTCACCAGGGCCGTGCGCAGCGGCTCGGTCTCCACGCCGGAGACGGCGAACTCCACCGCCGTCACGGGGTACTTGGCGAGCCGGAAGATACGGTCGATGTTGCCGCCGGCCTTGGCGATCCGGGCGGCGATGGCAGCCGTCGACTCGGCGGAGAGGGGGTGACCGAGGACGGTCACCAGGGAGCGCCCGTGACCGCGCGGACGGTTGTCGCCGTGCCCGGAGATGATCTCTGCCTGCATCTTCATCGACTCGGCCCAGCTGTGCACGGTGGCCCTGAGGTCGCCCTCGAGGCCGGCCGGGGGCTCGGTCACCAGGGCGCACAGCACCAGGCGGCCCCGGGTGACGACCTGCTCGATGTCGACCACGTCGACGAAGTAGGCGGCCAGGGTGTCGAAGAGGCCGGCCGTGATGCCCGGCCTGTCCTTGCCGAAGATCTTGACAAGGAGGGTGGGGACCTCAGAGGTCTGCGAAGCGGCGGTCTGCGAAGCGCTCATGGTGTCACCACCGTATCCGGCACCCAGTGCCTTGCGCCGGAGAGGTCCGCCTGCCGGACACGGAACAATGAGTGTCGGTCCGGTGACACGGATCTTGCCACTGGGAGACTGCCCGGCTGGGCGCCCGGCCGGGCGGCCTGCTTTAGGCCCTGTCGTCAAATTCCCGCCTGCCGCGCGGCGTCTGGCACGCACATCTGCCGCGTTGTCGTCAGTCGCCGACGCTCCCCCACGCTCGGCTTCGCTCGCGCGGGGGGACCCCCATCGTCGACTCCCTCCTCCGCCTTGC